>DATIOF010000001.1:0-19375 GCA_035473395.1 Gaiellaceae bacterium
TGCGGTCGTCCTCGAGGAGTCGTTCGTCGGCGTCGACGCCCGCACCGCGCTCTCCGTCGGACAGGCGCGCGGCGCCGTGCTCGTCGCAGCCGCCTCGTACGGCATCGAGTGCGCTGAGTACGCGCCGTCGAGCGTCAAGCAGGCGGTCTGCGGCTACGGACGCGCCGAGAAGGCGCAGGTGCAGCGGATGGTCGCGGCGATCCTCGGCCTGAAGGTTGTCCCGACGCCACACCACGCGGCCGACGCGCTGGCGGTCGCGATCTGCCACGCGATGGCGCCGCCGCTGATGAAAGCACGCGCGAGCTAGCTTCGGCGCTCGACACTCTGCGTCCGGTCTTTGCCCTTGTCGATCGTCGCGCGGTCGCGACCGGGGCCGCCGATCACTGTGTCGCGCTCGCCGTCCCTGGCCTGGAAGACGTCGTTGCCGGCGTCGCCGTAGAGGCTGTCGAGCCCGGGGCCGCCGACGAGCGTGTCGTTCCCGGGGCCGCCGAAGATCAGGTCGTTGCCGCCGAGGCCGTTGATCGAGTCGTTGCCGCCGAAGCCACAGATGACGTCGTCGCCGCTCGTCCCGCGCAGCACGTCGCGGTGCGAAGTTCCCTGAATCGTGCACATCCGGGTCGAAGGGTTGCGCTGCTTCGAGCCGCCCGGCCCCGGGCCCCCGCTGGCGGGCGGGCCGGTTTGCGAAGGCGCCTGGATCGTCATGTCCCAGGCGCCGGTCCTGACGTGGTGGTTCTCGGGCGGGCCGCCGATGTCGTTGTACGCGAGGTGGCCGATATGCGGGTGGTGCTGATCGAGGACGAGGTAGCCGCCCGGCTGTTCCTCCTGCGCGAGCTGGAACGATTCCTGGAGGTAATGGCTGCTGGTCGCGAAGCCCTTGAACTGCGCGCCGCAGTCGTAGTCGGCGTTCCGTTCGAGCGCGTCGTCGTTGATGAAGAACTGGATGTAGAGCGACCCGCCGCCCGCGAAGCCGGCGATGCGGACGCTGTAAGGCTGGGTCGTGATCGGGATGTCGCAGTCGAACGAGCCCTTGTCGCCGTTCGTCCCCGCGAGATGCCAGGTCGCCGACTGGTACACGCCGTTGCCGGTGCCCTTGATCACGCCGTTGTCGATCCGGAACGAATAGGTGAGCCGGCCGCGGTAGGAGTCGTTCGAGTTGCTGACGACATGGGTCTTGGGGTCGCTCGACTGGTTGTCCTTGTGGCCGAAGCGGTCGACTCCGCCGGTGGCGACGCCGGTGTACGGCCCGATGAACGCGCCCTCGACACGCCGCGCCCGACCGGTGCCGGCCGCGCCGAGCACCACGGTCGCAGTCGCGGCCAGGACGAGCACCAGGAGTCCCGCTCGCATCGGACCGCACGATATGACCTGAGCGGCTCGGGTTCAACGTCCGCAGGAACGTCCGTTCCGGTGCCTAACCTCCCGGTGTGATCTCGCGTCTGCGGGGAACTGCCGTTGCGCGTGCCGGTGAGCGGATCGTGCTCGATGTCGGCGGCGTCGGCTACGCGCTGGCCGTGACCCCGACGGCCGCGCGCCTGGCCGAGAGCGGGGGAGAGATCTCGCTCGACACCTACCTGCACGTGCGCGAGGACACGCTCCAGCTCTACGGCTTCGGCGAGGCCGCCGAGCGCGAGCTCTTCGAGCATCTGCTCGCCGTGTCCGGGGTCGGGCCGAAGGTCGCGCTGGCGATCGTCTCCGGCTCGTCGCCCGCAGACCTGCGACGGGCGATCGCGCTCGACGACACCGCGCGCTTCGAGGCGATCCCGGGGATCGGCAAGAAGACGGCGCAGCGAGTCGTGCTCGAGCTGAAGGAGAAGCTCGGCTCGATGGACGAGCCGACGCCGATCGCCGGCAAGCCGCACGCGGTCGCCCGCGACGCGCTGGTGGAGCTCGGCTGGTCGGTGACCGAGGCCGAGGAGGCGCTGGCCGCCACCGATCCCGAGCTTTCGCCCGAGGAGCGCGTGCGCCAGGCCCTGAGGGCGGCGTGAGGCGTCGCTTGCGATGCCGATGTCAGGCCGGGCGAGCTTGGCTCGTGCGGCCGTCTGAAACGACCGGTCGATGCGCAGTCCGCGAGGAAGCGTTGGCGTGACCGAGATCGAGACCGAGGCCGAGGCGCAGTTCCTGGCGCCGGCCGTGCTGCCGGAGGAGGACGAGCTCGAACGCTCGCTGCGGCCGCGCTCGCTGGACGAGTTCGTCGGCCAGGAGCGCGTCAAGGAGCAGCTCGCAATCGCGCTCGAGGCGACACGCTCCCGCGGGGAGGCGCTCGACCACTTGCTGCTGATCGGCCCGCCCGGGCTCGGGAAGACGAGCCTCGCCTTCATCGTCCGCGAGGAGCTCGGCGTCGGCCTGCGCTCGGCCGCCGGCCCGGCTCTCGAGCGCAAGGGCGACGTGGCGGCGATCCTGACCGGCCTCGGCGAGCGCGACATCCTGTTCATCGACGAGATCCACCGGCTCAACCGGGCGGTCGAGGAGATCCTGTATCCGGCGCTCGAGGACTTCCGGCTCGACATCATCGTCGGCCAGGGACCGGCAGCCCGCACGCTCACGCTCGACCTGCCGCCGTTCACCCTGATCGGTGCGACGACCCGCACCGGCCTGCTGACGACGCCGTTGCGCGACCGCTTCGGGATGACCTTCAGGCTCGAGCACTACGAGCCCGAGGAGCTCGGGCGGATCGTCCGCCGCTCGGCGCAGATCCTGGACGTCGAGATCGCGCCCAAGGCCGCGGAGGAGATCTCGCGCCGCTCACGAGGCACGCCGCGGATCGCGAACCGGATCCTGCGGCGCGTCCGCGATGTCGCCGAGGTCCGGCACCAAGGGGCGATCACGACCGAGATCGCCCGCGAGGCGCTCGACCTGCTCGAGGTCGACGACCGCGGGCTCGAGCGCACCGACCGCGCCTTGCTGCGCGCCGTGGTCGAGAAGTTCGAGGGTGGCCCAGTCGGCCTCTCGACGCTGGCGGTCGCGCTCGGCGAGGAGCCCGACACGATCGAGGACGTCTACGAGCCGTACCTGCTCCAGCTTGGCTTCCTGCAGCGCACGCCGCGCGGCCGGATCGTGACGAAGCTCGGACGCCAGCACGTCGGCGCCCCTGCGGACGCCGACGCGCTGTTCTGATCCGAGCTAGCCGTTCGCGCTGTCGCCGAAGGCAGCGAGGACCGATTCCCACCCCTCGCTGTAGCCCTGCCGTGCCTCGGCCGCCTCTGCGCCCAGCCCTTCCCAGCCGCGGTGCTCGAGGTCGACGCGAGTCTTGCCGCCCTCGTCGGTGAAGGTGACCTCGATCTCCGTCTTCGGCCCCTCCTGCTCGCGGCTCGGCCGCCAGGCGAGGACGAAGCGATGGGGAGGCTCGTAGGCGACGACGTCGGCCCACTTCAGCTCTTCGCCCTTGCTCGTCCGCTCGTAGACCTGCCCGCCGGCGCCGCCCTGGAAAACGACGGTCTCGGCCGCGTTGCCGGACTCGTACTGCGCGATCGAGTGCTTGCCGAGCGGCCACCAATCGGCGATCCGCTCGGTGAACGTCTCGAACGCGTGCTCGACCGAGCAGTCGACCGTGACGGAGCGCTTGATCGCCTCCGTCTCCGTTGCCTGCGTGCTCATCCGTTCCTCCTCTCGTCCTCGGCCATCGCCTTGAAGGCGGCGAGGGCCTCGCTCCAGAAGTCGTCGAAGTAGTCGCGGAGCTCTCCCAGCCCGTCCGGATCGAGCCGGTAGATCCGCCGCGTGCCGTTGCGTCGTTCGGTCACTAGGCCCGCCTCCTTCAACACGCGCAGGTGCTGCGAGACGGCGGGGCGGCTGACCGGCAGCTCGTCCGCAATCTCGCCGACCGCCCGCGGGCCCGAGCGCAGCTGCTCGAAGATTGCCCGGCGGGTTCGGTCGCCCAACGCATCCATGGCGTCTCTGTAAGCCATGACTTACGTAAGTGTACGCTTACGTAAGTCTGGAGTCAAGCTCAGCTGACGTGCAGGCGGTAGACCTCCGTGCCGCGCGAGCTGGGGACCCAGATGTCGCCGAACGCGCTCGCGGCCGGGAACGGCCCGAGCCCGACCGGGATCGTCTCGATGACGGTGTTCGTCGCCGGGTCGATCCTCGAGACGGTGTCGGCGTTGACGTTCGGGACGAACACCGTTCCGTCCGGTGCCACGGCGGCGTTCTCCGGCCCCTGGCCGACCCTGATGGTTGCGACGACCTTCCGCGTCTTCGGGTCGATCCGCGAGACCGTGTTCGAGCCGTTGTTCGAGACCCAGACCGCGCTGCTGGTCACCGCGACCGAGCGAGGCTTCTCGCCGACGCGCACGCTCGTGACCCGATTGGTCCGAGCGTCGATCCGGAACACGCGGCGGCCGAAGAGCGAGCCGACCCAGACCGCCCCGCCGCCGTACCGCAGGTTGGCCGGACCGGACTTCGGGATGTGGATCCGCCGGCCGACCTTGTTCGTCTTGGGGTTGATCCGGTCGACGTACGCGCGGTTGGGCTCCGTCGCCCAGACCGAGCCGGCGCCGTAGGTCACGTCCCAGATCTGGTCGCGCATCGGGATCGTCTTGGTCACCTTCATGCGCGTGGGGTCGACCCGGATCACCGAGCTCGTCCCGTAGCCGTCGACCCAGACACTGCCGCCGCCGATCGCGACGCCGCACGGGCCGACGCCCACGTCGACCGAGCCGGTGACGGCGTTGGTCGCGGGGTCGATGCGCACGAGCAGGCCGGCGCCGCCGACGCCGACCCAGAGGCTGCCGAGCCCGCCGGTCTCCGAGCAGGGGCCGAGTCCCGTGTCGATGCGCGCGACGACCTGCGCGCTCCCGGACGCGCCGACCGCGGCCACGACGATCACCCCGGCGACGACGACGCTGCTGCAGAAGGCCACGATCCGTCTCATCAGAACCCCTCCGATCGGCGGTTTCCGGCGCTTGACGGAAAGCAGGCTAGAGACGCCATTGGCCACTGTTAAGGTCCACATCGGTATCGATTTCGTGGACCACTCGAGCCAAGCCCGAGAGCTGCTCGTCGAGCTCGACCGCAGCGCGCCCGTGACGCTCGCTTCCCAGCTCGAGGGCCAGCTCCGCAGCGCGGTCCGCAACGGCCGCCTGAAGCCCGGCACCCCGCTGCCCTCGACCCGCGCCCTGGCCGCGCAGCTCGGCGTCTCGCGCGGCCTCGTCGTCGGCGCCTACGCCCAGCTCGGCGCCGAGGGGTACCTGCTGCTGCGCCGCGGCGCGAGCCCGCGCGTTGCGCGCATCCAGGTAGCTCCCGAGCCCGCGGCTGCCGCGCGCGCCTACCAGCCGGATCACAACCTGCGGCCCGACCTGCCCGACTACGCCGCCTTCCCGCGTGACAGGTGGCTCACCTCGTACCGCGCCGCGGTGAAGGCCGCACCGGACCTCGAGCTCGCCTACGGCGACGTCCGCGGCTCGCCGGCGCTGCGGGCCGCGCTCGTCTCGTACCTCGGCCGTGTGCGAGGAGTCTCTGCGACCGCCGAGCACGCGTTCGTCGGCGGCGGCTTCGCCCAGGCAATCGGGGTGCTGTGCTCGGTGCTGCGCGACGAGGGCCGCGAGACGATCGGCGTCGAGGATCCCGGGCACGCCGTGATCCGGAGGATCGTCGCCCGCACGGGTCTCCGGCCGGTGCCGGTTCCCGTGGACGAGGAGGGCATCGACGTCGCCGCGCTCGAGGCCGCGTCGCCGGACGCCGTTCTGATCACGCCCGCGCATCAGTTTCCGACCGGGGTCGTCCTCTCGCCGCGGCGCCGGGCGCGCCTGCTCGAGTGGGCCGAGCGGCGCGACGCGATTGTCGCCGAGGACGACTACGACGCCGAGTTCCGCTACGACCGGGCGCCGGTGGGGGCGCTGCAAGGGCTCGCCTCCCAGCGCGTGGCCTACCTCGGCTCCGCGAGCAAGACACTCGCGCCGGCGCTGCGCCTGGGCTGGCTGGTCGCGCCCTCGCGCCTCGTTCGTCCGTTGGCCGAGCAAGTGCTCTACACGGTGATTGCACCGCCGCGGCTGGAGCAGCTCGCGTTCGCCGACTTCCTCGAGCGCGGCGAGCTCGACCGTCACCTCCGGCGGATGCGACTGCGCTACCGCCGCCGGCGCGATGTCCTCATCGAGGCTCTCGCGCGCGAGCTGCCGCAGGTCGAGGTGCGCGGGATCGCCGCCGGCCTGCACGTGCTGGCGGTGCTGCCGCCGGGCACTGACGAATCGCGGGTGCTCGAGGAGTCGCGTGCGCGCGGGCTGGGGCTCTACGGCCTGAGCGAGCACGCCGTCCGGCCGCGCAACGAGCCCGCGCTGCTGCTGGGCTACGCGGTCTCGCCGGAGCCCGCGATCCGAGTCGCGGTGGCGACGCTGGCCGAGGCGGTCGCCGCCGCTAGCGCCTGAACTGCAGCTCGTGCCAGGACGGCGTCGGCGCGAGCTCGAGCAACGCGCGCTCGCCGCCGGGCTCGAGGTAGGCGAACTCCGACGCGCCCTCGTCCCAGGTCACGTCGAGCCGGCCGTCCTTGACGCGGTGGTCGAGCCAGGCGCCGCGGAAGACGAGCTTTCGCAGCCAGTAGACGAGCGACTCGCCCTCGACCAGCGAAAGCCGCTCCCAGTGACGGACGAGGTACCGGCCGAGCTCGCTGCGCGGCTCCTCGATCACGCCGTCGGCGGTCAGTTCGACCAGGTCCTCGGTCTCCTCGATGTCGAGCTCGTTCTCGTCCACGAGCCCGAGCCGGAAGGCCGCCGCGCACACGCGCTGCGCGAAGTCGGCGGCGTTGAAGCTGAAGCGGAGGCGCAGGAACTCGACGACGATGTCGTCGCCCGACGAGTAGTTGTCCGCATCCACGAAGGGGAGGATAGCCCCGGCCCTAGACTGCATTGGGTGAGCACCAGGGCTGCAATCGCCTCGGGCCTGGTCACCGCCGGGCTGGTGCTGGCGGTGGTCTGGGTGTTCGAGATCTCGCTCTCGCGCGCCGCGCTGCTGGCGCCGGTGATCGTGGTGGCCGTGGGCGCCGGAGCGGGCGTGGTCGTGCTCTGGGCGAAGGTCGGCTGGGAGGCGCTGCGGCGCCGCCGCCGTCCGTGGCTCGTAGCCGGAATCGCGCTGGCCGCGTTCGCCGTGATCGCCGTGCTCTCGCTGCTTGGGCTCAGCCTGCCGCGCGAATAACGTCCGGGCCCCTCCGTACGGTGGACTGCCCATGTCGTGGCAGCTACGAGACGAGTGCGAGCGCAGCGAGGTCGAAACCCTCGCGGCGGAGCTCGAGGTGAGCGAAGTGCTCGCCTCGGTGCTCGCACGCCGTGGTCTCGAGGACCCGCAACAGGCGCGAGCGTTCCTCGCAGGCGAGCTGCCCGAGCACGACCCGTTCGAGCTCGGCGACATGCGCGAGGCGTGCGCGGCGATCCGCGCGGCCGTCGCGGCGGGAACGCGCGTCTGCGTCCACGGCGACTACGACGCGGACGGGATCTGCGCAACGGCACTGGCCGTGCTGATCCTGCGCGAGCTGGGCGCGGAGGTCTCGTACCACCTGCCGAGCCGCTTCGACGAGGGCTACGGCGTCGCGGGGGAGACGCTCACCCGGCTGGCCGGCGAGGGCGTCGGCCTCGTGCTGACCGTCGACTGCGGCGTGACCGCGGTCGCCGAGGTCGCGCACGCGCGTGAGCTTGGGCTCGACGTGGTTGTGACCGACCACCACCGCCCCGGGGACGCGCTGCCGGCGTGCCCGGTGGTCGGGCCGTACCGCGGCGACTACCCGTTCCGCGAGCTCTGCGGGACCGGCGTGGTCTGGAAGCTCGGCCAGGCGCTGCTCGGCGTCGACTCGGAGGCGCTCGCGCGACACCTCGACCTCGTCGCTGTGGCGACGGTCGCCGACGTCGTGCCGCTGCTGGACGAGAATCGCGGCCTCGCCGTCGCGGGCCTGCGCACGCTCGCGCGGACGCAGAAGCCAGGGCTGCGGGAGCTGATGCGCGCCGCGCGCGTCGACCCGGCGGCGGTCGACGCGGGCACGATCGGCTTCAGGCTCGCGCCGCGGCTGAACGCGGCCGGCCGGCTGGGGAGGCCGGAGGCCGCGCTGGAGCTGCTGCTGACCGAGGAGCGCGAGGAGGCTGCCGCGCTCGCCAAGCAGCTGGAGGAGCTGAATCGCGACCGGCAGGCCGTCGAGGAGCGGATCCTGCGCGAGGCGGTCGAGGAGATCGAGTCGTGGCCGGAGGCCAAGCGCCGGCACCGCGCGTTCGTCGTTGCCGGCGCGGACTGGCACGAGGGCGTGATCGGGATCGTCGCCTCGCGGCTCGTCGAGCGCTACGCGCGGCCGGTCGTGCTGATCGCCGGCACCGACGGGGACTGGAAGGGCTCGGGCCGCTCGATCGCCGGGTTCGACCTGCACGACGGTTTGCGGCAGTGCGCGGGCCACCTCGAGCGCTGGGGCGGTCACGCCGCCGCCGCTGGGCTGTCGATCAAGCCCGAGAACGTCCCCGCCTTCGCGGAGGCGTTCGCAGCGGTCGGCGACGGCGCGCTCGCCGACGACGATCTGCGCCCGGCCGCGCTCGTCGACGCGCTCGTCCACGGCTCGGAGCTGACGCTCGAGCTCTGCAACGAGCTGGCGCGGCTCGCGCCGTTCGGCCTGGGGAACCCGAACGTGACGCTGCTGCTCGCGGGCTGCGAGCTGGCCGACCTGACCGCCGTCGGCGAGGGCAAGCACCTGAAGTTCCGTGTGCGCGCCGACGGACGCGACTCGGGGAGCGCGATCGCTTTTCGGCTCGGCCGACGGCTCGAAAGCCTGAGCCGGCCCGGTCTCTTCGACGTCGCGTTCAAGCTCGAGGCGAACCAGTGGAACGGGACGGTCGCGCCGCAGCTCAACGTGCGTTACGTGTTCGAGGCCGACGACCGCTACGTCGCCAAGCGCGAGTGGCTGAAGGGCGAATGGCGCAAGGAGGCGCGCGACCCCGACGCCGAGGCGATCTTCGCGGAGCTCGGGCTCGCTCAGGGCGGAGCGAGGCGGCATCTGCTCGAGTCGGAGCGGTTCCGCGCGCTACTCGAGTCGCCCGAGCTCGCACGCGCCGCCTAAGGGCGTACCATTCGCCCGTGGGCTTGCTGAAGAAGCTGAAGGAGAAGCTGAAGCAGGCCGAGTTCCTGCCCTTCGATCGCAGCGACCGGATTGCCGAGCTTGGGGGCCGCACAGTCGAGAACGACGACGCCTGGGCTCAGGGCGGCTCAGGCGGCGATCAGTTCCCGATCAACTACGTCCCGCCGGCGGACGAGGGCCGCCCTCGGCACTGAGCTCATGGGACGGATCCTGAGAAGGCTGAGGCGTCTGCGGCGCTCGGAGCAGAGCCTCGACCCCGGCCGTCCCGGGAAGAACACCGACGCGCTCGCCGCGGCGGGCAGTGGCCCCGGCCACGTCGATCCGAATAGCGGCAGCGGCCACTCAGGCGCCCCGCCGGGCTACGTGCCTACGGCCGACGAGGGCCGCCCGCGGCACTGAGCGCCGCCGGCTGAGAGCGTCGTGGCCGCCAGGGGCGCACGTCGCGTGCGCTGTCGTCCAGCGCGACGAGCAGCCGCGCCAGGCGCGCCGCTTTTCGTTCCTGTCGCTTCTTGAGCATGAGGGCCATCGTTCGTTCCGAATGACTTCCCTCCTGCGCGAGGAATTACGCGCGACGGTCACGGGAAAGGCCGGGAGTACACTTTTCGTATGACGGTGATCGAGTCTCAAGAGCGGCATCAAGAGCTCATCGACGAGCTGATCGACACCGTCGCTGCCTACAACCAGGACGTCGACCGCGACCTGCTTGCGCGGGCGTTCGCCTTCGCTGCGAACGCGCACGAAGGCCAGCAGCGCCGCTCGGGCGAGGACTTCATTCACCACCCCTGGGGCGCCGCGAAGATCTGCGCCGAGCTGCACCTCGACGAGCAGACGATCGCCGCAGCGCTCCTGCACGACGTCGTCGAGGACACCGACACCGACATCAAGGAAGTTCGGGCCGAGTTCGGGGACGAGATCGCGCAGCTCGTCGAGGGCGTGACGAAGCTGACGCGGATCCAGTTCCAGAGCCGCGAGCAGGCCGAGGCCGAGAACTACCGCAAGATGATCGTCGCGATGGCGCAGGACGTGCGCGTGATCCTGATCAAGCTCGCCGACCGGCTCCACAACATGCGCACGATCGAGTACCTGGGCAAGCAGAAGCAGTTGCAGAAGGCCAGGGAGACGCTCGAGGTGTACGCGCCGCTCGCGCACCGGCTCGGGATCAACAAGATCAAGTGGGAGCTCGAGGATCTCGCTTTCGCCACGCTCCATCCGCGCAAGTACGAGGAGATCAAGGCGATGGTCAGCGAGCGTCGCGCCGACCGCGAGGAGCACGTGCGCGAGGCGGCGATGACCCTGCAGCGCGAGCTCGAGAAGGTCGACATCCCGGCCGACATCTCCGGACGCGCGAAGCACTTCTATTCGATCTACGACAAGATGGCCAAGAAGGGTCGCGAGTTCAACGAGATCTACGACCTCACGGCCATGCGCGTGATCGCGGAGCGCGGCGGCGAGGAGGGCACGCGCGACTGCTACGGCGCGCTCGGGCTGATCCACTCGCTCTGGAAGCCGATGCCGGGCCGCTTCAAGGACTACGTGGCGATGCCGAAGCTGAACGGCTACCAGGCGCTGCACACGACGGTCGTCGGGCCCGAAGGCCGGCCGCTCGAGATCCAGGTGCGCACCCGCGAGATGCACGACACGGCCGAGTTCGGCGTCGCCGCCCACTGGGGCTACAAGAGCGGGAAGAAGGACGCCAAGGCCGACGAGGAGTGGCTCGCCTGGATCCGCCAGCTGATGGACTGGCAGGAGGACGAGACCGACCCGCGCGAGTTTCTCAAGGCCTTCCGCACCGACCTCTTCGACGACGAGGTCTACGTCTTCACGCCGAAGGGCGAGGTCAAGGTGCTGCCGTCCAACTCGACGCCGATCGACTTCGCCTACGCCGTCCACACCGACGTCGGCCACCGCACCGTGGGCGCCAAGATCAACGGCCGCATCGTTCCTCTCCACTACCGGCTGAAGAGCGGCGACTTCGTCGAGATCCTGACCACGAAGACCGGCCGCGGCCCGTCGCGCGACTGGATGTCGCTGGCCGCGTCCTCGCGCGCCCGCAACAAGATCCGCCAGTGGTTCTCGCGCGAGACGCGCGAGGAGACCGAGCACAAGGGCCGCGAGACGCTCGAGACGGCGCTGAAGAAGCAGAACCTGCCGTACAAGAAGCTCCAGGGCTCGGCGGTGCTCGCGCAGGTGATCCGCGAGAGCGGCTTCAAGAAGGCCGAGGACTTCTACCTCGCGCTCGGCTCCGGAAAGCTGCAGCCCGGCCAGATCGTGAACAAGGTGATCCAGCGCCTGAAGACCGAGCAGGTCGCGGAGGAAGAGGCGGTCCCGCTCAAGGCGCCGAAGGCCAGGCACGCGATCTCGAGCGAGAACTTCGGGATCGCCGTGCGCGGGGTGGACGACGTGCTCGTCCGTCTCGCCAAGTGCTGCACGCCGCTTCCCGGCGACAAGATCGTCGGCTACATCTCGATGGGCAAGGGGATCACGATCCACCGCGAGGACTGCTCGAACGTCAAGGCGCTGAAGCGAAACCCGGAGCGGTTCACCAAGGTCTCTTGGGACGGCGGCGCGACGCAGAGCTTCCGCGTCCAGATCTCCGTCGACTCGTGGGACCGTCCGCGGCTGCTCGAGGACGTGGCCCGCACCTTTGCCGAGCACGGGGCGAACATCGTCGAGTACGGCGGCCACGTCGAGGACCAGCTGGCCAAGAACTGGTACGTGGCGGAGGTCGGCGACGTGAAGGCGTTGCGCTCGCTGCTGACCGCGCTCCGCAACGTCGACGCGGTCTTCGATGCGTACCGCGTGACCCCCTCGTAGAGCCGAAAAAGACGAATCCCTCGAACGAGGGATCATCCCTCGAACGGGCGGGGTACCTCGAACGAGGGATGGCGCTTTTCGAGCCACCGACTACAACGTGAGGAGGGGAGAGGGGTCATCTCGCAAGAGGCTGCGGCGCCCGCTCGTTTCGAGGACGGCGGGTGGGCGCCCGGCGCACCCGGCCGGTGGCGGCCGTCCGGGTGCGCCGGGCTCCTCGACTCAGCGTAGTGCGAGGACCAGAGGCGGCTTGGCGCCTAGCTTTGCGCGTGGAACGAGCGCCCAGAAGCGGCCCTCGACGACCGGGTCGACCGCGACCACGCGGCCTCCCGCGACGACCGCGACCGAGCGCCCGGTTGCGCGCCCGCTCACCTGGACGACCGGGCTCGAGAGGTCGATCGGGTCGAGCCCGGTCACGCGGCGGCCTCCCTCGAACGAGTGACCGAGCAGCGCGCGATCCGGCCCGACCGCGAACAGGCTCGAGCTCGACTCGCCGGAGCCGAAGAGCTGCAACTGCCGTTTGAGTGCCTGCCCGCGAAGCCGTAGGAGCCCCCCTGCCGGGAACGTGAAGCGCTTGCCCTTGTCCTTGACGAGGATCACCGTCGGCTCCGCCGGCCGTGGCCCGAGCAGCGAGTGGCCGTCGACGTGCCAGGGAATGCGGACGCCGCCGGCGTCGGCGAGCGTGGGGAGGATGTCGATCGTCCGCGCGGCCTCGGCGACGACGTGCCCGCTGCGCTGTCCGGGCGCCTTCACGAACAGCGGCACGTAGGCGATGTCCTCGCGGTTGGCGTCCGACAGCGGCCTGCGCTTCTGTCCCGCGCGGAAGCTGACGCCGTGGTCGGCGGTCACGACGAGCACCGCGCGGTCGTACAGGCCGGTCGCGCCGAGCCGGTCGAGGAGCTGCCCGAGCACCCGGTCGGCGTAGCCCAGCTGCAGCAGATGCCGCTGCCAGTACTGGTCGACCGCGGCCTGGTTCTGGTTCCAGACCTCGTCCGAGGCCCAGCCGGGCGCGGAGCGCACGTCGTAGCGCTCACCGGAGGGCAGGTAGGTCCACGGGCTGTGCGGCAGCAGCAGATGCAGGTACCAGAGACTCGGGCTCGCCTGTGGGCGGAGCGAGTGGAGGAACGCCGGGTCGATGCGGCCGGGATCGTTGTGCCGGCTCGCGTCCTCCAGGAAGCTGTCCCAGCCGTTCGCAATCGACGGAATGCTGTCGGTGAGGTCGTCCGGCAGCAGCTCGTGCAGGTAGACGACGCCGGTGTCCTCGGCCAGGGTGGCCGTGCGATGGGAGAGCGAGCCCTCGAGGTTCGGGCAGAGTGAGGGCGGGCACAGGTGCGTCTCCTGGTCGACCACGTGGAGCTGCGTGGCGCCGCCGAAGAGCGTGAAGAGGTTCTGCCGGTGGTCGGTGTAGACCGGGAACTCGCCGGCTTTCGGGAAGCGCCCGGTCAGGATCGCCGGGATCGCGTGCGTCGTGCCTTCGCCGACGGTGGTCGCGTCCTCGAACCACGTCGAGCCGCGGGCGAGGCGGGCGAAGTTGGGGAAGCGGGCCGCGTCGACGCGGCCCTTTGGGTCGAGCAGCGAGTTGACGGGCAGCTCGTCGAACGCGATCAGCACGATCGGCGTGCTCGCACGCTCGCCGGCGGCTTGCGCCGTCTCCGGTGAGAGCGAAAGCCGCGAGACATCCGAGTTGACGAGGAACAGCGCGAGGAAGAGCAGCGGCGCGGGCGCGAGCACCGTCAGCGCGAGCCGGGCCGTGCCTGCGCGCAGGTAGAGCTCGGCCGCGGCCGCGCCGACCGCGACCGCGATGGCCACGAGCAGCCAGCCGGACGCGTTCCAGCCGCGGATCGCCTGCAGCACGAAGAGCGCCACGAGGCCGGCGACGAAGATGGAGTGAACAGCCCACCGCACGCTCCGGCCGAACAACGACTCCAGGGCGAGCAGGATCGCGGGCGGCACGAACAGGAGCACGAGCGCGAACACGATCGCGTCCCAGCGGGTCGAGCCACGGGCGGCGAAGAACTCGCCGTTCTTGCCGAGCAGGTCGAACAGCGGCTGCGCGACCGCGAACGACCAGAGTACGAGGAGGTGCAACCCGGCCAGCCACCATGGCAAGGCCCGGCGCTCGCTCACGTTCTCGGTGCCGCCAGGTAGAGGGTGCGGGTGCCCGAGGCGAGCTGCTCGCGGCGCTCGACCTCGAAGCCCTCGCCCAGCGCGCGCTCGAACGCCTCCCGCCCGTAGCCCTCGTGCACCTCGTGGCGCTTGGCCGCGAGCAGGCGCGAGACCATCGGGTCGTCGCGGTCCGCGAACTCGATCACCAGCCGCGCGCCGAGCCCCCGCAGCCACGTGACGATCTCAGTGAACGGGACGTTGCGACTGATCGCAAGGTGGTGGACGAGCGCGAGGCAGAGCACGAGGTCTGGCCGGCCGCGCTCCTCGAGGCGCCGCCGTTCGAGCCCGCGCCAGCCCCGGGCGGGCGAGGCGTCGGCCAGGTCGACGACCAGCGGCAGGATCGTCTTCGAACCCTCTGCGCGCAGCGCGGTGTAGAGCTCGCCGACGACCCGCTCGTCGCCGTCGACCGCGAGCACGTATTCAGCATCGAGCGCGCGGGAGAAGCGGCCGTCGTTCGCGCCAAGATCCCACGCGAGCGAAGCGGAGCCGGCCTCGCGGACGAACTGCTCCTTGCGGTCGGCGTCCTCGTCGCTGTACGGCGCGGCCTCACGGTAGCCGGCCCACTCGGAGCGGCCGCGCTTCGGCGTCAGTCGCCCGACTAGCTTCCGCAGCCGCCGGACGTTGGCCTGGATCAGCTCCTTCTTAAACCCGGCGGCCTTGAGCTCGGAGCGTACGTCGCGCTGCCGGTCGGCGTGCTTGGCCTCGAGCCGGTCGTGCAGGACGACGTGCGTCAGCACGCCACGCCGGAAGCGTGGCAGCAGCGCCTTCGCCTGGCTCGGCTCGATCCCCTCGAGGCTCCCGCGCAGGAGCGGCTGCGGGGCGACGCCGCGGTACGCCTGCAGCATCAGCGGATAGAGGAAGAGCGCGCAGAACTGCCGGTAGCCCGCCCATGGCTCACCCTCGCGCAGCCGCTCGAACGAGCCGACGTCCACGAACACCGGCTCGGAGCCGCGCCACTGCACGTTGTACGGCGAGCCGTCCTTGAGCACGAAGCCCTCCGTGAGTGCTTCATCGAGCAGGCCGAGTTGCACCAGCGCCGCGTCGCGCAGCATCTCGAACGGCCACTCATACGGGTATGAGACGAACGGCAGCCGCTCGTGTCGCAGCAGGCCTGGCTCGAGCTCCTCGGTCGCGACGATTCGTCCGTCCTCGAGCGCCCGCCGGAAGAAGCGCGTGCGCTCGAGCGCGTCCCAGTCCTCCCGGCCGCGCGGCGACAGCTCGCGGAGCACCTCGCCCGTCGCCGAATACACGACCCGCGCCTCGGGATCGCGAAAGGAGGCCGGCTCCGGAGTGCTAGCTCTCGAGGTCGTCGTCATCCCTGCGGATGCGCAGGGTTCGCAGCACGCGGCGCCACGTCATCTTGGCCGTGACGCCGATGGCCGCCACGCCGCCCAGAACGATCTGGAGCAGCATGCTCCCCGAGCCGGCGTCGAGGTAACTAAGTGGTGACATGAGTCGATAGTAGCCCACGCCGGATGAAAAACCCGTGAGTGCGTCGGCGCTGACTCAACGACAGTGCGGGGCGATCAGCGACGCAACGCGCTCGAGCAGCGCGCGGTCGTCCTCGCCGAAGGCGGCCGGCCGGTCGGAGTCGATGTCGATCTCGCCGACCACGCGGCCCTCGTGGCTGATCGGCACGACGATCTCGGATCGGGTCGAAGGGAAGCAGGCGAGGTAGCGCGGATCGGCGTTCACGTCGTCCACGATCTCGGTCTCGCCGCTCGCGGCAGCCGCGCCACAGACACCCTGGCCAACCGGGATGCGAATGTGCTCGGTCGCCTGCGGCCCCCGCCACGGGCCCAGCACGAGGTCGTTGCCCTCGACGAGGTAGACGCCGACCCAGGAGTAGTGCTCGACCTCGTCGTGCAGCATGTCCACAACCCGCTGCAACACGCCCTCGCCCTCCTCCGCGATCTGCTCGATCGTCTCGAGCGAGCTCACGCCAGGTCCTCGCCTTCGAAGGCCGCGATCTGCTCGCGGTACCAGTCCGGGATCGGGCAGGCCCGGCGCTCGTCCAGGTCGACGAGCACGAGGGTCTGGGTCGCGGTCACCATCAGGACGTCGTCCTCGTCCCGGTAGGCCGCGTGCTCGTAGGTGACGCTCGTCCGGCCGATCTTGGACACTCGGATGAAGACCTCGATCAGGTCGTCGAAGCGCGCGGGGGCGTGGTACTCGATCGTGTTCGCGCGCATCACGAACTCGTGCTCACGTGGCTCGGTCACGAGCAGCTCGAGATGACGGTGGTACTCGACGCGGGCGCTGTCGAAGTAGGGCAGGTAGCGGCCGTAGTAGACGATCCCCTGCGCGTCGGTGTCGGAGAACCCGACCCGGGTCAGCGAGGAGTACTTGAACGGCGGTTTCCGGTCGGTCACCCGGCCGAGCTCGAGCGCCATGGGAGCGGATGCTACGGGCCTGTACGGCGAAGCGGAGGCAAGGCCCCGCCGCGCGGTTCCGAGTAGCGGCGGTTGCGGAGCGCGCGAACGAGACCCCAGGCGGCGAGCCCGAGCAACGCGCCGCCGATGATCGCGAAGGGCACGATCAGCCAGACGCTGCTGAGCCGGCTCGGGCTGGCGTTGAGTGCGACGCCGCCCGCGACCTGGGGTGAGAAGTCGCGGACCGAGCGCACCTGCGACTTCCCGGAGCCGAGCGGCGCGAGCGTGGCGACGGGCATGAAGGAGTCCACCAGCCAGCGCCCGCCGCGGACAGGGCGGAGGTAGATGTGGAAGATGATCGGCCCCTGCTGGCTGTGCGCGCGCGGGATCAGCTCGAGCTCGAGCCCGACCTCCTCGCGCGTCACGTAGAGGATGTTCCACGGGTGCGTCGCCCCGCGTGCAGGGAACGGGTACACCGGCAGGTCGCCGTGCGCCCAGGCCTTGCGCGTGATGCCCGGCCGCAGCTCCGGCGCGACCACGTCGAAGGCCGCGGCCTGGTTGCTGCGCTTGACCGCGTGATTGACGAAGACGTCGATCGAGCGCGTGATCGCCGTTCGCTGTGCCGGGGTCAGCTTCGGCTCGGCCGCTGCCGGGGCGGCGAGGGCCAGGGCCACGATCGCTGCGGCCAGAAGCTTCATGGGCACAAGGTAGCTCCGGGTCTAAGCAGTGCTCGACGCGGGTTCCCGATCATGCTGATCGGGTTTGCCGATGGAGCGGCTGGACGACGCCGTCGAGCTCGGCCGTCACCTGGGCGCAGACCTCGCGCGCGGCCTCGAGGAAGCCGAGCGCGGCCGGCGAGCGGTAGCGGTCGCGGTGCCAGAACAGCGCGATCACGCGCGGCTGCACGGGCACGTCCGCGGCGAGCTCGACCACGGAGACACGATCGTCGCCGAAGTCCACCGCGAGGCGCGGGACGATCGCATTGCCGACGCCCGCACCGACGAGCGCTTGCACGGTGCCGATGATGTCGGAGCGGAAGACGAAGTTCGGCTCGACGCCCTGCGCGCGCAGCTCGGCCTCGACGCGCGGGAGGACGCGGCAGGTCCAGTGGCCGATCAGCGGCAGATCGGCGATCTCGTCGAGGCCGGCCGGCCCGGCCTTGGCGAGCGGCGAGTCGGACGGGACGACGAGCACGTAGGGGTCGTCCAGCAGCTCGACCGACTCGAACGGGCCCGGGTGAAGCGGCAGGTCGGCAAAGCTCAGCTCGAGCTCGCCGCGCTCGACGAGCTCAAAGAGGCCGGCGTCGGTCGGAGACTCCTGCGGCAGGACGCGGACGTTCGGCCAGTCGCGCGCGTACCGCGGCAGCAGGCGCGGGACGATCCGGGCGCCGACGCTCTGGTAGATGCCGAGCCGCAGCGAGCCGGCGGAACCGTCGGCGAGCGCGCCGAGGTCCGCCTCGGCCGCCTTGACGCGGGCGAGGATGGAGTGCGCGTGGGCCAGCAGGAGCTCGCCGGCGTCCGTCAGCTTGACCGCTCCCGCGCCGCGTGAGCGGATCACGAGCTGGTGCCCGACGAGACGCTCGAGGGCGGCAATCTGCTCGCTGATCGCCGACTGCACGTAGCCGAGCCGTGTCGCGGCGCGCCGGAACGAGCCCTCCTCGGCAACGGCCGCGAGCGCGGCCAGATGACGGATCTCGACGCCGGCTGAGTGATCGACGGCCACGGTCATCTGCAGCCTAACCGATCGGTCTGCTAGATCAAACCCCGCCGCTGATCACGGCCACGACCTCGTCCCGCTTGCGCTCCATCAGGCCGGGATCGAGCGCTTCGAGGTTCAGGCGCAGCAGCGGCTCGGTGTTCGAGGGCCGCACGTTGAAGTGCCAGTCGTCTGCCTCGACCGAGAGCCCGTCGAGATGACTCATCCGTCCCTCGGCGCCGAAGTGCTCCTCAAGCGCCTGGAGCGTCGCGTCCACGTCCTCGACGGGCGTGTTCAGCTCGCCGGTGATGAAGAAGCGCTCACGGAAGGGACGCAAGATCTCGGCCAGGCTCCCGCGTTTCGAGACGAGCTCGAGCATCAGCAGGAACGGCACCATGCCCGAGTCCGCCTGCGAGAAGTCGCGGAAGTAGTAGTGGCCCGAGACCTCGCCGCCGAAGGCCGCGTGCTCCTCGCGCATGCGCTGCTTGATGAACGCGTGGCCGACGCGGTTGATCAGCGGCACGCCGCCGGCGCGCTCGATCGTCTGGGGCACGGCCCAGCTGGCCCGGACGTCGTAGATGATCTTCGCGCCCGGCTCCTTCGCCAGCACGGACTCCGCGAAGAGCGCTGTGACGAAGTCGCCGGGGACGAACTCACCCGAGTCGTCGACGAAGAAGCAGCGGTCGGCGTCGCCGTCGAACGCGGCTCCGAAGTCGGCGCCTTCCTCGAGGGTCTTGGCGACGATGAACTCGCGGTTCTCCGGCAGGAGCGGGTTCGGCAGGTGGTTCGGAAAGGTGCCGTCGGGCTCGAAGAAGCAACGGACGACCTCGAGCTGCGGCAGGTGCTCCAGTACCGGCGGCACCATCACGCCGCCCATCCCGTTGGCGGCGTCGATCACGATCTTGAGCGGCTTGATCGCCTCCGGCTCGACGAACGAGAGCACCCGCTCGACGTAGCCGGGCCAGATGTCGTACGGCTCGACCGTCCCTTGCGAACCGGTCGAGGGAGTGTCTCCCGACAGGGCCCGGTCACGGATCGTCAGCAGCCCCGACTCACCGCCGACCGGGAGCGCCCCTTCGCGGACGATCTTCAGCCCGGTGTAGTCCTTCGGGTTGTGCGAGGCGGTGACGGCGATCCCGCCGTCGAGCCCGAGCTCGCCGACGGCGAAATAGACCATCTCGGTCCCCACCAGCCCAAGGTCGAGCACGTCCGCGCCCGCCTCGGCCGCACCCAGGATCGCGGCTGCGGCCATTCCGGGCGAGGAGACCCGCATGTCGTGCCCGACGGCGATTCGCTTCGG
>DATIOF010000002.1:0-33284 GCA_035473395.1 Gaiellaceae bacterium
GCGGTCGAGGACGGCCAGACCGACCTGCAGCAGCCGATCGAGTACCGCTGGCACGGCGAGCTCGTGCTGACGACGCCCGGCCGCGTGATCTTCAACGAGGAGGTCGACCGGTCGCTCGAGGAGACGATGGGCCACGCGCCCGAGGAGCGGCCGTTCATCAACCGCACGCTCTCGAAGAAGGAGATGGACACGTTCATCTCCTCGCTCGCCGACCACTTCGGAGCGCACGTGATCGCGGGCGTGCTCGACAAGATCAAGGCGCTCGGCTTCCACTACGCGACCAAGGCCGGGATCACGGTCTCGAAGAACGACATCGTGATCCCGCAGGCGAAGGAGGAGATCCTCGCCGGCTACGAGGAGCGGGTGTCGAACGTCGAGCAGCTCTACGAGCGCGGCCTCATCACCGAGGAGGAGCGCCACGAGCAGATCGTCAACCTCTGGACTGAAGCCACCGAGGACGTCGCGCAGGCGATGGAGGAGACGCTCTTCGAGTTGAACCCGATCTTCATGATGGCCAACTCCGGTGCCCGCGGATCGTTCAAGCAGATCCGCCAGCTGGCCGGCATGCGCGGCCTGATGGCGAATCCGAAGGGCGAGATCATCGAGCGCCCGATCAAGGCCAACTTCATGGAGGGCCTGTCGGTGCTCGAGTACTTCATCTCGACCCACGGCGCCCGCAAGGGCCTGGCCGATACCGCGCTCCGCACGGCCGACTCCGGCTATCTCACGCGGCGCCTGGTCGACGTCTCACAGGACGTGATCATCCGCGAGGAGGACTGCAAGACGAAGGACCACATCGACCTGCCGCTGCACGTCCCCGAGGGCGTCAACAAGAGCCTGCTCGGCCGCACGCTGGTCGAAGACGTGCACAAGCCGCTCGCCAGCGGCAAGCCCGGCAAGACGGTCGTGGGCGAGAAGGGCGAGATCGTCACCAACGCGCTCCTGACCGAGATCGAGGAGGCCTTCGCCGAGCACGAGTACGAGGAGGAGCCGACGATCCCGGTCCGGTCGGTGCTGAAGTGCCGCAGCGAGTTCGGCGTTTGCCGCGCCTGCTACGGGATCTTCCTGGCCACCGGCGGGGTCGCCGAGATCGGCGACGCGGTCGGGATCATCGCCGCGCAGTCGATCGGTGAGCCTGGAACGCAGCTGACGATGCGGACCTTCCACACCGGCGGCGTGGCCGGCGCGGACATCACGCACGGTCTCCCGCGCGTGGTCGAGATCTTCGAGGCGCGCAACCCGAAGGGCGCGGCCAAGCTCGCCGAGGCCGGCGGCAAGGTCGAGCTCGAGGACACCGAGCGCGGGCCGAAGATCACGATCCACACCGACGAGGTGGACGAAAACGGCGAGCCGGTCGAGCCGGCGTCGTTCCAGCTGCCGCGCCGCACGCGGATCCTGGTCGAGAACGGCCAGCTGGTCGAGCCGGGCGACGCCCTCCACGAGGGCTCGATCAACCCCGCCGACCTGCTGCGCCTGAAGGCCTCGACGGCGACCGAGCTGTACCTCGTCGCCGAGGTGCAGAAGGTCTACAAGTCACAGGGCGTCGACATCCACGACAAGCACATCGAGCTGATCGTTCGCCAGATGCTCAAGAAGGTGCGGGTCGAGGAGGCCGGCGACACCGACCTGCTGCCCGGCCAGCTCGTCGACCGCGTCGTGCTCGAGCGCGAGAACGCACGCGTCAAGAAGGAGAAGGGCAAGAAGGAGCAGGCGACGTACGAGCCGCTGATCCTCGGGATCACGAAGGCCTCGCTCGCCACCGAGTCGTTCCTCTCGGCCGCCTCCTTCCAGGAGACGACGAAGGTGCTGACCGACGCGTCGATCGAGGGTAAGGTCGACCGGCTGCTGGGCCTGAAGGAGAACGTGATCATCGGCAAGCTGATCCCGGCCGCCACCGGCCTGAAGAAGTACCGCAACATCGAGATCGGGCCGTCCGAGAAGGTGCCGAAGGAGACCTACGAGCGCGAGGCCCTGCTGGCCGCGCTCCAGGAGATCGGCTCCGACGGCGGCGAGGGGATCGACCTCGCGAGCCTCGGCCTCGACTTCGGCGGTGGGCCGGAGCCGACCGACGGCGACCCGAAGCCGCATGAGTCGACCGAGGCCGAAGAAGTGCCCGAGGTCGACACGCCGCTCGACGGCGAGTAAGGAATCGGCAGCGCGGGCGGGAAGTTCCCGCCCGCGCTGCTACCTTGAGGCAGGGTCGCGTGAAGAGGCTGCTGCTCATCCTGCTCGTCGCCTGCGCCGGCTTCGCCGCCGCGCCGCACCGCGCTGCCGCCGACACCTGCGGGGTTCCCGAGAAGGGGACGATCTGGGTCGACTTCGCCGACGGCTCGGTCCCGTTCTGGCAGACCTTCGCCCGGCCGGGCGTGATCGCCGCCGCGGCCAACTTCATCTACCCGCCGCAGCTGCGCGCGATGGGGGCGAAGACCGTCTACTTCGACCTCAACTTCCGCCTACGGGTGGGCACGCCGCTCGAGCCCTTCGACCCGGCGGTCGTGATCAACCGGGCCAACCGGCTCTACTCGACAGCCGCGATGTCGAGCGGCTGCACCCAACCCGTGATCGCCGAGAACGAGCTGAACGGCGCCAACCTCGTCACGCCCTGGACGGCGAACAACGCCCAGTACCGGCGGAACGTCCTGATCTACATGCAGACGCTCTCTGCGCTCGGCGCGCGCCCCGTGATCCTCGTCCCGAGCGCGCCGTACATGGGCGACGAGGCCGGCGACTGGTGGCGGCAGCTCACGCAGTACGCCGAGGTGGTGCGCGAGTCGTACTTCGCTGCGCCGGGGATCGCCAAGCAAGGGCCGATCGAAGGCAGCCGCACGCTGCGGAACATGTTCCGCAAGCGCGTCGCGGAGTTCACCTCCGCCGGCCTGCCGGCGAACAAGCTCGGGCTAATGCTCGGCTTCCAGACCACGCGCGGCTCGGGCGGCCGCGAGGGTGCGTCGCGGAACTCGTGGCTCGAGGTGACCAAGCTGCAGGCGCTCGCCGCGAAGCAGGTCGCGAGCGAGGTCGGGCTGCGCTCGGTCTGGTCGTGGGGCTGGGCCGCGTGGAGCGACGGCGAGCGCGACCCGGACAAGCCGACCGCGGCCTGCGTCTACCTCTGGGCTCGCGACCAGAGTCTCTGCAACGGCCCCTCGCTGGCGGGCAAGGGCTTCAACACCTCGCTGACCCAGGGCCAGCTCACGCTCCCGAGCGGCACGCGCTGCACGCTCTACGGGCGGCCGATCACGGAAAGCACCATCTCCTCGCTGACGCCGGTGACGGGAGACCCGGACGTCGCCTTCACCGCCGCCTTCGCGCGCGCGGTCACGAGCCTGCAGGTGCCGCTGAAGGGCAAGCGGGTCGCCGACGCCGAGCGCGCGGTCGTGGCCGCCCGGTTCGGCGGCAGCTTCGCGCGCTACGGCGCCGCGCTCAGCAAGGCGCACTCGAGCCGCGACGCGGCGCTCGGGGTGATCGGCGACGAGCTGCGCCGGGTGGCGATCGAGTCCGGCTTCAGGGTCGGCGGCGCGACCGCGACCGAGATCAACGAGTACTACGACACCTACGGGAGCACCAGAGCGAGGCTCGTCCAGACGAAAACCGCCGCGCCGTGGCTCGGGAACCGCAAGCGCGGCTTCGCGCTCGAGTCGATGGCCCCGCCGCAGCTCTTCTCGCTCGCCGGTGGCGGGGGCTGGCACAGCATCAGGACGATGCGCGGCACCTACCAGGTGCGGGCGCTCGACTCACCGGTCTTGCTAGGGGCGCTCCCGCTCGGGGTCGCCCGGCCGGCGATCGCGAACGCGCTTCAGGAGCTCGCGCGTTCTGACCGCTACGAGGCCTGGTTGCTGGCCCGCGAGCGCGTGCTCGACGAGCAGGCGGTTTGCCGCCGCGACGCCCAGCCCGAGGTCGGCGTCGTCCAGCTCACTGACTATTTGCCGTTCCTGGCTGCGGACTAGACTCCGGCGCCGCGCTCAGCCCGGGCGCGCCGGCCCGGAAGACCTGGCTCTTGCCGAGCTCTTTCGCCCGGTAGAGCGCCTCGTCGGCCCGCTCGAAGAAGCCAGTCGGGTCGTCGTCGGGAAGCAGGTCGGCGATCCCGGCCGAAAGGAACAGCCTCCCCGCCTGGCCGACGGGGCGCGAGGAGACCGCGCCACGGAGCCGGTGGTAGAGCTGGTCGGCGTCGGCGGTCGACGACTCGGGCAGGATCACCGCGAACTCGTCGCCGCCGACGCGGCAGGCGATGTCGGCCGAGCGCACGACGTCGCGCACGCGCTCGGCGGTCTCGGCGAGGACGGCGTCGCCGGAGAGATGGCCGATCCGGTCGTTGATCGCCTTGAAGTCGTCGAGGTCGAAGACGATCAGCGCCAGCTGGCGCGTGTAGCGCTGCGCGCGCGCGACCTCACGGGCGAGCGTCTCGTGGAAGTAGCGCCGGTTGTGCAGGCCGGTGAGCGCGTCGAGGTCGGCGAGCTGCCGCGCCTCGCGGAAGCGCCAGGCGTTCTCGATCGCCGGCCCGGCGCGCTTGGCGAGCTCCTCGAGCTCGCGGATCATCTCCTCCTCGAAGCGATGGCTCGGCGAGCGGCTGTAGATCGCAATGAAGCCGATCGCTCCCGACTCGCCCGGGACCGGCACGGCCAGGCCCGAGTGCACGAGCTGGGTGTTGGCTTCGAGCTCGGCCGGATACTGGTAGATGAGCGAGATCGCGCGGGCCTCGTGGCCGTTCGGCGGCCCGGAGATCACCTGCCGCTGCGCCTCTTCGGCCGAGAGCCCGAGCGTCGCGACGATAGGCTTGTCGGCGCCGTCGCGGATCGAGACGATCGCCGCGTCCACACCGGGGATCGCCCCGCCGGCCTCGAGCGTCCGCGAGAGCACTTCGTCGAGGTCGATCGAGGCGCCGAGCTCGCCGAGGAACCGGTTGCGCCGGCTCTCTTCCTGGGCATGCTCGAGCGCCTCCGAGAGCTCGCGCACCATGCCCTCCATGCGCGTGTTCATCTCGGAGACGAGCGCGAGCACCTGCTGCTGCCCGCCGCTCCCGCGCGTGCGCGAGCGTACGAGCACGACCAGCAACACCAGCGCAAGCACCGCCGCCGCCGCGCCGAGCGCGACGAGTGCGGTCGTAGCCGTCACCGCGTCCGCCATCATCTCCCTCGGTAAGAACCTCCGCCCTGCCCGGGAACCGCAAATCGCCGAGCCGACTCACTGTAATCGGGTTCAGGGCCGCAAGCTATGGGTTCTAAACGATAAAACCTCTCGTTTGGATTCGCACGAACGGGCCGCGCGCGTGCGGTCGAATCCACGCAGCCAAGCGCATTCTGCCGTTTGACGCTGGAGGGTGAGCTTCGCTACCATGCTCAGCCGGTTGGCAGGGGCATGACCCCTGGCCAGCCTTTGTTGTGTCCGCCCCCATCTAGCAAGGAGCGCATGCCGACCGTCAATCAGCTGGTCCGAAAGGGCAGGGTCGCGCCGAAGGCGAAGGTGAAGACCCCTGCGCTGCGCGGCGCGCCGCAGAAGCGGGGCGTCTGCACGCGCGTGATGACGGTTACGCCGAAGAAGCCGAACTCGGCGCTGCGCAAGGTCGCGCGCGTCCGGCTGACCAACGGCATGGAGGTCGGCGCCTACATCCCCGGCGAGGGTCACAATCTGCAGGAGCACTCGGTCGTGCTCGTCCGCGGCGGTCGCGTCAAGGACCTACCGGGCTTCCGCTACAAGGTGATTCGCGGCGGGCTCGACGCCGCCGGCGTCACCGAGCGGCGCCAGGGGCGCTCGAAGTACGGGGCCAAGAAGGGCTCGTAATGCCGCGCCGTGCCACGATTCAGCCTCGGGCCCTCGAGCCCGATCCCGTCTACAGCTCCCGTCTCGTCGCCCAGGTGATCAACAAGGTGATGACGGACGGCAAGAAGTCGACCGCCGAGGCGATCGTCTACCAGGCGCTGGACCGGGTCGGCGAGCAGACCGGCAAGCCGCCGGTCGAGGTGCTGGAGCAGGCGATCAAGACCGTCACCCCCGTGCTCGAGGTTCGCTCGCGGCGCGTGGGCGGCGCGAACTACCAGGTGCCCGTCGAGGTGCCGCAGCGGCGTGCCCGCACCCTGGCCGTGCGCTGGCTCGTCCAGTTCGCGCGCGATCGGCGCGAGAAGCAGATGTCGGCGAAGCTCGCCGGCGAGATCCTGGATGCTCTCAACCAGCAGGGTGGCGCCTTCAAGCGCAAGGACGACCTCTACCGGATGGCGCAGGCCAACAAGGCCTTCGCGCACTACAGGTGGTGAGCGCGATGGCAACGACCAAGACGCAGCTCGCACTCGACAACGTCCGGAACATCGGGATCATGGCCCACATCGACGCGGGTAAGACCACGACGACCGAGCGGATCCTCTACTACACCGGCCGCACCCACAAGATGGGCGAGGTGCACGAGGGCGCCGCGGTGATGGACTGGATGGAGCAGGAGCAGGAGCGCGGCATCACGATCACCTCTGCTGCGACGACCGCCGAGTGGCGCGATTTTCGTATCAACATCATCGATACGCCCGGACACGTGGACTTTACGGTCGAGGTGGAGCGCAGCCTGCGCGTGCTGGACGGCGCGATCGCCGTCTTCGACTCCGTCGCCGGCGTCGAGCCGCAGTCCGAGACCGTCTGGCGCCAGGCCGACCGTTACCGCGTGCCGCGGATCGCCTTCATCAACAAGATGGACCGCACCGGCGCGGACTTCTTCGCCTCGGTGCAGTCGATGGTCGACCGCCTGGGCGCTCGCCCGGTGCCGGTGCAGCTGCCGATGGGCCAGGAGGAGCACTTCCGCGGCGTGATCGACCTCGTCGAGATGCGTGCGACGGTTTGGGAGGACGACCTCGGCACGAAGATGGACGTCGTCGAGATCCCGGAGGAGCTGCTCGAGCAGGCGCGCGAGTACCACCACCAGCTGATCGACGCGGTCGCCGACCACGACGACGAGCTGCTCGAGACCTACCTCACCGACGAGAACGCGGTCACGCCAGAGATGCTGAAGCGCGCGCTCCGCGCCGCCACGCTCGACATCACCGTCACCCCGGTGCTCGCCGGCTCCGCGTTCAAGAACAAGGGCATCCAGCCGCTGCTCGACGCGGTGATCGATTACCTGCCGAGCCCGCTCGACGTGCCGCCGATCCACGGCGTCGACCCGCGCACCGAGAACGAGCTCTCACGCCGCCCGGCGCTCGACGAGCCCTTCTCGGCGCTCGTCTTCAAGGTCATGTCCGACCCGTACGTCGGGAAACTGACGTACTTCCGCGTCTACTCCGGCCAGCTCAAGGCCGGCGACCGCGTCCTGAATACGACCACCGGCAAGACCGAGCGCATCGGCCGCATCCTGCAGATGCACGCGAACCACCGCGAGGAGCGCGAGGAGATCGGCGCGGGCGAGATCGCTGCCGGCGTCGGGATCAAGAGCTCGACCACGGGCGACACGCTCTCGATCGAGACGGCGCCGATCCAGCTCGAGTCGATGGACTTCCCGGAGCCGGTGATCGCGGTCGCGATCGAGCCGAAGACCAAGGCCGACCAGGACAAGCTCGGCGCGGGCTTGCAGCGCCTCGCCGAGGAGGACCCGACTTTCCGCGTCCAGACCGACGACGAGACCGGCCAGACGCTGATCTCCGGAATGGGCGAGCTCCACCTCGAGATCATCGTCGACCGCCTGATGCGCGAGTTCTCGGTGGACGCGAACGTCGGCCGCCCCCAGGTCGCCTACCGCGAGACCTTCGGCCGCCCGGTCGAGCGGATCGAGGGCAAGTTCGTCCGCCAGACCGGTGGTCGCGGCCAGTACGGCCACGCCGTCATCAACGCGGGCCCGACCGAGCCGGGCGAAGGCTACGACTTCGTCGACAAGATCGTCGGCGGCAAGATCCCGCGCGAGTACATCGGCCCGGTCGACCTCGGGATCCAGGAGGCGATGGAGTCCGGCATCCTCGCCGGCTACCCGGTCGTCGACGTGCGGATCGAGCTGATCGACGGCTCCTTCCACGACGTCGACTCGAGCGAGATGGCCTTCAAGGTCGCCGGCTCGATGGCCTTCAAGGAGGCCATGAAGCGCTCGAAGCCGAAGCTGCTCGAGCCCGTGATGGCGGTCGAGGTGGTCACGCCCGAGGACTACCTGGGCGACGTGATGGGAGACTTGAACTCACGGCGCGGGCGCGTCGAGGGCCTGGAGCCGCGCGGCAACGCGCAGGCGATCCGGGCGCACGTGCCGCTCGCGACCATGTTCGGATACGCAACCGACCTGCGCTCGACGACGCAGGGCCGGGCAACCTTCACCATGCAGTTCGATCGCTACGAGGAAGTGCCTCAGTCGATCGCGGGCGAGCTCGTCGACTCGCAGAGCTAACCGGAAGGAAAGGAACGAATGGGCAAGCAGAAGTTCGAGCGGACGAAGCCACACCTCAACGTCGGCACGATCGGTCACATCGACCACGGCAAGACGACGCTCACCGCCGCGATCACGAAGGTGCTCGCGGAGAAGGTCGGCAGCACGACCGTGCGGTCGTTCGAGGAGATCGACAACGCGCCTGAGGAGAAGCAGCGCGGGATCACGATCAACACCTCGCACGTCGAGTACGAGACGGAGAACCGTCACTACGCGCACGTCGACTGCCCCGGTCACGCCGACTACATCAAGAACATGATCACGGGCGCCGCGCAGATGGACGGCGCGATCCTGGTGGTCTCGGCGGCCGACGGCCCGATGCCGCAGACGCGGGAGCACATCCTGCTCGCGCGCCAGGTCGAGGTGCCGTACATCGTCGTCTTCCTGAACAAGGCCGACATGGTCGACGATCCCGAGCTGCTCGAGCTCGTCGAGATGGAGGTCCGGGAGCTGCTCTCGAAGTACGAGTTCCCCGGCGACGACATTCCGATCGTGACCGGCTCGGCGCTGAAGGCGCTCGAGGGTGACGAGGAGGCCGCGGGCAAGATCCTCGAGCTGATGGAGCAGGTCGACTCCTACATCCCGGAGCCGACGCGCGACACGGACAAGCCGTTCCTGATGCCGATCGAGGACGTCTTCACGATCACCGGCCGCGGCACCGTCGTGACCGGCCGCATCGAGCAGGGCAAGATCGAGTCGGGCAACGAGGTCGAGATCGTCGGCATCCACGAGAAGGTGGAGAAGACGGTCGTGACCGGGCTCGAGATGTTCCAGAAGACGCTCGACTACGCCCAGGCCGGCGACAACGCGGGCGCCCTTCTGCGCGGAACGAAGCGCGAGGAGGTCGAGCGCGGCCAGGTACTGGCGAAGCCGGGCTCGATCACGCCGCATACGCAGTTCAAGGCAGAGGTCTACGTCCTCTCGAAGGACGAGGGCGGACGGCACACGCCGTTCTTCAACAACTACCGCCCGCAGTTCTACTTCCGCACGACGGACGTGACCGGCGCGATCAAGCTCCCGGAGGGCCAGGAGATGGTCATGCCGGGCGACAACACGAACATGGAGATCGAGCTGATCCAGCCGATCGCCATGGACCAGGGCCTCAGGTTCGCCATCCGCGAGGGTGGCCGCACCGTGGGTGCCGGCGTCGTCACGGAAATCAGCAACTAAGGGAGCGCCGGTGCCGCAGAGCAAGATCCGCATCCGCCTCAAGGGCTACGACCACCAGCAGCTCGACAAGTCTGCGAGCCAGATCGTGGAGACCGCCCAGCGCACCGGCGCAACCATCACCGGGCCAGTGCCCCTGCCCACGGAGAAGAACGTCTACTGCGTGATCCGGTCGCCGTTCAAGGACAAGGACTCGCGGGAGCACTTCGAGGTGCGCACGCACAAGCGCCTGATCGACATCCACTCACCGACCCCGAAGACGGTCGACTCGCTGATGCGGCTCGACCTTCCTGCGGGAGTAGATATCGAGATCAAGCTGTGAAAGGCATCGTCGGCAAGAAGCTCGGCATGACCCAGCTCTTCGACGCGGAGACGGGCGAGGTGACTCCGGTGACCGTGATCGAGGCCGGGCCCTGTCCGATCGTGCGCGTCAAGACGGTCGACTCGGACGGGTACGAGGCCGTGCAGCTCGCCTTCGATGCCGTCGCGGAGCGCAAGGTGACGAAGCCGCGCCTGGGCCAGCTCGGGGGGGCCGGCCCGCACCGCAAGCTCGTCGAGTTCCGCGGCACCACCGAGCTCACCGTCGGCGAGCCGATCACCGTCGAGAGCTTCGAGCCGGGTGACCGGGTCAAGGTCTCGGGGATCGGGATGGGCAAGGGCTTCGCGGGCACGATCAAGCGCCACAACTTCCACCGCGGCCCGGTCTCGCACGGCTCGCACAACGTCCGGGCTCCCGGCTCGATCGGCGCCTCGGCCACCCCCTCGCGCGTGTTCAAGGGGATGAAGATGGCCGGCCGGATGGGCGGCAAGCGCGTGACGCAGGTCGGGCTGACCGTGCACGACATCGACGCCGAGCGGAACCTGCTGCTCGTCAAGGGCGCCGTGCCCGGCCCGAAGAACGGCTACGTCGAGATCAGGGAGGACACCGGCCGTGGCCGCGCCTAAGGCACCGGTGCTCGGGTCCACCAAGAGCGTCACGCTCGAGGAGGGTGTGTTCGCCGTCGACGTGAAGCCGCACCTCGTCCACGAGACGGTTCGGGCCGAGCAGAACGAGGCTCGCTCGGCGACGCGCGGCGGCAAGAGCCGCGGTCTCGTAGCCGGCGGCCGCGCCAAGCCGTGGCGCCAGAAGGGCACCGGCCGCGCCCGCGCCGGCGGGACTCGCGCGCCGCACTGGACCGGCGGCGGCATGGCGTTCCCGCCGAACGACCGCAACTTCGTCGGCAAGGTCAACCGGAAGGCGCGCAAGGCGGCGCTCCGGAGCGCGCTCTCGGCGCACGCACAGGGCGGCACGCTCGGCGTGCTCGACCCGTCCGCCTTCGACGCGCCCTCGACCAAGGCAGCGATCGAGCTGGTCGGCTCCTGGGGCAAGGACTATCCGCTGCTGATCGTCGCGCAGCCCGAGGAGGAGGCGCTGATCAAGTCCTTCCGCAACCTCGATCGCGTCCGGATCACGGTTCCGGCCGACCTCGAGGTGCAGCAGGTCGTGTGGGCCCGCTCGCTGCTCGTCACCGAGCCGGCGCTCGAGCTGGTGCAGGGGAGGGCGTCCAAGTGAGCCTCCACCCGAATCAGGTGCTGCTCGCGCCCGTGGTCTCCGAGAAGAGCTATGAGCTGCTCGAGCAGCGCAAGTACGCCTTCCACGTCCATCCCGACGCGCACAAGACGCAGGTCCGCCAGGCCGTCGAGGAGCTGTTCGGCGTGAAGGTGCAGGCCGTGAACATGCTCAAGGTGCAGGCCAAGCCGAAGCGCCGGGGCCTGATCAAGGGCGAGAAGCCAGGCTGGAAGAAGGCCATCGTCCAGCTGCGCGAGGGCCAGACGATCGAGATCTTCGAGGGGGCTCAGGCGTAGTCATGCCGGTGCGCAAGTACAAGCCGACCAGCCCCGGCCGCCGCTTCATGTCGGTCTCGACGTTCGACGAGATCACGAAGACCGAGCCGGAGAAGAGCCTCGTCGAGCCGCTGAAGAAGAGCGGTGGGCGTAACGCGCACGGCCGCATCACCCGGCGCCACCAGGGCGGCGGGCACAAGCGCCAGTACCGCAAGATCGACTTCAAGCGGGTCAAGGACGGCGTCCCGGCCAAGGTGGCCGCGATCGAGTACGACCCGAACCGCTCGGCGCGGATCGCGCTGCTGCACTACGCGGACGGCGCGAAGGCGTACATCCTTGCGCCCGCGCGGCTGCAGGTCGGCGCGACGGTCGAGTCGGGCCCCGAGGCCGACATCAAGCCCGGCAACGCGCTGCCGCTGGCGAACATCCCGACCGGCACGCTCGTGCACAACGTCGAGCTGAAGCCCGGCCGCGGAGGCCAGCTCGCGCGCTCGGCCGGCTCCGGGATCCAGCTCGTGGCGAAGGACGAGGGCCAGGGCGTGCTTCGGCTACCATCGGGCGAGCTGCGCCGGGTACCGCTCGTCTGCCGCGCGACGATCGGACAGGTCGGCAACGTCGACCACGAGAACGTCACCGGCGGCAAGGCGGGGCGCAGCCGCTGGCGGGGCAAGCGCCCGACCGTGCGCGGCTCGGCGATGAACCCGGTCGACCACCCGCACGGCGGCGGCGAGGGCAAGTCGAAGGGCGGCCGCCACCCGGTCACCCCCTGGGGCGTGCCCACGCTCGGCAAGCGCACGCGCCGCAAGCACAAGGAATCCGACAAGTTGATCGTCCGCGGCCGTCGCCGCGGGAAGGAGAAGCGTTGAGTCGCAGTTCGAAGAAGGGGCCGTTCGTCGAGGAACGGCTGCTGACCAGGATCACCAGGATGAACGAGTCCGGCTCCAAGCAGATGGTCCGGACCTGGTCGCGCTCGTCCACGATCTTCCCGGAGATGGTCGGGCACACGATCGCGGTCCACGACGGCCGCAAGCACGTGCCCGTGTTCGTCACCGAGCAGATGGTCGGGCACAAGCTCGGCGAGTTCGCGCCGACGCGAACCTTCCGCGGCCACTCGGGCGACCGCAAGTCGGAGGTGAAGCGCTAGGCATGGCCACCGTCGAGCGACAGGAGGTCAAGGCCGTGGCCAAGTGGGTGCGCATGTCGCCCCGCAAGGCGCGGCTCGTGGTCGAGCACATCCGGGGCCGTTCGGTGCCGGAGGCTCGGACCGTGCTCGCGTTCACCCAGCGTGCGGCCGCCCACGAGATCGAGAAGGTCCTGCGCTCCGCCGTCGCGAACGCGGAGGCCAACCACGACCTGGTCGGCGACGACCTGGTCGTCTCGGCCGCCTACGTCGACGAAGGGCCCGTGCTGAAGCGCTGGCGCGCCCGAGCCCGTGGCCGCGCCGCCCGGATCCACAAGCCGACCTGCCACATCACGATCAAGCTGACGCCGGTCGAGCGCGCTCCCGAGCCTGCTCCGAAGCCCAAGGCGGAAGAGCCCAAGGCCGAGGCCGCGCCCAAGAAGAAGGCCGCGCCGAAGCGCAAGCCGTCCGCAAGGAAGAAGAAGACCGAGGAGGCGGAGTCCTAGATGGGCCAGAAGATCCATCCCGGCGGCCTGCGCGTGGGCGTCATCCACGACTGGAAGTCGAACTGGTACACGGGGACGAAGGAGTTCCCCGCGTTCCTGCTCGAGGATCTCAAGATCCGCGAGCACATCTACGGCAAGCTCGAGCATGCGGGCCTGTCCGACATCCTGATCCGCAAGGACGCTCAGCGGATCACGATCGACATCTACACGGCCAGGCCGGGAATCGTGATCGGCAAGTCCGGCGTCGAGGTCGACGCGCTGCGCAAGGAAGTCCACGGGATGACCAACAAGGCCGTCCACATCAACATCAACGAGATCAAGCGCCCCGAGCTCGACGCCAAGCTCGTTGCGCAGTCGATCGCCGAGCAGCTCCAGAACCGCGTCAGCTTCCGGCGCGCGATGAAGCGCTCGCTCGCTTCCGCGATTCGCTCAGGCGCGCAGGGCGTGAAGGTGCAGTGCGGCGGCCGGCTCGCCGGCACGGAGATGAGCCGCTCGGAGAGCTACTCCGAGGGCCGCGTCCCGCTGCACACGATCCGCGCCGACATCGACTACGGCTTCGCCGAGGCCAAGACGACCTACGGCCGCATCGGCGTGAAGGTCTGGATCAACAAGGGCGAGATCATGCCCGAGGGCTACGAGGGCGTTCAGCAGCGCGACTCGCGGCTCGGCGACCAGGATCAGGCACGCCGCCGCGGCGGCACGGCCGAGGGTCTCGGCGCCTCCCGTGAGGGCGGTCGCGGACGCAGCCAGGACCGTGAGGGTCTCGGCCCGGTGCGCCCCGGCCGGCGCAAGGGCGGCGGGCCGGGGGGCCCGCGCAGGCCCGGCGGCCGAGGCCGCGCGCGCAGCCAGGAGTCCACGGAGCGGGCACCCGCCCAGGAGGCGCCGCCGGTCGAGGAGCAGCCGCAGGCCGCTGCCGAGACCGACGCGCCGCCGGCCGAGGCCCCGCCCGAGCAGGCTGAGGGAAAGAAGGACGAGAGCTAGATGCTGCTGCCGAAGAAGACCAAGTACCGCAAGTACCAGCGAGGCCGCCGGCGTGGCTACTCGAAGGGTCAGACAACCGTGCAGGCCGGCGACTACGGCCTGAAGGCGCTCGAGACCGGCTGGGTCACCAACCGCCAGATCGAGGCCGCCCGTATCGCGATGACGCGCAAGATCCGCCGTGGCGGCAAGGTCTGGATCAACGTCTTCCCGGACAAGCCCGTGACGCAGAAGCCCGCCGAGACACGCATGGGCTCCGGCAAGGGCGCGCCCGAGCACTGGGTCGCCGTCGTCAAGCCCGGCCGCGTGATGTTCGAGCTCGCCGGCGTCGACGAGGCGCTGGCCAAGGAGGCGCTCCGCCTCGCCGGTCGCAAGCTGCCGATCAAGACCAAGGTCGTGACGAGGGAGGCGGATCTCTTTGCGAGCTAGAGAGCTGCGCGACCTGACCGACGAGGAGCTGGAGAACCGCTTGGCCGACACGCGCCAGGAGCTGTTCAACCTGCGCTTCCAGTCGGCGACCGGTGCCCTCGAGAACCCCGCGCGCCTGAAGCACGCCAAGCGCGAGATCGCTCGCATCCTGACCATCCGCATCGAACGTGAAGCAAGCCTGACGAGAGAGAGCCATGGCTGACGAGAAGAAGACCAGGAAGAAGAAGGCAGAGGACACCGAGGCCGTCTCCGAGGAGACGGTCGAGGAGACCCCTGCCGCCGAGGGCGCCCCGGCTGAGGAGCCCGTGGCCGAGGAGGCCCCTGCAGAGGAGGCTCCGGCCGACGAGCCCGTGGCCGAGGAAGCTCCCGTCGAGGAGCCGGTGGCCGAAGAGCCTGCTGCGGAGGAGCCTGCGGCCGACGAGCCCGTGGCCGAAGAGCCCGTCGCAGAGGAAGCTCCGGCCGAGGAGCCTGCGGCCGACGAGCCCGTGGCCGAGGAGCCCGCAGCCGAGGCCGAGGAGCCTGCTGCGGATGCTCCGGCCGCCGAGGCTGAGCCTGCCGAGGAAGCCGCGCCTGCACAGCCGACGCGCAAGCCGAAGCGGAAGCGGATGCCGCGCTCGCAGCGCCACCAGCACTCGAAGCCGAGGCGCGAGCGGCCCGCCGAGCGCCGCCCGATCGTGCGGCAGCCCAAGCCCGAGCACGAGCGTGGCCGGCGTCAGGAGCGCCGCGGGGTAGTCGTGTCCGACGCGATGGACAAGACGATCGTGGTCAAGGTCGACACGGTTCGAGCCCACCCGCGCTACAAGAAGGTCATCCGCCGCTCGGCGAAGTTCCACGCGCACGACGAGCAGAACGCCGCCAAGCTCGGCGACCTCGTCCGCATCGTCGAGACGCGGCCGCTCTCGAAGACGAAGAACTGGCGCCTCGCCGAGGTCCTGGAGGCCGCGAAGTGATCCAGCAGGAATCCAGGTTGCGCGTGGCCGACAACACCGGCGCGCGCGAGATCCTCTGCATCCGCGTCAAGGGCGGCTCGAAGCGCCGCTACGCGCGCGTGGGTGACGTGATCACCGCCACCGTCAAGACGGCGAGCCCGCAGGGCGCGGTCAAGAAGGGCGAGGTTGTGCAGGCGGTCGTCGTCCGCACGCGCAAGCCGTTCGGGCGCAACGACGGCACCTCGATCGCCTTCGACGAGAACGCGGCGGTACTTATCGACGCTGCCCGCAACCCGCGTGGCACCCGCATCTTCGGGCCGGTCGCGCGCGAGCTGCGCGAGAAGAACTTCATGAAGATCGTCTCGCTCGCCCCGGAGGTCCTCTGATGTCTCACAAGATGCGCATCCGCAAGGGCGACACGGTGCACATGCTCTCGGGCAAGGACCGCGGCAAGGAAGGCCGCGTGATCGAGGCCCGGCCGCGCGAGCAGCGGGTCGTCGTAGAGAACCTGAACATCCAGAAGCGCCACACCCGGCCGAAGCCGATGCGCGACGCCAACCGGATGGGCGGCACCCAGATGACCCCCGGCGGCGTGATCCAGAAGGCGGCGCCGGTGCCCGTCGCGAAGGTGATGCTCGTCTGCCCGACGTGCAACCGCCCGACGCGGATCGGGATGACGACCAAGGAAGTCAAGGGCCGTGAGGTGCCCGTGCGCGTCTGCAAGCGCGCCGACTGCGGCCAGGAGATCGACAAGTGAGTGAATTGAACGGCTACCAGCCCCGCCTGAAGACCTCGTACGAGGAGGAGATCCGCCCGCGCCTGAAGGACGAGCTCGGCCTGAGCTCGACGATGCAGGTGCCGCGGCTCCAGAAGATCACGCTCAACATGGGGGTCGGCGAGGCGAAGACCGACGCGAAGCTGCTCGACAGCGCGATCGAGGAGCTGACCACGATCGCCGGCCAGCGCGCCCAGGTGCGGATCGCGCGCAAGTCGATCGCGAGCTTCAAGGTCCGCGAGGGCATGCCCGTCGGCGCGCGCGTGACGTTGCGCGGCGCCCGCATGTGGGAGTTCCTCGACCGGCTCGTCTCGATCGCACTCCCGCGCATTCGCGACTTCCGCGGCCTGAGCCCGCGCGCGTTCGACGGCCGCGGCAACTTCTCGCTCGGGATTCGCGAGCAGATCATCTTCCCGGAGATCGACTACGACGAGATCGGCGCGATTCGCGGCCTCGACGTGGCGATCACCACCACCGCCCCGGACGACGAGCAGGGGCTCGCGCTCCTGCGCGCGCTCGGCATGCCGTTCACCCGGCCTGAGAACGAAGAAGACGAAGGAGAGACGCAGTAGATGGCACGCAAGGCCTTGATCGAGAAGTCGCACAAGCCGCAGCGCTACAAGACGCGCGCCTACAACCGCTGCAACCGCTGCGGGCGCGCGCGCGCGACCTACCGCAAGTTCGGGCTCTGTCGAATCTGCCTGCGGGACCTCGCCCACGAGGGCGTCATCCCGGGCATGACCAAGTCGAGCTGGTAACCATGCAGACCGATCCGATCGCAGACATGCTCACGAGGATCCGCAACGCGAACAAGGCGTTGCACGAGCATGCGGAGATGCCGAACTCCCGCTTGAAGGGCGACATCGCGCGCCTGCTCAAGGAGGAGGGCTACATCCGCGACTTCCACGTCGTCACCGCCGACGAGCACAACGAGGGCGAGGCCGACAAGAAGAAGCACCGTGCCTACGACACTCTCGTCATCGATCTCAAGTACAGCCGCAGCCGCGAGCGTGTGATCACCGATCTGAAGCGCGTCTCCAAGCCCGGCCGTCGCGTCTACGCTGGCAAGGACCGCCTGCCGCGCGTGCTCGGCGGGATGGGGACCGCGATCCTGTCCACGTCCAACGGCCTGATCACGAGTCGCGCTGCCGAGGAGCAGGGCGTCGGCGGCGAGGTCGTCTGCTTCGTCTGGTGAGCCATGAGTCGAATCGGTAGACAGCCCATCGAATTGCCCGCCGGCGTCTCGGTCTCGATCGCCCCTGGGCGCGTGATGGTCAACGGCCCGCTCGGCGAGCTGACCCAGCAGGTGCCAGTCCGCATGCAGGTCGACCAGGAGGACTCGACGATCACCGTCAAGCGCCCGACCGAGCGCGGCGACGACCGCGCGCTGCACGGCCTGACGCGCTCGCTGATCGCGAACATGGTCGAGGGCGTCACGAACGGCTTTTCCAAGCGGCTCGAGATCCAGGGCGTCGGCTACCGCGCCGCCGTGCGCGGGACCGACCTCGAGCTGAACGTCGGCTTCTCGCACCCGGTCGTGCTTAAGGCGCCGCAGGGGATCACCTTCGAGGTGCCGACGCCGACCGAGGTGATCGTCAAGGGCATCGACAAGCAGGCGGTCGGCGAGATCGCCGCGCAGGTGCGCAAGGTGCGCCCGCCCGAGCCGTACAAGGGCAAGGGCATCCGCTACGAGGGCGAGTACGTTCGCCGCAAGGTCGGCAAGCGGGCATGAGCGCGCTTACGGTCAGGAAGGCGCGCGAGCGCCGGCACCAGCGCGTGCGCGGCAAGGTCTCCGGCACCGCCGAGCGGCCGCGCCTGGTCGTGTTCCGCTCCAACCGCGGGATCGAGGCGCAGCTGGTGGACGACCTCGAGGGCAAGACCCTCGCGGCCGCGAGCTGGCTGCACCTGAAGAAGACCTTCAAGGGATCGAAGAGCGAGCAGGCGGCCGAGGTCGGCAAACTGCTGGCTGCCAACGCGAAGAAGGCGAACGTCGAGACGGTCGTCTTCGACCGCGGCGGCTACCTCTACCACGGCCGCGTGAAGGCGCTGGCCGACGCAGCAAGAGAGGGAGGACTGAAGTTCTAAGTGGGAATTGACGTGCAGGAATCGAGAGAGTTGAAAGAGCGCGTGGTCGAGATCAACCGCGTCGCCAAGGTGGTCAAGGGCGGCCGGCGGTTCTCGTTCACCGCGCTGGTGGTGATCGGCGACGAGGTCGACCGCGTCGGCCTGGGCTACGGCAAGGCGCGCGAGGTCCCGCTGGCGATCTCGAAGGCCGTCGACGACGCAAAGAAGAACCTGTTCACGGTTCCGCTCCACGGCAAGACGATCACGCACGAGATCCTCGGGCGCTTCGGCGCGGCGCGAGTGCTTCTGCGCCCGGCAAGCGAGGGAACGGGCGTGATCGCCGGCGGCGGCGTCCGCGCGGTGCTCGAGCTGGCCGGGATCCGCGACATCCTCGCCAAGAGCCTCGGCACCACGAACCCGATCAACATGCTCAAGGCGACGGTGCAGGGCCTGCAGAGCCTGCGCCGCCCCGAGGAGGTCGCCGCCACGCGCGGCCTGACGATCAGCCAGGTGCTCCCGGTGGGAGCGAAGCAGCCCGAGGAGACCCCGGAGGCACCGGCCGAGCCGGCGCCGGAGACGACGGATGGCGAAGCTGAAGATCACGCAGACGCGTAGTGCGATCGGCCAGAGCCAGCGGCACCGCGGCACGCTCCGCGCGCTCGGCCTGGGCAAGATCGGCCGCAGCGCGGAGCACGCGGAGAGCCCGCAGCTCGCCGGTATGCTCAGGAAGGTCCGTCACCTCGTGAGGGTGGACTCCGATGCCTGACGACCTGAACCTCTCGAACCTCAAGCCGGCCCAGGCGCGCAAGGACCGCAAGCGCGTCGGCCGCGGCCTGGGCTCGGGGAAGGGCCGCTATTCGGGACGCGGGCTGAAGGGCCAGAAGTCGCGCTCGGGCTCGCACAAGATGCGCCCGGGCTTCGAGGGCGGCCAGAACCCGATCTACATGCGCCTGGGCAAGCAGCGCGGCCCGTACTCGAAGGACGCGATGCCGATGGGCCCCCACCGGACGCACACGCAGCCGGTCAACGTCGCCGCGCTCGAGGAGCGCTTCGACGCGGGCGCCGAGGTCACCCTCGAGGCGCTCGTCGAGAAGGGCCTGATCAAGAACACCAAGATCGACGTGAAGCTGCTCGGTCAGGGTGACCTCTCCAAGAAGCTCAGCATCACCGTGCACGCCGCCTCGGCAAGCGCGCGCGAGAAGGTCGAGTCCGCCGGCGGGTCGCTGACGCTGCTGCGCGAGCCGAAGGAGCGCCGTCCGAAGCGCAAGCCGGAGAGCGCGCGCAAGGCCCCCGCGGCCGAAGAGCCGGAGCAGGAGGAGCCGCAGGCCGAAGCCGAGCCCGACCTCGAGCCGGAAGGCGAGCCCGACCCCGAGCCGCCGCCCGAGGGGGAGGAGGGCTAGGTGTTCTCCTGGGTCGCCAACGCCTGGCGCGTGCCGGAGCTCCGCAAGCGCGTGCTCTTCACCGCGCTGATCCTGGCGCTCTACCGGCTGGGCTCGTGGATCCCGGCACCCGGTGTCGACTCCGCCCGGATCAAGCAGTTCTTCAGCGGCCAGGGTGGAACACTGCTGGGCTTCCTGAACGTCTTCTCGGGCGGCGCGCTGTCGCAGTTCTCGCTGTTCGCGCTCGGGATCATGCCCTACGTCACCGCCTCGATCATCCTGCAGCTCCTGACCGTCGTGATCCCCAAGCTCGAGGAGCTACAGAAGGAAGGCGAGGCCGGGTACGCCAAGATCAACCAGTACACGCGCTACCTCACCGTGGCCCTCGCAGCGGCGCAGGCGACGGGCTATGCGTACCTGTTCAAGCGCCAGGGCGCGCTGACCTCGAACTCTGGCCGGCTGGTGCTGATCATCATCACGCTCACCGCGGGGACGACCCTGCTGATGTACATGGGCGAGTTGATCACCAAGCGCGGGATCGGCAACGGGATCTCGCTACTGATCTTCGCGTCGATCCTCGTCTCGGCGCCCGCAGGCGTGACCGCCTGGTACAACGGCGGCCCGATGGAGAAGCTGTTCTTCCCGTTGATCGCACTCGGGATCATCGTCTCCGTCGTCTTCATCCAGGAGGGCCAGCGCAGGATCCCGATCCAGTACGCCAAGCGCATGATTGGGCGGAAGATGACCTCCGGCGAATCGACCTATCTGCCCCTGCGCGTGAACATGGCGGGCGTGATCCCGATCATCTTCGCGGCCGCGCTGCTCGCGTTGCCGCAGACGCTCGGCTCGTTCGCGCCGGGCACGCAGACGTTCATCAACCGTCACTTCCTGCCGTCGTCGTGGGCGTACATCGCCGTCGAGGCGACGTTGATCATCCTCTTCACGTTCTTCTACACGGCAGTGCAGTTCAACCCGGTCGACCAGGCCGACAACCTGCGTAAGCACGGTGGGTACATCCCGGGTATCCGGCCCGGCCCGCCGACCGCGCAATACCTCGACCGCGTGCTGACCCGGCTGACGCTGCCCGGCTCGATCTTCCTCGCCGCCGTCGCCGTCCTGCCGAGCATCTTCATCAAGTACGGCGGCTTCTCGCAGGCCACCTCGCGCGCCCTCGGCGGCACCTCGGTGCTGATCGTCGTCGGCGTCGCCCTGGACACGATGCGCCAGATGGAGTCGCAGATGATGATGCGCTCCTACGAAGGCTTCCTCAAGTAGTGGCCGACATCCTTTTGCTCGGCCCGCAGGGAGCCGGCAAGGGCACCCAGGGCAGGTTGATCGCCGCGGAGTACGCCATCCCGCACGTGGCGACCGGCGACATGCTGCGCGCGGCGATCTACGCCGACACGGAGCTCGGCCGCCAGGTGAAGCCGATCTACGACGCGGGGCAGCTGGTGCCCGACGAGCTGATGATCGCGTTGATCCGCGAGCGGCTCGCCGCCGTCGACGCGCGCGAGGGCTTCGTGCTCGACGGCTTTCCGCGGACGATGCCCCAGGCCGAGGCGCTCGACGAGATGCTGCGCGAGATCGGCCGCGACCTCGACGTCGTCTTCGGGTTCCAGCTCGCCGACGAGGTTGGCCGCGAGCGGATGCTCAGGCGCGCTGCCGAGGAGAGCCGCAGCGACGACACGCCGGAGGCGATCGACGAGCGGCTGCGCCTCTACCACGAGGAGACCGAGCCGTTGCTCGAGTACTTCCGTACGCGCGGGAACTTCGTCGGCATCCATGCCGACCGGCCGGTGCAGCAGGTCTTTCGCGAGATCCAGCAGGCGCTCGAGCAGGTGGCGGTCCGATGATCATCCGCAAGGCCGCGGCCGAGATCGAGCGCATGGCCCGCGCCGGCGAGGTGGTCGCCGAGACGCTCGCCCTGGTCGGCGAGCACGCGCGGCCTGGCGTGAGCACGAAGGAGCTCGACGAGCTGGCAGACGAGTTCATCCGCTCGCGCGGCGGGACGCCGACGTTCAAGGGCTACCGCGGCTATCCGGCCTCGATCTGCGCCTCGCCGAACGAGATGGTCGTCCACGGCATCCCCGGCCTGTACGCGCTACGGGATGGCGACATCCTCTCAGTGGACGTCGGCGTCACCCTCGACGGTTTCGTCGCCGACTCGGCGTACACGTTCCCGATCGGCGAGGTCTCCGAGGAGGCCGAGCGCCTGCTCGAGGGCTGCCAGGCCGCGCTCGCCGCAGGGATCGAGCAGTGCCGGGTGGGCAACCGCCTCTCGGACATCTCGCACGCGATCCAGGTGGCGACCGAGGAGCAGGGCTTCTCCGTCGTCCGCAGCCTGGTCGGCCACGGTGTCGGCCGCTCGATGCACGAGGAGCCGCAGATCCCGAACTACGGCGAGCCAGGCCGCGGTCCCCAGCTCGCCGAGGGAATGACCTTCGCGATCGAGCCGATGGTCACGGCCGGCGGCCCCGAGGTCGTGCTGCACGACGACGAGTGGTCGATCTCGAGCGCGGACGGCTCGCTGGCCGCGCATTTCGAGCACACCGTCGCGATTACCGCCGACGGGCCGCGGATTCTCACCGCCGCCAAGAGCGCCGTTCGTTCGTGAACGACCCGCGCATCGAGCAGTACGCGAAGCTCCTGGTCGAGACTTGCGTCGACGTCCAGCCGGGTTGGCAGGTGCTCGTGGGCGGCAGCACGCTCGCGCGGCCGCTGCTGGAAGAGGTCAGCCGAGCCGTCGCACGTCGCGGCGCCTACGCGCTGTTGCGCGTCAATCTCTCCGGCAGCGGGATCAACGTGCCGTGGGCGCTCGAGGCACCGGCCGAGCTGCTCGAGCAGCCGCCGGAGATCGATGCCTACATGTGGAAGCACGCCGATGCGCTCGTCTCGATCGAGGCGCCGGAGAACACTCGCGAGCTGACCGGCCTGCCGGTCGAACGGCTGACGACGATCCAGGCGGGGCTGCGGCCACACCTCGAGCGCGTGCTCTCGATGGACCTCAAGTGGGTCGGCTGCCAGTACCCGACTCCGGCGCTCGCGCAGGAGGCGGAGATGTCGCTCGCAGCCTTCACGGACTTTCTCTACGGCGCCTGCCTGCTCGACTGGGACGCCGAGCGTGAGCGGATGAAGCGCTACGCCGAACGCTTCGAGGCGGCTGACGAGGTGCGCATCGTCACCGACAACACCGATGTGCGCCTCTCGATCGCCGGCCGTCCGGTGCTGGTCGACGCCGGCGGCGCGAACATGCCCGGCGGCGAGTTCTTCACCTCACCGGTCGAGGATTCGGCCGAGGGCGAGATCGTGTTCGGGGAGTTCCCGGCCGTGTACTCCGGCCGCGAGGTGCGGGGAATCCGGCTCCGCTTCGAGAACGGGAAGGTCGTCGACGCCTCGGCCGAGGCGAACGAGGAGTTCCTGCTCGAGCAGCTCGACCTCGACGAGGGCGCGCGCTTCCTGGGCGAGCTCGGGATCGGCTGCAATCCCGGCATCACGCGGCACATGAAGAACACGCTGTTCGACGAGAAGATCGACGGCACCGTGCACCTGGCGCTCGGCAACGGCCTCCCCGACGTCGGCGGCAAGAACGTCAGTCAGCTCCACTGGGACATCGTCAAGGAGATGCGCCAAGAGGGCTCACGCATCGAGCTCGACGGGGAAACGGTGCAGGAAAGCGGCCGTTGGCGGCTCTGAAATCGGCGCCTACGGCAGAACCAAGCCGTTTGCTACCATGACCACCCGCGGCGGAAGCCGTGTTTTTTCGTGTCTACGAGTGAGGTCGCTTGGCTCAGAAGGAAGAGAAGATCGAGGTGGAGGGCGAGGTCGTCGAGTCGCTCCCGAGCACCATGTTCAGGGTGCAGGTGGACGGCATGGACGGCACGGTTCTCGCGACGATCGCCGGCAAGATGCGCAAGCACTACATCCGCATCCTCCCGGGCGACCGCGTGAAGGTCGAGCTCTCTCCCTACGACCTCACCCGAGGAAGGATCACGTACCGACACCGATGAAAGTTCGAGCTTCAGTCAAGCCCATGTGCGAGCGCTGCCGCGTGATCAAGCGGCACGGTAAGACCATGGTCATCTGCACCAATCCCCGCCACAAGCAGAGGCAGGGCTAGGCATGGCCAGGATCGCCGGCGTCAACCTGCCGAACCAGAAGCGGCTCGAGATCGGGCTCACCTACATCTACGGCATCGGGCGCTCGACCGCGCAGAAGATCTGCGCCGAGACGGGCCTCTCTCAGGACGAGAAGATCAAGGACCTGACCGACGAAGAGATCACCAAGCTCCGCGAGTACATCGACGGCAACCTGCAGGTCGAGGGCGACCTGCGCCGCGAGCGGACGAACGCGATCAAGCGGCTCGGCGAAATCGGCGCCTACCGCGGGATCCGGCACCGCCGCGGACTGCCTGTTCGCGGCCAGCGCACAAAGACCAATGCCCGCACCCGCAAGGGCCCGAAGAAGACCGTCGGTCGCGGCAAGAAAGCGCCGACCAAGACCTAGGCCATGGCACCTCCCAGACGACAAGCGACGAGAGGTCGTGCGCGCCGCCGCGTGAAGAAGAACATCGCGATCGGCCAGGCGCACATCAAGACCTCCTTCAACAATACGATCGTCTCCCTCACCGACGGCGAGGGGAACGTGATCGCGTGGGAGTCCGCCGGCTCGGCCGGCTTCAAGGGCTCGCGCAAGTCGACCCCGTTCGCCGCCCAGGTGACCGCCGACGCGTGCGCGCGCAAGGGCATGGAGCACGGGCTGCAGAAGGTCGAAGTCTTCGTCAAGGGGCCGGGCTCGGGCCGCGAGACGGCGATCCGCTCGCTGCAGGCTGCCGGGCTCGAGATTCTCGGCGTCAAGGACGTCACCCCGCAGGCCCACAACGGCGTGCGCCCGAAGAAGCGGCGGAGGGTCTAGTGGCCCGTTCGCTGACTCCCAAGTGCCGCAACTGTCGCCGCGAGGGCATGAAGCTCTTCCTCAAAGGCGAGCGCTGCCTGACGGAGAAGTGCTCCGTCGAGCGCCGCAGCTATCCGCCGGGCGAGCACGGCCGCGGCCGCATCAAGCAGAGCGAGTACCTGCTGCAGCTGCGCGAGAAGCAGAAGGCGCGCCGCTACTACGGCCTGCTCGAGAAGCAGTTCCGCACCTATTACTCGAAGGCCGCGAAAGGCTCGGGCATCACCGGCGAGACGTTGCTGCGGATGCTCGAGACGCGTCTCGACAACGTCGTCTACCGGCTCGGTTTCGCCGCCTCGCGCGCGCAGGCCCGCCAGCTCGTCCGCCACGGCCACTTCCAGGTCAACGGCCGCCGCGTGAACATCCCCAGCTACCAGGTGCGCCCCGACGACATCATCTCGCTCAAGTCGGGCAGCGGGGCCGAGCAGGTCGTCCGCGACGCCACCGACCTGACCGCTTCCGTGACGCCGTGGCTCCAGGCCGACCACGACGGCCTCACCGGCAAGGTGCTCAAGTGGCCGGAGCGTGAGGAGATCGACACGCCGGTCCAAGAATCGCTCATCGTCGAGCTTTACTCGAAGTAGAAAGGATCCAATGGCAGTTCGTACCAGTCTGATGGAGTTCCAGATCCCGCGGATCGTCCACGAAGAGGTCGAGGACAACCGCGGCGTCTTCGTGATCGAGCCGCTCGACCGCGGCTTCGGCTACACGTTCGGCAACTCGCTGCGCCGCGTGCTGCTCTCCTCGCTGGAGGGCGCCGCAGTCACCTCGGTCAAGATCGAGGGCGTCGCGCACGAGTTCACCACCCTGCCGGGCGTCCGCGAAGACGTGACCGACATCCTGCTCAACTTCAAGAGCCTGATCTGCCGGCTGCACGGCGACTCGCCCGAGATCGAGGTGCGCCTGACCAAGAAGGGCGCTGGCGCGGTCAAGGCCTCCGACATCGAGGCTCCCGCCGAGCTCGAGATCCTCAACCCGGAGCTCGAGATCGCCAACCTCTCGGACAAGGGCAAGCTCGAGGTGACACTCACGATCGGCCGCGGCCGCGGCTACGTCCCGGCCGAGCTGAACCGCGGGCCGGAGCACACGATCGGCGTGATCCCGATCGACTCGATCTTCTCGCCGGTGCGGCGCGTCTCGTACGACGTCGAGGCCGCCCGCGTCGGGCAGCGAACCGACTACGACAAGCTGCGCATCGACATCACCACGGACGGCTCGATCGATCCCCGCGACTCGATCGGCCAGGCCGCCGAGATCCTGATCCGGCAGCTCGCGATCTTCACCGATCTCGACCGGATCGAGGGCTTCGGCGAGCAGGCCGCCGCCGAGGCGCAGGCCGAGCCGGCCCTCGCGCACGGGATGGAGAACTTCCCGATCGAAGAGCTCGAGCTGGGCGTGCGCTCGTACAACTGCCTGAAGCGCGTCGGCATCGAGACGATCGGCGACCTGGTCACGAAGACCGAGAACGAGCTCGCGGCGATCCCGAACTTCGGCAAGAAGTCGATCGAAGAGGTCAAGGAGACGCTCGCCACGCACGGGCTGACGCTCCGCGGCGAGGAGGGGCCGGGCGCGTGAGGCACCGCCGGTCCGGACGCAAGCTGGGCCGCGACGCCTCGCACCGCAAGGCGCTGTACGCGAACCTGACGTCGGCGCTGATCGAGCACGGCCGCATCAAGACCACCGCGGCGAAGGCCAAGGAGGTCAAGCCGATCGCCGAGCAGATGATCACGCTCGCGCGACGCGGCGGCGTCCACCCGCGGCGGCAGGCGCTCAAGTACCTGCGCTCGCAGGACGTGGTGCACAAGCTCTTCAGCGAGGTCGCGCCCCGCTTTGCCGACCGCCCTGGCGGCTACACGCGCATCATCCGCATCGGCCCACGGCCCGGCGACTCGGCCGAGATGGTCTACCTCGAGTTCGTCGACTTCCTCCCGGAGCCCCCGCGCGAGCGGCCGGCCCGCGCCGAGCGCGAGGAAGCGCCGGTCGAGGCCGAGGCCGCTACGGCGTCCTAGGCGCTTCCGAGCGCGGCGCTGACGCCGGCGATCACGACGCCGCCGAGCGTCACCGAGGCGAACGAGCGGGCGAAGCTGGTGTCGAAGAAGCGCCAGCGCAGCCAGGCGAGCGTGACGAGCTCGACCGCGACGACCACGATCGCCGCGACGATTGCTACGTGGTAGGTCGGGATCAGGAACGGCAGCGTGTGCAGGATGCCGCCGATGAACGTTCCGACCCCTGTGATCGAGCCACGGATGAACGGGTTACCGCGGCCGGTGAGCTCGCCGGTGTCGGAGAGGCCTTCCGAGAACGCCATGCTGATCCCGGCGCCGATCGCCGTCGCCACGCCGGCAATGAACGCGGTGCCGGTGTCGTGCGTGTGCAGTGCGATCGCGAAGATCGGGGCGAGGGTGGAGAGCGAGCCGTCGATCAGGCCGATCATCGCCGGCTGGACGCGCTGCAGGAGGAACTGGTGGTCGGTCATGAGTAGAGTATATCAAGCAAAGCGCAATGAAATAGAGCATAAGGCACGCCTTACAAACGCGCGCAGGGTGGCCTGACGTGCGCCTGAGGCTAACGCTCGAGTACGACGGCACCGGCTTTCGCGGCTGGGCTGCGCAGCCGGGTCACCGCACCGTCGAGGGGGTGCTGCAGGAGGCGCTCGGTGACGTCTTCGGAACGTGGGCGGAGCTGCGGGTCGCAGGACGAACCGACACGGGCGTCCACGCGCTGGCCCAGGTTGCTTCGGTCGAGGTCGAGGGTGGCGCGCCGCTCGAACGCGCGGCCGCGGCGCTGAACGCCAGGCTGCCCGATGACGTGGCCGTGAGCGACGCCGAGCCGGCGGCGGCGGACTTCGATGCCCGTTACCTCGCTCGTGCTCGCAGCTATCGCTACCGGGTCTATCGCCGCGCCGAGCGCTCGCCCTTCGAGGAGCGGCGCTCCTGGTGGTATCCCCACCCGCTCGACGAGGAGCACCTGGCCGAGTCGGCCGATCTGCTTCTCGGCGAGCACGACTTCCGCGCGTTCACGCCGACCGAGACGCAGCACAAGGTCCTCACGCGAACGGTCGAGTCCGCGGTGTGGCACCGGCGCGAGGATGCCCTCGAGCTCGAGATCACGGCCGACTCGTTCCTGCGCCACATGGTGCGGACGCTCGTCGGGACGATGGTCGAGCAGTCACCTCGAGAGCTGGCGCAGCTCCTCGACGGCGGCCTGCGCAGCGACGCGGGCACAACCGCTCCGCCCTGGGGTCTCTACCTGGTTTCCGTCCGGTACTAGCTCGCTAGGATCGACGCGGTGGCAACGAGGACGCAGAAGGACGTTCAGCGGCGGCTCGACGAGCTGCGCGAGCGGGTCGACCACCACCTCCACCGCTACCACGTGCTCGACGAGCCGGAGGTCTCCGACGCCGAGTACGACCGGCTCTACGACGAGCTGAAGGCGCTCGAGGAGGAGCATCCGGACCTGATCACGTCCGACTCGCCGACCCAACGGGTGGGAGCGCCGCCGAGCGCGCGCTTCCAGAAGGTGCAGCACCTGACGCCGATGGGCTCGCTCGAGAAGGTGACCGACGACGAGAGCCTGCTCAAGTGGGCCGACGACGTGCGTAAGCGGCTCGACTCCGACGAGCCAGTCGCGTACGTGATCGAGCCGAAGATCGACGGCCTTGCGGTCAACCTCACATACGAGGGCGGCCGCCTCGTCCGCGGCGCGACGCGCGGCGACGGCATCCAGGGCGAGGACGTCACGGTCAATCTCCGCACGATTCCGTCGGTGCCGCTGAAGATCCGTGGCGACGGCCTGCCTTCGGTCGCAGAGGTGCGCGGCGAGGTCTACATGCCGCTCTCGGGCTTCCGGGAGCTGAACGAGCGCGTCGCCGAACTGGGTCAGAAGCTGGCGCCGAACCCTCGCAACGCGGCCGCCGGCTCGCTGCGGCAGAAGGACTCCTCGATCACCGCCTCCAGGCCGCTGGCGGTCTGGGTCTACGGGATGGGCGCGCGGGAAGGAGTCGAGCTCGCCTCGCACTGGGAGGAGCTCGAGTGGCTGCGTGAGCACGGCTTCCGCACGAACCCGTTCGCGGAGCGGCTCGAGACGATCGAGGAGGTGGCGCAGCGCTCCGCGGACTGGGAGCACAGGCGCGTCGAGCTCGACTACGAAATCGACGGGATCGTGATCAAGGTCGACTCGCTCGAGCAGCAGGCGGTGCTCGGCGCGCTGCACTCGCGACCGCGCTGGGCGCGCGCGTTCAAGTGGGCGCCGATGACCGCGGAGACGACCCTGAACAAGATCGCGATTCGCGTCGGCCGCACGGGCGCGCTCAACCCCTGGGCAATGCTCGAGCCGGTGTACGTCGGCGGCGTCACCGTCTCGCGGGCGACGCTCCACAACCAGGACGACATCAACCGCAAGGACATCCGCGAGGGCGACCGGGTGATCGTCCAGCGGGCGGGCGACGTGATCCCGCAGATCGTCGGTCCGGCGGGCCCCCACGCGGAGGGCACGAAGCCGTTCAAGATGCCCAAAAAGTGCCCACTTTGCGGGGCAAACATCGTCAAGCCCGAAGGCGAGGCGATGCACCGCTGCCCGAACCGTGCCTGTCCCTCGCGCGGGCTCGAGACGCTGATCAACTGGGTGCAGGGCCCGGCCGACATCGAGGGCGTCGGCGAGCAGCTGATGCGGCGGCTGTGGGAGCTCGGGCTCGTCCGCTCGTTGCCCGATCTGTACCGGTTGACGAAGGAGCAGCTGCTCGAGCTCGACGGATTCGCGGAGATCAGCGCGTCCAAGGCAATCGAGGCGATCGAGGGCTCGAAGCGGACGCCGTTCTCGCGCGTGCTGCTCGGACTCAACATCCCGGACGTCGGCTGGGTGACCGCGCAGAGCCTGGCGCGGCATTTCGGCTCGGTCGACAAGCTCGCCGCCGCGACACAGGAGGAGATGGTCGAGGTCGAGGGCATCGGGCCCGAGCGCGCCGAGGCGATCGTCGAGTGGTTCGCGGACGACGAGAACCTGCGGTTGGTCGGCCAGCTGAAGGACCTCGGACTGAAGTTCGAGGCGGGACCGGAGGAGCGACCGGCCGAGGGCCCGCTTACCGGCTCGACCTACGTGATCACCGGCACGCTCGAGGGCTTCAGCCGCGACGAGGCACGCAAGGCGCTCGAGGCGAAGGGCGCCAAGGTCGCGGACTCCGTTTCCAAGAAGACGACCGGGGTCGTGGTCGGTGAGAGCCCTGGGTCGAAGGCCGCGAAGGCACAGCAGCTCGGTGTGCCGGTGCTCGACGAGGCCGCGCTGAAGAAGCTACTGCGAGGCTAGCGCCGTCGCGAAGCGGTCCTGGGCCTTGCGGGCCCAGAAGGACGAGACCGGGCTGCCGTTCTGCAGCACCGAGAAGACGTAGTGGTGCTTGACGTAGCCCGAGAGCGCCGAGGCGAGGCTCGTGGTGCCGGTCTTGGCCTGCACGTTGCCGCGGGCGGGCGGCGTGCGCATGCGGTCGGCGAGCGTCCCGCTCCGGCCAGCGACCGGCAGAGCCGCGAGCAGGTAGGGGCGAACGTCGGGATCGGCCCAGGCGGCCCGCAGCAGGCCCGACAGCGCCCGTGCAGTCAGCCGGTCGAGCGAGGAGAGCCCGGAGCCGTCCACGAGTCGCACCCCGCCGAGCGGGATGCCGACATCGGAGAGCGCGCCGCGGACGATCTCCGCGCCGCCGGCGCTCGTGCCGACCTCGCCGCCGGCCGCACCGAGCTGCTTGAGCAGCAGCTCCGCGGTGAAGTTGTCGCTGACACGGCCCATCCAGGCGACGATCTGCGAGAGCGGGGGCGAGTCGACCGAGGCGAGCGGCACGTCGTCGTCCCGCTGCGTGCCGTGGCCCGCGCCGGTCACCGCCACCCCGGCCCGGCGCAGGGCCTCGCCGAAGAGGAGCGCGGCAGCCAGAGCCGGGTCACCGGAGGTGCGGCCGAGATAGCGGCCGCGGTCGACGGTCAGCGCCGAGAGCGGCGGACACTCGTTGACGTAGAACCAGGACTTCCAGCCGGCTCCCGTGCGGCGCGCGTCGAAGAACGACTCGTCGCCGAAGACACCGCGCGTCACCTTCCGGATCCCGGCCGCTCGCACTTGTCGTGCCAGGGCGTTGAGGCTCGCGCTCGAGAGCGTCGGGTCGCCGTGCCCGACGAGCAGCAGGCTCCCGCGCCAGACCGTCCCGTCCTGCGTGCCGCGGCCGAGGACGTCCGTGGAGATCCGAAAGCCGGAGCCGAGTGCCACGAGCGCGCCGTACGCGATCGCAAGCTTTTCATTCGAGGCGGGCACGAGCGCGAGGGCATCGTGCTCGGAGAAGATCGTCTCGCCGGTCTGGAGGTCGATCGCGACCGCGCCGGTGCGGGACTGCGAGACGTGCGGCACGACGAGCGCGCGCGCCAGGCGCTTCGAGAGCGGGGAGTCGCCTGCGCCGGCGGGAGCAACGAGGACGAGCGCCAGCACGAGGGCGACGACCGGCAGACGGCGGCAGGTCATCCGAGGCATTGTTCGGAGTGCCGGTACCGCCGTCAAGTCTGGGCCTCGCCGTGCGCCGGGATAGGCCGCGCGGCCCTTGTTCTGCCGCCGGGAAGCCGCGGATAATCGAACTGGAGGAACCCGTGGCACCCGAGACGATTCCCGCACTGCTCGAGCAGATCGACGATCTGCTCGCCGAGCCGGCCGAAGAGCCGGCCAGCCTCGCGCGCCTCGAGCGAACGCTGACGGACGGCTACGCCTACGCCCTCGCGCTCGAGTCCGAGCGCTGGCGGCTCGAGCAGCGCATGTCCGAGCTCGCGGGCGAGCTGGGCGAGGGCGACCAGAAGCTGAAGGCGAAGGAGCTGGCGCTGCTCTCCGACCGGCTCGCGACGAACGCCAGCACGCTCTCGGGTCTGCGCGGGACGCTCACGCGGCTGCGCGCCCGGACCAGCGCCACGCGCTCGCTCGTCTAGACGAGACCGCTGCGAACCGCGTAGACCGCGGCCTGGATGCGGTTCTCGATCTGCAGCTTCATCAGGATGTTCGAGATGTGGTTCTTGACCGTCTTCGGGCTGATGTGGAGCTGCGCGGCGATCATCGCGTTGTCGTTGCCGGCCGCGATCAGCTTGAGCACGTCCAGCTCGCGCTCCGAGAGCTCAGCGCGGATCGTGTCGGCGGCCTCGGGCGAGATCGTCGTTGCCCGCACCTGCTGCAGCACCTTCCCGGCGATCGCAGGTGAGACGAGCGACTCGCCGACCGACGCGGCGACGATCCCGCGGATCAGCTCGTCCACGGAGGCGTCCTTGAGCAGGTAGCCGCACGCGCCGGCCAGGATCGCGTGCAGCACGTCGTCGTCCTGGTCGGAGATGGTCAGCACCAGCACGCGTGTGAGCGGTGCGAAGCCGTGGATCTGGCGGATGGCCTCGATCCCGGTCATGCCCGGCATGTGCAGGTCCATCACGACCACGTCGGGTGCGAGCTCGCGCACGAGGCGCACCGCGTCCGCGCCCTGGCCCGCCTCGCCGGCGATCTGCACGCCACGCTCCTCGAGCAGATTGCGGAGGCCGGTCCGGAACAGGTCGTGGTCGTCGACCAGCAGCACCCGTACGCCGGCGGTGTGCTCGTCCACGATCTGCACGGTCTCGCTCACGACTACCCCCCTGTTCAAGCGGAAGAAGTCTAGTCAGCGCAGCGAGATCGTGACGGTGCGCCGGCCCCAGGCCCGCGCCTGCGCGACCGACGGGAACCAGAGATCGATCGTCGCACCCTGGATCGCCGAGCCCGTGTCGGCGGCGACGCCGGAGCCGTAGCCCGGGATCGACATCCGCGTGCCGAGCGGGATCACGCTCGGGTCGACCGCGACGACGCCCCAGCCGGTCGGCGCGCCAGTGGCCGTGTGGCCTCGGATCGAGTAGCCGGTGGCGACGACCGTCAGCGAGCGGCCGCCGGGCGCGATTGGGATAGGCGCGGCGGGCTGAGCGGGCGAAACGGCCGCGACCTCGCGGGCCTTCGCCTGGATCGCGAGCGCCTGCTGCTGGTACGAGGCGATCGCGGCCCGGTTCAGCTGTTGCTGGCTCGAGAGCGTCGCCAGGTACGAGGCGCGTTGCGAGCGGGCCTGCTCGAGCACGAGCGTCGACTGCGAGGCGATCTGCGCGAGGCCCTGCAGGTTGCGCTCCTTCGCTGCGAGCCCGTGCGACAGGGCATCCGCGTCGTGCTTCGCCGCACGCGTCTGCTCGATCACGACGCGATCCTGGTCGGCGATCCGGTCGAGCGAGTCGAGGTTCCCGAGCGCATCCGCGACCGAGGTAGCTCCGAGGACGACCGCCAGCGGATCGGTGTCGCCCTGTTCATAGAGCAGCTGCAGCCTGGTGGCGAGCGAGCGCTCCGAGGCCTTCAGCGTGTGTCGTGCGACGCGCAGCCGTTGGCGCGCCGCCGCGAGCTGGCCCTTCACCTCGGCGGCCTGGATCCGCAGCTCGACGAGTCGCGTGCGCTCGCGCGCGAGGCGCGAGTCGAGCGAGTAGAGCTCCAGCACGACCCCGCGCGAGCGGGCGGCGAGGTCGGCGTTCTGCTGCGCCAGCCCCTGAATCGTGGAGCCCGACTCGGCGGCGACGGTCGCCGCTGGGACCAGTCCGACGAGAGCAAGCAGGGCTCCGAGGACGACCGGCCAATAGCGGAGCGTGCGTATCTCCCCCGGCACGACGCGGCACCGTACCACACCAGTTTGTGCCAATCCGTGCACAATCCGGCATTTGGCCCTTTTGGGTCAAGGAAGCCGTTTGCGGTCGTCCGACAAGGTTGTTAGGGTGCCGTGCTTGTGACGTACC
>DATIOF010000003.1:0-4161 GCA_035473395.1 Gaiellaceae bacterium
CTCGGTCAGCTCGCACTCCTCGAGCTGGCCGAGGGCGAGACCCTTGACCGGGCAGTGCGAGATCCAGGCGACGCGACCGCTCATGCTGCGAAAGCTACCTCGACCGTGACGGTACGATCGATCCGATGAACGACAGCCCGAAGCTGCAGGTAACGCGCCTCGAAGAGATCGAGCGGCGCGGCAGAAGCATCCCGGTGCGCGAGCACCTCGGGATCCACGCATTCGGCGTCAACGTGTTCACGCCCGGCGAGGACGGCACGCTGATCAACGACCATGACGAGTCCGGGTCAGGTCAGGAAGAGCTGTACATCGTGCTCGACGGGAGTGCGACCTTCGAGATCGACGGCGAGACGTTCGAGGCGACCGCGGGCACGCTCGTCTCCGTCCCGCCGGAATCACGGCGGAAGGCGAGCGGGAAGGGGACGGTGCTCGCGCTCGGGGGCACCCCGGGCGAGGCGTACGAGCCGCTCGACTGGGGCGCAGCGTGGCCGTTCGAGACCGAGTCGATGGCCGCGTACCGCGAGCAGCGCTACGACGATGCGCTCGACGCGATCCGCCGCGGCCTCGAGCAGGTGCCGGACCACCCGGGCCTCCATTTCAACTACGCGTGCCTGGCAACGCTCGCGGGTGAGACCGGCGACGAGACGTTCGAGCACCTGCGGCGGTCCGTAGAGCTGTTCCCGCGGTTCCGGGAGCAGGCTCGCGCGGACGAGGACTTCACTGCCGTCCGCGACGACCCGCGCTTCGAAGAGGCGCTTCGCTGACCGCCGGCCGCTAGGGCAAGCGCTCCTGGCGGTAGCGCTCCTTGTCCTGCTCGTGCCACTTCTCCTGGTAGGCCTCCGCCTCGGCGAACTCCTGCTCGGTCAGCAGCTCGTCCTGCGGGTCCTGACGCTCGCCGGCGGCGGTCCGGCGTCGTGTCGCCACGAAGGCGATGAGCACCAGGGGCACTGCGACCACGGCAAAGATGAGCCAGGGGAACATGGGCGCAGCGTACAGCTAGCGGAGATCGGCCTCGAGCTTCCGCTCGAGCTCGTGGACGCGCCTGCGGAAGGGCATCTTCGAGGCCTCGCCGGTATGCAAGGTGTCCAGCGCGCAGGCGAGAAAGCACGCCGCGCCGAGCGCGGTGTTCCAGTTCGCTGCTGCCTGGTCGAGGATCGAGCCGGTGGAGGGGACGAGATAGCCGGCGACGGCGGAGATCCCGAAGAAGATGCAGCCGAGCAGGTTGACGGCGGGCTGCCACCAGCCCGCGCCGCCACGCGTCGGCCACCAGCCGTGACGCGCCGAGGCGAGGTATGCGATCGCGCCTGAGACGAGGAAGCAGATCGAGCCGCGCCAGTCGGGCCGCCAGACGAGCTTGTCGTAGTTCGGGTCGGTCAACGCGGTGTGCATCGCCTCGTAGGTCGTGACGTTGAAGAAGAGCGTGCCGGCGGACTGGACGATCGCGGCCCACCAGGCGGCGCTCCCGCCGGGGGAGTGCCGCTCCGACCAGGCGAGCCAGCTCTGGAGCCCGCCGCCGGCAGTGAAAAGGATCGAGCCGACGAGGAACGTGATCGCGTCGGCCGACTCGCCGACGAGCTGCGCGTAGCCGGGAAACGGGCCGATCAGGAAGCAGGTCGAGCCGAGAGCGAAACAGATGGCCATCCAGCGCCCGCGCATGGCGCCATTCAACTGCGTGTGTGACCTCCGTCAATCGTTCGATTCGGGTGAGGACGCGGCGCGTGCTGTCGGTGAGGCTCGCCTGGACGCCGACCAAAAGGAGCACCGACGATGAGCCTCACGCACCCGAAAGCCGAGCACGCGCACCACAAGGAGCTCGCGGTGCAGCCGCTGTTCGGGCTGGAGGGAACGACGATCCCCCGGCACACACTCCCCGACGAGCAGCTGTCGCCCGACGTGGCCTACCAGATCATTCACGACGAGCTGATGCTCGACGGGAACGCCCGCCTCAACGTTGCCACGTTCGTGACGACTTGGATGGAGCCGCAGGCGCAGAGACTGATGGCGGAGTGCTTCGACAAGAACATGATCGACAAGGACGAGTATCCGCAGACCGCGGAGATCGAGGCCCGCTGCGTGAACATGCTCAGCCGGCTCTGGCACGCGCCGGAGGCCGACCAGGCGACTGGCTGCTCGACCACCGGCTCGAGCGAGGCCGCGATGCTCGGCGGGCTGGCGCTGAAGCGCCGCTGGATGGAGCGGCGCAGGGCGGAGGGGAAGCCGGTCGACAAGCCCAACCTCGTGATGGGCATCAACGTCCAGGTCTGCTGGGAGAAGCTGGCCAACTACTGGGACGTCGAGATGCGCCTCGTGCCGATGGAGGGCGACCGCTTCCACATGAACGCGGAAGAGGCCGTCAAGCTCTGCGACGAGAACACGATCGGCGTCGTCGCGATCCTCGGCTCGACCTTCGACGGCTCCTACGAGCCCGTGGAGGAGATCTGCCAGGCGCTCGACGCCTTCGAGGCCGAGACGGGGCTCGACATCCCGGTCCACGTGGACGGGGCCTCCGGCGCGTTCGTCGCTCCCTTCATCGACGAGGACCTGATCTGGGACTTCCAGCTCGATCGCGTTGCCTCGATCAACACCTCGGGCCACAAGTACGGGTTGGTGTACCCGGGCGTCGGCTGGGTCGTCTGGCGGGACAGCGCCGCGCTGCCCGACGACCTGATCTTCTGGGTCAACTACCTGGGCGACAACATGCCGACCTTCGCGCTCAACTTCTCGCGGCCCGGCGCGCAGGTGGTGGCCCAGTACTACAACTTCCTGCGGCTCGGCTTCGACGGCTACGCGCGCGTCCAGCAGTACGCGCGGGACGTGGCGACGCGGCTCTCCGGGGAGATCGGGGAGATCGGCCCCTTCGAGCTGATCACGCGAGGAGACGAGCTCCCGGTCTTCGCCTTCAAGGTGAAGGACGAGATCGACAACTACACGGTCTTCGACGTCTCGAACGCGCTGCGCGAGCGTGGCTGGCAGGTCCCGGCGTACACCTTCCCGAAGAACCGCGAGGACCTCGCCGCGCTGCGGGTCGTCGTCCGCCGCGGCTTCACGCACGACATGGCCAACCTGTTGCTCGCCGACCTGAAACGGCAGCTGCCGCGGCTCGAGAGCCAGCCGGAGCCGGTTCACGACGGCGCGTCTGCATCGGGGTTCCGCCACTAGAGTTCCGCGCTTGCTCAAGGTCACGCGCCGGCAGATCCTGGCGTTCCGGCGGCGGGTCGGCGCGCTCGACGAACGCCTGCCGAAGAGCGCCGCCTCGCTGAGGCAAGCGGCGTGGGCGGGCCTGCAGGACAGCATGCCGAGAGCGGCCGTGCTCTCGCTCCACGCGCGGGTCGAGAAGGTCGAGCCGTCGTCGTGGGAGCACGCCTCGCTCGTCCAGCTCTGGGGGCCGCGGTACCAGGTCTACGTCGTCCCGAAGCGCGACTTCGCGCTCTTCTCGCTCGCGCGGCTCCCCGAGGAGGAGAAGGGCCGCCTGCGTGCGGAACAGATGGCCGAGCGGCTGCACGCGCATCTTCGCGACCGACGGATGACCGACCGCGAGCTCGCCCGCGCAGTCGGCGTCGGCAACAACATGCGATACGCGACGACGACGGGCACGCTCGCGATTCGCTGGGGCGGCGCGCGGGCGCCGGAGGTCTGGGCGGTCGATCCTGGTGACGTCGACCCGGCCGACGCTCGCCGGGAGCTGGCTCGACGCTATCTCCACGTCTTCGGGCCCTCGACCGCTGAACGATTCGCCCGCTGGGCGGGGATCTCGCAACGCTCGGCGGCCGCCACCTTTGCCTCGCTTGCGGAGTCGCTGCTTTCCGTTCGCTCGCCGCTCGGGGGCGAGTGGCTGCTCGCCGAGGACGAGCCGGCGATTCGCACCGCCGAGACGGCCGCCGCGCCGGCGAGGCTGCTGCCGAGCGGCGATGCCTACTTCCTGCTCCTCCAGGCAGCCGAGCGCGAGCTGCTCGTTCCGCGCGAGGATCAGCGGCAGCGGCTCTGGACCTCCCGCGTGTGGCCCGGCGCGCTGCTCGTCGACGGCGAGATCCGCGGCACCTGGCGGCGGGCGCAGCACACCGTCCGGATCGAAGCCTGGACACGTCTCCCCCAAGGCGCGCGCGAGGCGGTCGAGGCCGAGGCCCGCGCGCTGCCGCTCCCGCTCGACCGGCCGATCGAGGT
>DATIOF010000004.1:0-20451 GCA_035473395.1 Gaiellaceae bacterium
GAATAGTGCGCCGTTGCAGGCAAGAGAGGGCCCAACCCGGAGATGCCCCCGCCAATCGGCCCAGAGACCCTGCGAGCCCCTTTAATCACGCGGCGGATGCGGTTTTTTCCAAGGTCCGCTGCCCGCGGCGCTCCAGGTAGAGCTTTTCGACCTCATCGGCAGGGAGCGGCTTACTGAAAAGGAATCCCTGCATCTCGGTGCAGCCTTCCGACTGGACCGACTCGCGCTGCTCCTGCGTCTCCACACCCTCGGCGGTCGTGGCCATGCCGAGGCCTCGCTCGAGGCAAGCCCTTCGGCCTCGGAGCGGAGCGACTCCAGGTCGACCGGCGCCTCCTCCTCCGGCGCGCCGCCCGAAAGCGCGACCGCGCGCTTGACCGTCGCGTCGATCGGCCCGGGCGGACTGCCGTAGCGGCCCTCGATCAGCGCGCGCAGCTCGTCGACGACGGTCTGGTAGCGGCTGGCCGAAAGCACGTGCAGCAGCGCCTGCGAGCCGAGGATCTGTCCGATGGGCGAGGCGATCGGCGGGTAGCCGACCTCCTCGCGGATCTTCGCCAGCTCGTCCAGCACCTCGTCGAGCCGGTCGCCCGCGCCGAGCGCGCGCAGGTGCGAGTCGAGCGCGGCGACCAGCCCGGGCGGAACCTTGTGCTCGGCGGCGCGCACCGCGATCCGCGGCGCGAGCGGGGTGACGGGCTCGTCGCCGATGTGCTCGTCGACGAGCTCCGAGGCCTGCCACAGCGCGGCCACGTCGACGCCGGTGTCGAGCCCGAGCCCGGCGAGCGCCGTCGCCAGCGCCTCGCCGGAGATCCTGTGAACCGTCAGCGCCACGGGGTAGACGGCGCAGGCGACGAGGTCGGCGCCCGCGCGCGCGGCCTCGAGGCCCGCGGCCATCGCGTTCCCGCCGGCGCCCTGGCAGTAGAGGCCGACCGGCAGGCCGCTCGCCTCCTTCAGCGTCTCGACCAGCTCCTGCGCGCGCTGAGGCTGCAGCGAGCTGGACGGGTCGTGCAGCAGCACGCGCGAGGCGCCGAGCGCCGGCAGCTTGCGCGCCTGCTCGACGAGCGCCTCGGTCTCGTTCGTGTAGCCGGAGCCGAACACGAGCCCCGCGTCGAACTCCTTGCCCGCGCTCGTGATCGCCTCGCCGGCCTCGCGCAGGTTCTCGACGTCGTTCAGCGGGTCGTGCAGGCGGAAGACCTCGATCCCGCTCTCGGCGGCCGAGGCGACGAAGCGGCTGACGAACTCGCCTCCGACCGGTCGCGAGCCGACCAGGAAACGGCCGCGCAGCGCCATTGCAAGCGGCGTCTCGGTGCGCTCGTTCAGCGCGCGGATCCGCTCCCACGGGCTCTCGACCCCGCGGCGCACAGCCGTGTCGAACACACCACCGCCGGAGACCTCGAGGTACGCGAAGCCGGCCTTGTCGAGGATCTCCGCCAGGCGCAGCAGCTCGGCCGTCGGCATCAGCCCGGCGAGCGGCTCCTGGGCCAGCAGGCGAATCGAGGTGTCGACCAGGGCAGGCACGAGGCGGAGCCTAGCGCTCCCTGCGCGAGCCGTTCCGCCGCTCCGGGGCTGGAGGCCACCAACCTCCTCCCCACCGCGAGCGTAGCGAGCAAATCCGCGCGTGTGGGTGACGGAACTGTGACGAGAGCGTGACGGCCGAGTGCGCGGCTACGCGCGCGAGATGTAGCGGCCCTCGCGCGGGTCGACCTTGATCCGGTCGCCCACGTTCACGAACAGTGGCACCTGCACGACCGCGCCTGTTTCGAGGGTGGCGGGCTTCGTCACGTTCGAGACCGTGTCGCCGCGGACGCCGGGCTCGGTCGCCGAGACAGCCAGCTCGACGGACGACGGGAGCTGCACGCCCGAGGGCTTGCCGTCGATCTCCAGCACCTGCACGGTCGAGCTCGGCTCGAGGTAGGGCAGCGCGTCCTCGACGGTCGTGTGTGGCAGCGCGAACTGCTCGTACGTGTCGGTGTCCATGAAGATCACCTCGTCGCCCGAGTCGTAGAGGTACTGCACCTCTTTGACCTCGGTGCGGATGCGCGGGAACTTCTCGCCCGCGCGGAAGGTCTTGTCGACCACTGCGCCGGAGTCGAGGTTCCGCAGGCGCGAGCGGACGAAGGCGCCGCCCTTGCCGGGCTTCACGTGCTGGAACTCGAGGATGCGCCACACGGAGCCCTCGAGCTGGATGTGCATCCCGTTGCGGAACTGGTTGGTTGTGACGGTCTCGGCCACGGCGGGCGATGCTAGCTGACCGTGATCAGATCCTTCGTGAAGCTCGTCAGGATCTCGGGCTCGCCGTCGGTGACGACTACGAGATCCTCGATCCGGATCCCGCCGAGGCCCGCGAGGTAGACGCCGGGCTCGACCGTGGCGACGTTGCCGGCCACGAGCGTGTCACTGGACTCGCGCGAGAGGCGTGGGGCCTCATGCACTTCGAGCCCGACACCGTGGCCGAGGCCGTGGCCGAAGTGCGCGCCGAGGCCGGCGGCCTCGATCTTGTCCCGCGCGGCGGCATCCGCGTCCACCCCGGTCACGCCGGCGCGGACGGCCTCGAGCCCGGCGAGCTGGCCTTCGAGGGTCGCGGCGTAGGCCTCCTTGAGCTCGTCCGGCAGCGGCCCAGTGGCGAAGGTGCGCGTGCAGTCCGCGTTGTAGCCGTCGACCATCGCGCCTGCGTCGATCACGACCGTCTCGCCGGCCTGGACCTTGCGATCGGTCGGGCGCGCGTGCGGCCGCGCGGAGTTCGGGCCCGAGGCGACGATCGTCTCGAAGGCGGGCGCGTGGGCGCCGAGCTCGTGGAAGAGCGCGTCCAGGCGCCACGCGAGGTCTCGCTCGGTGCGACCGATGAACGATTCGTCGGCAAAGCGCGCGTAGGCCTCGCTCGTGATCTCGCCGGCGCGGCGAATCGCATCGAGCTCGCTCTCGTCCTTGATCGCGCGCAGCGCCTCGACGAGCCCGCGCCGCGGGACGAGCTCGAGGCCGCCCGCGCGCAGGACCTCCCATGACGCGTAGCTGACCGCGTCGGCCTCGAAACCGACCTGGCCGTCGAGCAGCTCGGCCACCGCCGCTACGAGCGAGCGCTTCGTCTCGACGAACTCGACGCCCTCGACAGCGCTCGCCGCCTCCGCGTAGCGGAAGTCAGTGAACAGCCGCACGCGCTCCGGCTCGACATGGAGGGCGGCGTTCGAGCTCGAGAAGCCGACCAGGTAGCGGACGCTGACGCCGTTTGTGACGAGCAGCGGCTCCTCGAGGCTCGCGCGCAAACGGTCGATCCGGCTCATCGACTCTCCACCGCCAGGTACTGGAGCGCGTCGTGGTAGCCCTCGGGCCCCTTGCCGATCACGCGGCAGGTGACGACGTCCGAAATCACGGAGTGACGCCGCCACTCCTCGCGTGCCGTGATGTCCGACAGGTGCACTTCCACCACCGGCACCGTAAACAGCTCGACCGCGTCCCGGATGGCGTAGCTGTAGTGCGACCACGCGCCGGGGTTGACGATCACGCCACCCGCCCAGTCGAAGGCGTCGTGGCACCAGCCGACGTACTCGGCCTCGCTGTTGGTCTGGCGGCACTCGGCGAGCAGCTCGAGCTCCTTGGCCCACTCGTAGATCTGGGTCTCGAGCTGGTTCAGGCTCAGGCCGCCGTACACCTTCGGGTCGCGGCGGTGGAGAACGTCCAGGTTGACGCCGTTGAGGACCGCCACGCGCACGCCGGGCGACTCTACTCCGCGATCAGCGCGTCGAGGGCCGCCCGGACCTGCTGCTCAGGGAGCTCGACGCCGGTCACCGGCTTGCCCGGCGCCTCGAGCAGCACGAGCCGCGGCGAGCCGTTGACGGATTTCTTGTCGCGCGCGACAGCCGCCCAGGCAGCGTCGCGGTTGACACGCACCGGCCGAGGCGCCAGCACCTGCTCGACCGCAGACGTGTCCTGATCCGAGAGCCGCAGCGCAGCGAGCAGTCCGAGCGCGACCGCCTCGCCGTGGCTCGGGCCGTGGAAGTCGCCGGCCGCCTCGAGCGCGTGCGCGAAGGTGTGCCCGAGGTTCAGCACGGCCCGCTCGCCGCGCTCGTACGGGTCGCGCAGGCAGATCGCGGCCTTGTACGCAGCGCAGCGCCTGACGAGCTCGTCCTCCGGCAGCTCCCAGTACGGCTGGCCGGCGAGCAGCCCGGTCTTCACGACTTCGGCCATTCCGGCGCGCCGCTCGCTCTCGGGGAGCGTCTCGAGCAGCTGCGGGTCGATCGCCGTCCGCTCGGGCCAGTGGAAGGCGCCGACGAGGTTCTTGCCCTCCGGCAGGTTGACCGCGGTCTTGCCGCCGATCGCCGCGTCGACCTGGCCGACGAGCGTCGTCGGGACGGCGACCCACGGAATGCCGCGGAGGTACGTCGCCGCCGCGAAGCCGGCCATGTCGGTCGTGCAACCGCCGCCGAAGGCGACGAGCGTGCCGTCGCGCCCGAGCCGCAGCTCGCGCCAGAGCCGCTCGACCGCGCCGAGGCTCTTTGCCTCCTCGCGGCCGCGCAGCGCGTGGACCGGCGCTTCGAGCGGCGGCCGGTGCAGACCGAGCACGGTCGCATCGGCGACCACCTCGAGCTCACCGTCGACGAGCTCCGGCAGCCGGGCGAGCAGCCCGTCCTCGACCTCGATGCCCGCCGCGGCGAGCACGATCTCGTCCACGTCCCCTGCGACCCTCTGCGCGACCTGCTCGTAGATCGGCGCGCGTTGCTCGTGCAGCGCGTGGAAGCGCTGTTCGTCCTGGGCGAGCGGCCGGTCGCCGCCGCCGACCCGCGACCAGGCCGTGGCGGGGTCGACCTCGACGTGGACCGTGAACGCGTGCTCGCGGAGGGCGTGGCGAATCGCCTCGGTCTCGACCGCGCCGCCGCCGAGCGCGACCACAGCAGGCGGCCCGCCGGCAAGCGCCTCCAGCGCAGCCTCGGCCTCGAGCTCGCGGAACTCCGCCTCGCCGCGCGCGCCGAAGACCTGCGGGATCGTCTGCCGCAGCGAGCGCTCGAGCTCGCGGTCGAGGTCGACGAACCGCCGGCCCAGACGCTCGGCCGCCTGCGCGCCGAGCGTCGACTTGCCCGCGCCCATGAACCCGACGAGCGCGAGGTGCCGGTCTAGCGCGTGCGCCACGGGATTCGCTCCAGGTACGCACGCCACGCGCCGACGAAGTCGCCCAGCGCGTCGCCGCCGAACTTCTCGCGGGCCGCGCGCGCGAGCTCGAACGCGACCGCGGCCTCGGCGACCACGGCCAGCGCCTCGACGGCGGCGACGTCGCTGCGCTCGACCAGCGCCTCACCTGGCTCGCCGGTCTCGAGGTCGACCGAGCGCAGCGGCTTCATCAGCGTCGGCAGCGGCTTCATCGCCGCGCGCACGACCACCGGCTCGCCGTTCGAGACGCCGCCCTCGAGCCCGCCGGCGTGGTTCGTCTCGCGGTAGAGCGTCCCGTCGGCGTCGGCAAAGATCTCGTCGTGCGCCTCCGAGCCACGCCGCTCGGCCAGCTCGAAGCCGGCGCCGACCTCGACGCCCTTGACCGCCTGGATGCCCATCAGCGCCGCGGCCAGACGCGCGTCCAGCCGCTCCTCCTTGGTCGCGTACGAGCCGAGCCCGGGCGGCACGCTGTGGGCGCGCACCTCGACGACGCCGCCGACGGTGTCGCGCTCGGCGCGCGCCTCGTCGATCCGCTGCTCCAGCGCCTCGGTCACGACCCGGCCGAGCACGTCTACCTCGATCTGTGCGAGGAGCGCCTTCGCCACCGCGCCGGCCGCGACGGCGACGGCCGTCTGCCGGGCACTCGCACGCTCCAGCGCGTCCCGCGCGTCCGACAGGCCGTACTTGAGCGAGCCGGCGAGGTCGGCATGCCCCGGCCGCGGCAGCGTCACCGGCTTCACGCCCTTGCCGGACGGCTCGCCCTCCGGCGGCCACGGGCTCATCCCCCACTCCCAGTTGGCGTGATCCCGGTTGCGCACGACGAGGGCGAGCGGCGTGCCGAGCGTCCGGCCTTGGCGCAAGCCGGCGAGCACTTCGACCGTGTCCTGCTCGAGCTGCTGCCGCGGGCTGCGCCCGTAGCCCTGCTGGCGGCGCGCGAGGTCGGCGTCGATCGCCTCCCGATCGAGCGCGAGGCCCGCCGGCAGCCCACCGACGATCGCCACGAGCGCGGGCCCGTGCGACTCGCCTGCCGTGCTCAGCGTGAGCGTCACGAATCCAAGCCTACGGCGCTGCGCATGGCCTCGACAGGGGCGGGCAGGCCGGTCCAGAGCTCGAACGACGCCGCGCCCTGGCGGACGAGCGCCTCGTAGCCGTCCACGACCTCGCACCCGGCAGCCCGGGCTGCGGCGACCAGCGCGGTCGGCCGGCCGTCGGCGCGGTACGCCAGCTCGACCACGGTCTGACCCGCGCGCGGCTGGACGAGCAGCTCGTCGCGCACCGGCGTCGCGTTCACGATCAGGTCGGCATCCGAGGCGTCCGGCGGCCACTCGGCGCTGCGCGAGAACATCCGCACGTCGCCCTGCAGTCCGGGCAGCAGTGCGCGCGCGGCCCCGCCGGCTCCGATCAGGCAGACACGGGTCGCCTCGATCCCGGCCACGATCTCCTGGTCGGTGTTGAAGCCGAGCACGCGCGAGTCGCGGAAGACGAGCGTGTTGACCGAGTCTCCCTGTGCCTCGTCGCAGAGCGCGGCGACCGCCTGCTTGTAGGGAATCGTGACGTTCGCGCCGGCCCAGTCGCGCCGCACGGCCGGCTCGAGCTCGTCCGGCTCGACCCCGAGCGCGACGTACTCCCAGTCGAGCCCGGCCGCGGCGAAGGCGGCGTTCTGCATCCGGGGAGAGAGGGACTCGGCCACGGGCTTGCCGAGCAGCGCGACGCGGCCGCTCATCCGTAGCCGTGCGCGGCCTTGTACTGCTCGAACGCGGCCGAGCTGGCCGTGAAGAAGTGGTGCTTCTTGTCCGGTTTCGCCACGAAGTAGAGGTAGTTCACCTTCGCCGGGTGCGCCGCGGCCTGCAGCGAGGCGAGCCCGGGTGCGCCGATCGGCGTCGGAGGCAGGCCGGCATGCAGGCGCAGGTTGTACGGCGTCGGGTTGGCGAGCTGCGACTCGTGGATCGACTCGGTCGGCGGGATGTTCAGGCCGTAGCGCAGCGCCGCGTCGATCCCGAGCGCCATGTGGGCGTGCAGCCGGTTGTAGATCACCGCGGCGACGAGCTGGCGCTCCTCGGGCGCCGGCGTCTCCTTCTCGACCATCGACGCGATCACGAGCACGTCGTAGGGCGTCAGGTTCTTGGAGCGCGCGTAGCCGAGGTCGAGCTTGGCCCAGTTCGTGCGGAAGGCCTTCAGCTGCGCCGCGACCAGCTGCGGCGAGGTCGTGCGCACGGTGAAGTCGTATGTCGCCGGGAAGAGGAAGCCCTCGAGCGGGTACGCCCTCGGGCCGAAGCCGGCTTGGCGTCGCGGGCGCGCGGTGGCGGCAAGGTACGTCCGCTCCTTCAGTCGCACGCGCTTGTGACGCTCGCGGTCAGCGATCTGGGCGACCGCGGTCACGCGTGCGGCCATCTGCTTGCGCGTGAAGCCCTCCGGAAAGACAATCCGAAAAGGCTTCGGCGGCGCGGCCACGGTCGGCGTGGGCGGCTTCGCCTTGTGGTTGCCGCCGACGCTGGCGACCGCGACCCAGGCGATGGCGAAGGCCGCCAGGAGCACGCCGAGCGCCACCAGGCGGCGCCGCCAGACCACCGACCGCGGCGTCCGCCGGGGCGGCCGCGGGCGCGGCGGCATCACTCCGCCGCGGCGCTCTTCCACGCGAGGTAGGTCGACAGCAGGTGGGCGGCGGCGCGCGCGTCCTCGGGCGCGTCCGCATTGGCGTCGGCCGCAGCGAGGCCGGTGGTGAAGCGCTCGTCATAGCTCTCGACCGGGACGTCGAGCGCCGCGCGCAGCGCCTCGACGAACTCGTCGGTCTCGCGCGCCTGCGCGCCGTGCTCACCGCGGAGGGTCAGCGGCAGGCCGACGACCACGCGCTCGGCGCCCTCCTCGCGCACGATCCGCCCGAGCTGCTCGAGCCCGTCCTTGCTCGCGGCGCGCTCGACCACGCCGAGCGGCCGGGCGATCGTGCCGGTCGGGTCCGAGACGGCCACGCCCGTTCGCGCCGATCCGTAATCCAGTGCGACGACCTTCACCCGAGACCGCGCCGCAGCGCCTCCTCGGCCTTCGCCAGCGCGTCGCCGAGCTTCTCCGGGTCGCGGCCGCCCGCGCGGGCCATCGTCGCGCGTCCGCCGCCGCCGCCGCCGATCTCGGCCGCCGCCTCCTTGATCACGGCGACCGCGTCCAGCCTCCCTTCGAGCGAGCGGTCGAAGTTGGCGACGAGATGGACGCGGCCGTCCTCGGTCCCGCCGAGCACGACCGCAGCAGGCGCGCGCGCCTGCTTGATCCGGTCGGACTCCTCGAGCAGCGCATCGGCGTCCACGCCAGCGGCCTGGCCGACGAAGACGTTGACGCCGCCGATCTCCTCCTCGCTGCGCGTCTCGACGGCCACCTCGGCCTTCTCCTGGCGCTTCGGCCCGTCCTTCCGCGCGCGCTCCAGCTCTGCCCGCAGCTCGGCGACCTCCTCGGTGCGACCGTGCAGCAGCGCGTAGGCCTCGCCGGAGGTGACGGCCTCGATCCGGCGCGTGCCCGAGCCGACCGAGCTTTCGGAGGTGATCACGAACGGCCCGATCTCCGCCGTGGTGCGCACGTGCGTGCCGCCGCAGAGCTCGCGCGAGTAGCCGGCGATGTCCACCAGCCGCACCTCGTCGCCGTACTTCTCGCCGAAGAGCATCGTCGCGCCGAGTCGCCGCGCCTCCTCGATCGGGACGATGTAGGCACGCACCGGCAGATTGCGGAAGACCGCCTCGTTGACGCGCCGCTCGAGCTCGGCACGCTCCTCGTCGGTGACCGGCTGCGGGTGGCTGAAGTCGAAACGCAGCTTGTCCGGACGGACAGCAGAGCCGGCCTGGCGCGCGTGCTCGCCGAGTACCTCCTGCAGCGCCTTGTGCAGCAAATGGGTGGCGGTGTGGTTGGCCATCGTCGGGAAGCGCACGCTCCAGGGCACGACCGCGCGCACACGCATGCCCTCACGGAAGCCCTCGCCCAGGAAGGTCAGCACCTGGTCGTCCTCCGGTAGCCGGGTCGCCTCGACCAGGTCGGCGCGCGCGCCGGTCTCCTCGTCCTCGATGAAGCCTGTGTCGCTGACCTGGCCCCCGCCGGCCGCATAGAAAGGCGACTGCTCGAGCTTCGCCTGGAAGCGCCCGTCGCCGAGATCCTCGTAGGCGAGGATCGCGGTCAGCACGTCGGTCTTCTCGTAGCCGACGAACTCGCTGAGCACGTCGGCCGACACGCGCACCTCGACCTCGTCCGTGACCTTGCGGGAGCGCAGCCGCTGCTCCTCCATCAGCTCGTGGAAGCGGTCCTCGTCCACCGGCAGCCCGCGCTCGCGGGCCAGCTCTTCGGTCAGCTCGAGCGGGAAGCCGTAGGTGTCGTGCAGGCGAAAGGCCTCGTCACCGGAGATCTCGCTGTCGGCCGCCGCCTCCTCGAACAGCGTCAGGCCACGCGCGAGCGTCTCGCCGAAGCGCTGTTCCTCCGCGTCCAGCACCCGCTCGATCTCGGCCCGCGCGCTCGCCAGCTCGGGGTACGCGTCGCCCATCTGCTCGACGACGACGCCAGCGAGCCCGGCGAGGAACGGCGGCTCGAGCCCGATCCGCCCGGCCTGCAGCACGGCGCGCCGGATCACCCTGCGCATCACGTAGCCGCGGCCTTCGTTCGAGGGCGCGACGCCGTCGGCTGCCAGGAAGGTCATCCCGCGCCCGTGGTCGGCCAGGATCCGATGTGCCTTCGTGGCCCGCTCGCTCTCGCCGTAGGCGACGCCCGACTTGCCGGCGATCCAGCTCATGATCTCCTGGTAGCCGTCGGTGTCGTAGACCGAGTCGACCTGCTGCAGGATCCGCGCGGCGCGCTCGAGGCCGAGGCCGGTGTCGATGTTCTGCTTCGGCAGCGGCGTCAGCGAGCCGTCGGTGTGCAGCTCGAACTCCATGAAGACGAGGTTCCAGAATTCGAGGAAGCGGTCGCACTCGCAGCCCGGACCGCACTCCGCCCGGCCGCAGCCGACCTCCTCGCCCCAGTCGTAGAACATCTCCGAGTCGGGGCCGCACGGCCCCGGGCCGCCTACCGACCAGAAGTTGTCGGCGCGCGGAAGCCGCACGATCCGCTCGGGCGGCATACCCATCGCCTCCCAGGCCCGCACCGCGACCTCGTCCTCGCCGAGGCCGAGCTCCGCGTCGCCCGCGAAGACGGTCACCCAGATCCGGTCGAGGTCGAGCTTCATGTGCTCGAACATAAACTCCCAGGCGAGCTCGATCGCGCCGTCCTTGAAGTACCGGCCGAACGAGAAGTTGCCGAGCATCTCGAAGAAGGTCAGCGTCCGCTTGTTCAGGCCGACGTCGTCGATGTCCGGCGTTCGGAAGACCTTCTGGACGGTGGTGAGCAGCGGCGCCGGCGCCTCCTCGAGCCCGAGGAAGAACGGCATCAGCGGCTGCATCCCGGCCGAGATCAGCAGCGTCGAGCGGTCGTCGGCGCGCGGGATCAGCGAGGCCGAGGGCCGGAACTCGTGGCCCTTGGACTCGTAGAACTCGCGGAAGCCCGCGCGGAGCTCGGCAGTGGTTCGCACCCGATCGATTCTAGGTGCGCTACGCGGGCTGGTCGGCGGCGATCTCCTCGCGGATCTTCTCCAGCGAGCGGCGGATCAGCCGCGAGACGTGCATCTGCGAGATGCCGACCTGCTGGGCGATCTGCGACTGGGTCAGTCCCTCGAAGAAGCGCAGGTGCAGGATCGCCCGCTCCCGCTCGTCGAGCACGCGGAAGCCCGGCGCGAGAACCGCTCGATCCTCCGAGACTTCGTACTGATGCTCCACCGTGCCGAGCGACTCGAGCGGGTCGAGCTCGCCGTCGTCGTCGTGACCGCCTGAGCCGGCGGAGAGCGAGAGCGAGCTGTAGGCGCGGCCGCTCTCGAGCGCCTCGAGCACCTCCTCGTCCGTGACCCCGGCGGCCTTGGCCAGCTCGGGAATCGTCGGCGAGCGCCCGTGCTGGACGGTCAGCTGCTCGACCAGGCGCGAAAGCTGGATGTTCAGCTCCTGCAGGCCGCGCGGGACGCGCACCGCCCAACCGCGGTCGCGGAAGTGGCGCTTGATCTCGCCGATGATGTTCGGCGTCGCGTAGGTGGTCAACTCGACCCCGCGGTTGACGTCGAAGCGGTCGATCGCCTTGATCAGGCCGATCGCGCCGATCTGGACGAGATCCTCAAGCTGCTCGCCGCGGTACGAGTAGCGCCGCGCGAGCGATCGCACCAGCGACATGTACTGCTCGATCAACTGCTCACGGGCCGCCAGGTCGCCTTGCTCGTGGTAGCGGCGGAGCAGCGCCTTGTCGCTCTGCTGCATCAAGCGGGGCTGTCCCCGTCGGAGACGTTCTTCCTCAGCTCGAGCCACCCCTCGCCGTCGAGCGCGTAGCCGTCGAGGACCGTGTCGAGGATCCGGCGGAGGCCGACGCTCCCGTCGTCACGGTCGAGCTCCTCGCGAATCGTGTCGGCCGGCAAGGGCCCGACGCGGGTCACGATTGCGCGCTCGTCGAACCGCAGCTCGACCGTCACCTCGCCGTTCTCCGAGGCCTGCTCGAGCACGGCCTCCAGCGCCATCTCGAGGTCGTCGATGCGCTCGATGGTCAGGTTCAGGCGCGCGGCGACGCCGCCGAGCACGAGGTGCGCGACCTCGTGAAACGGCTCCTCGCGCGGGATGGTCAGCGTGATCAGGTCGCCCGTCATTCGCCCCTCGATCTAAACGTTCGAACGGCTGTGAAGGTTTCGGCAGGTTCGATCGTGCCCGCGCCGACCACGGCATCGCGGTCGTAGAGCACCGCGGCCTGGCCCGCTGCGACGCCGTGCGCCGGCCGGTCGAGGCGCAGGCGAAAGCCGCCGTCGGTAGGCGTGACGCTCGCGCCCACCGCCGGCGAGCGGTAGCGCAGCTTCACCTCGGCGCGCTCGAGCTCGACGTGCAGTCGCCCACGCACCGTCACCTCGTCGATCGCGAGCGCCGAGCGCGGCCCGACGACGACCGCGTTCGTCTCTGGCTCGCTGCGCAGCGCGTAGAGCGGTTCGCCGGCCGCGACCCCGAGGCCCTTGCGCTGGCCGGGCGTGAACCGCCAGAAGCCGGCATGGCGGCCGAGCTCATTGCCCTGCTCGTCGACGACGGGGCCGTCCTCGGCGGTCAGCCCATGGCGTGCGAGGAAGTCGCGGTAGTCGCCTCCGGCGAGGAAGCAGGCCTCCTGGCTCTCGGCACGGCCCGCGGCCTCGAGCCCCGCGCGCTCGGCCTCGGCGCGCGTCTCGTCCTTGCCCTGCTCGCCGAGCGGGAACCAGAGCCGGTCGAGGAAGCGCGGGTCGAGCCGGGCCAGCATGTACGACTGATCCTTTCTCTCGTCCGCGGCCCGGGCAAGGAGCAGCTGCCCGTCGCGCTCGACGATCCGCGCGTAGTGGCCGGTCGCGAGCCGGTCGGCGCCGGCGCGCTCGGCGAACGCGAGCAGCTCGGCGAAGCGGAAGCTTCCGTTGCACCGGATGCACGGGTTCGGCGTCTGGCCGGCCGCGTAGCCGCGCACGAACGGCTCGACCACCGCGCGGCGGAACTCCTCACGCAGGTCGAGCGTGACGTGCGGCAGTCCGAGCCGGTGGCAGGTCGCGCGGGCCGCCATTACGGCCTCCGGCGAGCAGCAGGCGCGCTCGGCGTCGGGCCCCTGCGGGTCGAGCCAGAGGCGCAGGGTGACGCCGATCGCGTTCTCGCCGGCGCGCAGCAGCGCGACCGCGCTGTCGACGCCGCCGCTCATCGCCACGGCGACGCGGCCAGGCTTCGGCTCGGCGCGGAAGACCTGGGCGAGTGCGTTCGCCAGCGCGTCCACGGCGAGCTCGTCCCCGCCGACGGCCGCGGCCTCGAGCAGGCTCAGCCCGTCGAGCGGACGCTCGAGACCCTCGGCTTCCGCGCCGACGATCTGCTCCCCCTCGACGGCCAGACGCACGAGCGCCCAGCGCCCGTCACGCGTCGAATCTCCGACGACCTCGACCATCAGGCCCAGGCTAGCGGCGAAACGGGGGGACCGAAGTCCCCCCGTCTCGTCTCCAGCCTGCCGATGCGTCGAGGCCCGTGGTGAACCTGGACAAGCCAGGTGGGTGCCGCGTCTTCCGTCGGCGTGAGCCTCTGGTCGAACGACAGCTCCCTCTCACTCGGTGTTGGTTCTACAGGGTGCCCCGAGCACGCACAGGCTCGAGTGATCGCATTGTAGCTTGGAGGGATTGCCGGAACGTCGCTCGCCACCGGGGCGCGATGGTCGTTCCGACGCAAGGACGCAGGGAGTGCTCGTAGCCGGAGGCTACGGGTGCGACTGAGGACGCAGCATCGGGGCGAGCAGCGCGTTCCGGTGGCTCAGCCGTCGTTTCGGCGAGCCCTCCTCAACTAACGGGCGAAGACCCAACGGATCCGCTGCACGCCGTCGACGCCGAGCTCCTCGGCGAGCTTCGGGGTCAGGTCGAACTTGCGCCCGGGGAGCACCGGGCGGCGGTCGACTACGCGCGTGAGGATCTGCGGGCTGTCCTTGTAGGAGACGTAGACGAGGATTCCGCAGGGCAGCACTGAGTCGGTCACGCCTTCGGTGTTGGCCTTGAGCACGTAGCCGCAGCGCGTGCGCTGGCCGTAGCGCGGCCGCTCGACGCCGGCGAGCGCCGTGTACCAGCCGTTCCCGGCGACCGGCACCGGCTGCGGGATCCCCGTGACCGCCTGTCCCTTGTCGTGCGCCGTCAGCGCGAGCGCCACGACGGCGGCTAGGAGCGCGATGCCGGCGAGCGCGACCTGCCGCTGGACCGAGGCGGCGCTCACCCGGCGAGCCCCGCCAGGTCGGCGCCGAAGGCGTCTCGCACGAGCTCGTCGAACTCGACCGGCAGGTCGCCCGAGGCGTTCGCGAACTCCCGCAGGTGCACGAGCAGGATCGCTCGCTCCTCGGCGGCCGCGTCGCCGTCCATCGTCTCAGCGAGGCGCTCGAGCTCCCAGATGTTCCAGGTGCGCGGGGTCGTGTTGCGTAGGACGAGCGGGACGGCCGCGGGCTCCGGCTCCGGCTCGGACTCGGGCTCTGGCTCCGGTGGCGGAGGCGGGACGGCGACGAGCTCCGGCCGCGGCTCCGGCTCGGGCTCCGGCTCCGGCTCCGGGACAGGCTCAGGTGCCGGCTCGGGCTCGGTCTCGGGCTCGGGTTCCGGTTCCGGCTCGGGCTGCGGTTTCGGCTCGGGCTCCGGCTCCGCTTCGGGCTGAGCCGCCGCAGCCTTCGCGCGTCCGCGCCGGGAGCCGCCGCGCTCGATCAGGGCGACCAGCAGCCACGCGCCGAACATCACGACCCCGATCCAGACCGCCTCGAGCCCGGCGAGCCCGGCCGCTACGGCGACCAGGACGAGGAACGTGGCCTCGAGCAGGAAGCGCACGAGGGAGAGCCGGATCCTCACCCGCCCTTCTCCGACTCATCGGCGGGCTTGTCGAACAGCTCAGCGACCTCCTGCGCGGCCCGGCTCTCCGCCGGCGCCGAGCGGCGGGGAAGCAGCTTTACGTGCCTCGGGGGCTCCGAGGACTCGGGCTCGTCGTTCGCCTCGCGCCGGCGCAACAGCGAGCGCAGACGCCCCGGGCTCGCGGGCTTCTCCTCGAGCTCCGGCTCGTCCACCGCCAGTGGAAGTTCCGGCTCCGGCTCCGGCCCGGGTTCCGGCTCCGGTTCGGGCTCGGGGTGCTCGGGCGGCGCCACCACGGTCCGTTCCTCAGGCATCGGCCACGACGCTTCGGCCTCGTCCACGGGTGGCTCAACCCGCTGGGGCAAGAGATAGGAGAGCGGCGAGGCGGAGATTCGCTCAGCCGTGTACTCGACGATCGCGACGAGCAGCCAGGCGATCGCCATCACGAGCACGATGAACCCCGCGCTCAGGTTTGCGAGGCCCGCGCCGATGGCGAGCAGCACGAGGAAGAGCGCCTCGAGCGCGAAGCGAAATCCGAGCCGGCCCGGAAGCACGGCCCGAGCCTAGCCGGTCGTGTCGTCTTCGTTCTGCGGCTCGGGCGGCGCCGGGCTCGGCGAAACCGGCGGCGAGACCGGCGGCTCTACCTCCGGCTCAGCCGCGGCCTCGGCCTCCGGCTCCTCGCCGGCCGGCTCGGGCTCCCGCAGCTGCGGGCCGGAGACGGCGGACGAAGCCCCCGTGCCGCGACTCGCCTCGGCCGCGGCCTGCGCGGCGCTGACGATCGACTGCGCGACGCGGTCGATCGCCTCGTCGCCGAGACCCGCGGCGCCGAGCAGCTGCTCGGCACCTTCCTGGGCGCGGCTGATGATCGCGCCGGCCTGCCCGCGCGCCCACTCGAGCGTCTGCTCGACCTCGGCGCGCGTCGAGTTCGTGAGCTCGGTCGCCTGGTGGCGCGCCTGCTCGAGCAGCCGGGCTGCGCGCGACTCGGCCTCGGTGATCTCCTTGGAGGCCTGCTGCTCGGCTTCCTGCGTGGTCTTGCGCGCGTCGCTCTTGGCCGCGTTCAGCATCTCCGCACGCATGCGCTCGCTCTCCTGGCGGTACTTGTCGACGTCGCCCTGGCGCTCCTGCAGCTCGCGCTGGCGCCGGGAGACCTCTTCCTCGGTGCGCCGCAGCTGCGCGGCCGAAGCCGTCTGCGCGTCGCGCTCGATCGTGTCCGCCATCTCGGCCGCGGCGCGGATCATGTGCATCGCGTCCATGCGCACGGCGTGCCCGGTCGGCTCGGCGCCGCTCTGGCCTGCGGCCTGGAGCACGCGGAGCTGAACCTGAAGCTGGGTGGTGTGCCGGCGGTAGGCCTCGAACGACTCGCGCACCTTCTCGCGGTCGTAGCCGTCGGCCGCGCTCGGCAGGTCCTCGACGCGCGGCAACGACGTCAGCGACGGTGCCTGCGACGCTCGCTCTGAACCTTCGGGTGCCATGCGCTCCTTGCCTCCTGACTCGACCGCGGACGTCCAAGTATGACTGCTGTATCGGTTGCCGTCACTCGGTTTTCGGCAGCACCTGAATTCCGAGCTCGGCCAACAAATCCTGCGGGATCGGCGTCGGCGCGCCGGTCATCGGGTCGACGCCCGCCTGGTTCTTCGGGAAGGCCACCGTGTCGCGGATGAACGGTTCGTCGAGCAGTGCCATCGAGAGCCGGTCGATGCCCGACGCGATCCCGCCGTGTGGCGGCGCACCCATCGCGAGCGCGTCGAGCAGGAAGCCGAACTTTTGGCGCTGCTCCTCCGGTGAGATGTCGAGCCGGTCGAAGATCTTGCGCTGCAGGTCGGGCTCGTGGACCCGGAACGAGCCGCCGGCGATCTCGATCCCGTTCACGACCAGGTCATAGGCCACGGCCCGAGCCTCGCCCGGGTCGGAGTCGACGAGCGAGATGGTCTCGTCGGTGGGCCGCGTGAAGGGGTGGTGCACGGCCGTCCAGCGCTGCTCCGCCTCGTCCCATTCCAGCAGCGGGAAGTCGGTCACCCACAGGAACCGCCACGCGTCGCGGTCGATCAGCTCGAGCTCGCGGCCGAGGTGCAGACGCAGCGCGCCGAGCACGCGCGCGACCATGGCCGGCTCGTCGGCGCCGAAGAGCACGGTCGTCGCCGGCTCGGATCGGAACGCCGCCAGCTCGTCCTCGGAGAGGAACTTCGCGATCGGCGAGCGCACCTCGCCCTCCTCGTCGAACACGAGGTACGCGAGGCCCTTCGCCCCCCACTCCTTCGCGAACGCCTCCAGCCGGTCGAGCTCCGCGCGCGAGAGCTCCTGCGGGACGCGGAGGTAGCGCACCGCCGGCGCATTGGCGAAGACGCCGAACTCCGAGCCCCGGGTCAGCTCGGTCGCGTCGTGGATCTCGAGCCCGAAGCGCAGGTCGGGCTTGTCGGAGCCGTAGCGGAGCTGCGCCTCGTCCCAGGTCATGCGCTGGAACGGCGACTCGAGCTCGACCTCGAGGCACTCGCGCCAGATCCGGAGCATCGTCCGCTCCATCAGCGCGAACAGTTCCTCGCGGTCCGGGAATGCCATCTCGACGTCGAGCTGCGTCAGCTCCTGCAGCCGGTCGGCGCGCAGATCCTCGTCCCGGAAACAACGGGCGATCTGGAAGTAGCGCTCGAAGCCCGAGATCACGAGCAGCTGCTTGTAGGTCTGCGGCGACTGCGGCAGCGCGAAGAAGCTGCCGGGCTGCAGGCGTGTCGGGACGACGAAGTCGCGTGCGCCCTCCGGCGTCTGCTTGGCCAGGATCGGCGTCTCGATGTCGACGAACCCGGCGCCCTCCATCTCGGAGCGGATGATCGACACCGCGCGGGCGCGCGTGCGGATGTTGCGCTGCATCTTCGGGCGGCGGAGGTCGAGCCAGCGATAGCGGATGCGCAGCGTCTCGTCGACGTTCTCCTCGTCGAGCTGGAACGGCAGCGGCTCGGAGCGCGAGACGATCTCGAGCTCGTCGACCTGCAGCTCGACCTCGCCGGTCGGCAGGTTCGGGTTGACCGCCTCCGGCGCACGGGCGGCGACCTCGCCGACGGCGCGGAGGACGAACTCGTTGCGGATCTCGTGCGCCGCCTTCGCCGCTTCCGGGGCGCGCTCGGGATTGATCACGAGCTGTGCCAGACCGCTGTCGTCGCGCAGGTCGACGAAGACCAGCCCGCCGTGGTCACGCCGCCGTGCGGCCCAGCCCGCGAGAGCGAACCGCTGGCCGACGTGCTCCTTGCGCAGCTCGCCCGCCTTGAGGTCGCGCCACTTCACGTGCGGAGCCTCTCTGCGAGCTCGGCAGTCGGAATCTCCTCGTCCTGCTCACCCGGCCTGCGCACGGTCGAGCGCCCGGGCCCCCACTCGACGATCGCCCTGGCGCCGAGCCGGCGAGCGTGCGTGAGCTGGCCCTTGAGTGACCGGCCGGCGTAGTCGACCTCGGCGCTCAGCCCACGGCGGCGCAGCTCCTGCACGAGCGGCAGCACGCGCGGCTTGTCGTTCGCGTCTTCGAGCGCGACGAAGACGTCGAGCTCGTGGGGCTCGGTCGTCACTCCCGCCGCCTCGAGCGAGAGCAACAGCCGCTCGATCCCGGCGCCGAAGCCGATCCCGGGCGTCGGCTTGCCGCCGAGCTGCTCGATCAGCCCGTCGTAGCGGCCGCCGCCGCAGATCGAGCTCTTGGCGCCGATCGCCTCGTCGACGAACTCGAACGCGGTGCGCGTGTAGTAGTCGATCCCCCGCACGAGCGTCGGGGAGAGCGTGAACTTGACGGCGTAGTTCTCCAGGTGGGCCTGGACCGACTCGAAGTGCGCGCGGCACTCGTCGCAGAGCGAGTCGCCGATCTTCGGAGCGTCCGCCAGCGCCTCCTGGACGCGCTCGCTCTTGACGTCGAAGACGCGCAGCGGGCTCGTCGCGCGCTTCTGGCGGGCCTCGTCGTCGAGCACGTCGTCGTGCTCGTCGAGCCAGGCGGTCAGCTGCTCGAGATACGCGGGGCGGCAGTTCTCGTCGCCGATCGAGTTCAGCAGCAGCTCGTAGTCCGTCACTCCCAGCCTGGTCAGCAGCTCGTCGTAGAGCTGGATCACCTCCGCGTCGACGGCGGGGTCGTCGGATCCGATCGCCTCGACCGAGAGCTGCCAGTGCTCGCGGTAGCGGCCACGCTGCGGCGCCGCATACCGGTACATGCTCGCAATCGTGTAGAGCTTCGCCGGCTGCCCCTGCTGGTGTAAGCCGTGCTCGAGGTACGCGCGCGCGATCGGCGCGGTCGCCTCCGGGCGGAGCGTGAGGGAGCGGCCGCCCTTGTCCTCGAAGGTGTACATCTCCTTGTGCACGATGTCCGACCCCGCGCCGGAGGTGCGCTGGAAGAGCGCGGTGTCCTCGAAGACCGGCGTCTGGATCGGCCGGTAGCCATAGAGCGAGCAGAGGTGCTCGGCCTCCGTCGTCACCAGCCGCCAGAGCGGCTGCTCGGCCGGAAGGATGTCGTGTGTGCCGCGCGGCGCCTCGAACGTCGTCACGAGGCGCGCAGCTGGGTGAGGAACGGATTGCGCTCGAGCTCCGAGCCGAGCGTCGTCGGCACGCCGTGACCCGAGTACACGATCGTCTCGGGCGGGAAGCGCTCGCTCAGGATGCGAATCGACTCGACGAGCGTCTCCCAGTCGGCGCCCGGCAGGTCGGTTCGCCCGACGGAGTTCTGGAACAGGACGTCGCCGGAGAAGAGGCAGCCGTCGGCGTGGTAGGCGAGGTGCCCCGGCGAGTGACCCGGCACGGGGAGGGTCTCGAACTCGATCCCGGCGAGTTCGAATGTCTCGTCACCCCGGAGCAGGACGTCGGGCGTGTAGGAGCGCGCGCTCACGCCCTCGGGGACCAGGTCCGGCAGGTTCTCGAGCAGCGCCCGCTCGTCCTCGGCCATGTAGACCGGCGCGCCCGAGGCCTCGGCGAGGTCGGCGACGCCGCCGAGGTGGTCCCAGTGGCCGTGCGTGATCAGGATCGCGGCGACGGTCGTCTCCAGCTCCGCCAGCTTGAGCGTCAGCTCGGCGGCGTCGCCGCCGGGGTCGATGACGACAGCCTCGCGCGCGTCCAAAGAGGCGCGGACGACGTAGCAGTTCGTCCCGATCGGGCCGAGCTCATAGCGGTCGACGACGAGTGCCGGGTTCTCGCGCACGGGAGCGTGAGTCTAGGTCTTACGGCTGGGCCGCTTCGGAGCTTCCTGGCCGGTGCGCTTCAGGTACGAGCGGTACAGCGCCCGGTCCATCAGGTACATGAAGGGCACGAAGAAGCCCGTGTAGATGGCCGTGATCGCCAGGCGGTTGAGCAGCGACTGGTGGTGGTTCAACGCCGAGAAGGCGAGGAAGAGAAGCGGCGCGATGAAGGCCACCCGCTTGAGGACCTTGCTCCACGACGGCGGCTGCACCTCGCGGACAGGCTTGCCGTCCCGCGTCTTGGCCGGCGTCGCCTTCGGCTTGCCGTTGCGACGCGGGGTCGCAGCGTCGAGCTCGGCGGGATCGACCTCGACCTCCTGGCCTTCGCCGTCGACGTAGACGTACTCGTATTCGTGCCGGAGGTCTTTCTGGCGCCGGCGTCGCTGCTTGCGCGTTGGCATCGCGGCAAGCCTAGCGCGGGGTCAGCGGGCCCAGGCGACCTCCCCGCGGCGGACCACGGCCGAGATCAGGTCGCCGCCGAGGTGGTAGGCGAGGTGCCGCCAGTCGGGCGCGTCGAGCAGCACCAGGTCGGCGTCCTGGCCGGCGGCGATCCGGCCACGACGCTCCGCCAGACCGAGCACGTGCGCGGCATTGACCGTGCAGGCGACGAGCGCCTCGGCCGGTGAGAGGTGAAGCTGCGTGCAGGCCAACGCGCAGACGAGCGGCAGGCTCTCGCAGAAGGCGCTCCCGGGGTTGAAGTCGGTCGCGAGCACGATCGCCGCGCCGGCGTCGGCGAGAGCGCGC
>DATIOF010000005.1:0-13606 GCA_035473395.1 Gaiellaceae bacterium
GTGCGCGACACGCGGTCGATCATCGAGGGCGAGCAGCAGTACGGCTTCAAGCACGTGCTGATCCGCGAGGTCGCGTACGAGCTGCTGCCGCGGGCGCGGCGCCAGGAGCGGCACGCCGCGGTGGCGCGCTTCTTCGAGGACTCGACGGCCGAGCTCGGCGAGATCACGGCCGCGCTCGCCCGCCACTGGCGCGATGCCGGCGAGCCGGCCCGGGCCGTCGAGTACTTCATCCGCGCCGGCGAGCAGGCCGAGCTCGGCTGGGCCAAGGACCAGGCGGCAATCCTCTACCGCGAAGCGCTCGACCTCGTGCCCGAGGACGGCGGCGACGAACGCCTGGCGATGCTCCGCCGCCGGGTCGCACTCGCACGAGCTGCCGCGCTCCACATTCCGGATGCGCGGCAGCTGATGCGCTGAATGGCTAGGTGGGGAAGTTGGCGGGTGTGACGTCGCCCGCGATCTCGTGCACGGCGTCGACCGTGTGCCTCCCGAGGTCGACCGCGTGGTTGCGCACGGTGTCCTCGTCGGGCGCCTCGTAGACGCAGTACGTCATCACCTTGCCGTCGTCGTTCACGACGACGTGGCTGTGCTCCCAGACGATCTGCGGGTAGCCGCCCTCGATCACCTCGTTCGAGCGGCGACCCACCTCTGGCATCTCTTCTTCACCTACGTCGAATGTCCTGACAACCAAGTACCGCGGCACGATCCTCCCTCTCAGCCCGCAGGCCTGATGTTCTGGTTCACGTGGAAGACGTTGCCGGGATCGTACTCCGCTTTGATCTGCGCGAGCCGGTCGTAGTTCTCGCCGTAGCTCGCCTTCACCCGCTCCTGGCCTTCGTCCATCATCATGTTCACATACGCGCCACCGGCCGAGAATGGATGTAGGGCCTCGTGGTAGGCGATCGTCCAGTCGGTGATCGCCTTCGCGTTGGCCGGGTCGGGGTCGACGCCCACGATCACCTGGCCCCAGTTCGCGTTGCGGTAGCCCCACGGCGTATCGGTCGGGCCGACGCGATGCGCCGCCCCGTCGATCGGGTAGAGATGCATCGTCGACTTCCAGCTCGGCATCTGCGCCGCGAACTCGACGTGCTTGTCGATCGCCTCGTCGGGGATCTCCTCGACGAAGTCGGCGCGCCAGTACCACTGCTCGCCGGGCGGGAAGACGGGGTCGAAGGCGCTCTGCAGCGCCGGCAGCGGCATCGCCTGCACGCCGTCCATCAGCAGCCCAGGCTGTGAGCGAGCCTCGGCGAGCACCTCGTCGGCCTGCTCCGGGTCGCCGGCCCAGCACCAGACCACCGCGGCCACCTTCTGCATCTGCAGCTCCTCCGGGAACGGCGGCGCCGGCGGGACGGTGAGGAAGGCGAAGAAGCCGCCCAGCTCCTCGGGGGCCTTGAGAATGAAGTCGCGGTACCAGCGCAGCAGCTCCGGCGCGCTCTCCAGCGACCAGAACATTGGCCCGGCGACGACGTTGTCGACCGGGTGCAGCCTGGCCGTGATCGAGGTGACGACGCCGAAGTTGCCGCCGCCGCCGCGAATCGCCCAATAGAGGTCCGGGTTCTCGTTCTCGTTCGCCTCGACGACGCTCCCGTCCGCCAGCACGACCTGGGCGCCGAGGATGTTGTCGATCGAGAGGCCGAGCCCGCGGCTCAGGTGGCCGATCCCGCCGCCGAGCATCAGGCCGCCCGCGCCGGTCGAGGCGATGATCCCCGCCGGGGTCGCGAGGCCGTGCGCGTTCGTCGCCGTGTCGACGTCGCCGAGCAGGGCGCCGCCGCCGATCTTCACTGTTCGGTTGTCGGCGTCGACCTCGACCCCGTTCAGGTCGGAGAGGTCGATCACGAGGCCGTCGTCGACGCTCGCGAGGCCGGCGCCGTTGTGGCCGCCGCCGCGGATTGCGATGTCGAGCCCGTGCTCACGGCCGAAGTTGACCGCGGCGACGACGTCGTCCACGTTCGCGACCCGCACGATCAGCGCCGGCCGCTTGTCGATCATCGCGTTGTAGAGCGCCCGCGCTTCGTCGTAATCAGGGTCACCCGTGCGGATGACGCTTCCGGTCAGCTGCGCAGCGAGCTCGTCGACGCCGCTCAGCTCGATTCCCGTGTCGGTCATTGCCCTCTCCCTTCGAACGCTTTGCCCACAAGACGCGCCCGCCTGGCGCCTTCTTCCGCGCTGTCGCCGTACGATGGACCAATGGAGCGCTTCGATGCAATCGTGGTCGGAGCAGGGCCCGCGGGATCGACCGCCGCCTACCGTCTCTCGCGCGCGGGCGCGCGCGTGCTGCTGGTCGACCGCGAGCGCTTCCCGCGCGACAAGCCCTGCGGCGGCGGCCTGACCTACCGCGCGGTGCGCCAGCTGCCGGTCTCGGTCGAGCCGGTGGTCGAGGACACGGTGCGGCGCTGCCAGCTCGGCTTCCGCTACGGGCCTCGCTTCGAGCGGAAGACGGTGGGGCCACTGATTCTGATGACGCAACGGCGGCGGCTGGACGCCCACCTCGCGGAGCAGGCAGCGGCAGCCGGAGCCGACTTCCGCGACGGGGTCCGTGCAACCGCGCTGGAGGCGGATGACCGGGGCGTGACGGTGCGCTTCAACGGCTCGGCGGCCTCGGCTCCGGTCGCGATCGGCGCCGACGGCGTCAACGGGCTGACGGTGCGGGCGCTCGGGCTGACCGGCCGGCGCGCGCACGGCGTGGCGCTCGAGGGCAACGTCTCCCATGTTCACGCGCGCGAGGACTACCGCGGCCGCGCGGTGGTCGAGCTCGGTGCCGTCCCGGGCGGCTACGCGTGGGTCTTCCCAAAGGCTGATCACGTCAACGTCGGTGTCGGCGGCTGGGAGAGCGAAGGCCCACGGCTGCGCGCGCACCTCGAGCGCGCGTGCGCCGCATACGGGACGCCGGCCGAGAGGCTCGAGTCGGTTCGCGGCTACCGGTTGCCGATGCGCCGGCCCGGCGACCGCGCGCGCAGTGGGCGGGTGCTGCTCGTGGGCGACGCGGCCGGGCTCGTCGATCCGCTGTCCGGGGACGGGATGTACGAGGCCTTCGTCAGCGCGCGGCTCGCCGCGGAGTCCGTGCTGGGCGACGAGCTCGACGGCTACGAGCCGGCGCTCGATAGGGAGCTCGGCCGCTCGTTCGCCGCCTCGTGGAAGGCGAAGTACGCGATGGAGCGCTTCCCCCGCGTGTTGTTCGGCCTCGCCCGCCTGCCGCCGGTCTGGGGCTTCGTCTCGGCCTTCCTGCGCGGAGACCTCGCGCATCCTGGCGAGGCGACCGGCCTCGTCCGCGCGCCCTTGCGCCTGGTCGAGACGCTCGGGGCCTCAAGACACTCCGCGTAGCTGCCGATCAGCCACAGCGTGGACCTGAATGCGGTACTCGGCCGTGCCGTGGAACTCGGTGCGAGCGATATTCACCTCAAGGTCGGCCAGCCGCCCGTGCTCCGGCGCGACGGCGAGCTGGGCCTGCTCCCGGACCACCCGCCGCTCTACGACAGCGACCTCGAGGCCGCGCTCGCGATCGTCGCGGACATGACGCCCGCGAAGCTCTCGCACTTCCACGAGAGCGGCGAGCTCGACATCGCCTACTCGGCCGAGGGCCTGCCGCGGTTCCGCGTCAACGGGTACCGCCAGCGCGGCTCGATCTCGTTCGCCTTTCGCGTGATCCCGAAAGAGGTGCCGAGCTTCGCCCAGCTGCGCCTGCCGAAGGGCGTCGAGCGGCTGTCCGAGGAGCATCGCGGCCTCGTGCTCGTCACCGGCGCAACCGGCTCGGGCAAGACGACGACGCTCGCGGCGGTGATCGACCACATCAACCGCACGCGGCGCCAGCACATCGTCACGATCGAGGACCCGATCGAGATCCTCCACTCCGACCAGGGCTGCATCGTCAACCAGCGCGAGGTTGGCCTCGACACCGAGTCGTTCCTCGCCGCGATCCGGCGCGTGCTCCGCCAGGACCCCGACGTGATCCTGATAGGCGAGCTCCGTGACGCCGAGACCGCGGAGACGGCGCTCAAGGCGGCCGAGTCGGGCCATCTCGTCTTCTCGACGATGCACACCGTGGACGCCGCCGAGACGATCGGCCGGATGGTCGAGTTCTTCCCGGCCGCCAAGCAGGAGCAGATTCGCTCGATCCTCGCCGGCGTGCTCCGCGGCGTGGTCAGCCAGCGTCTGCTGCCCAAGCTGGAGGCCGGCCGCGTCGCGGCGGTCGAGGTGATGGTCAACAACTCCCGCATCTCCGACCTGATTCGTGAGAACAAGGCTGAGGAGATCACCGACGCGATCGCCGAGGGCCAGTTCTTCGACATGCAGACCTTCAGCCAGGCGCTGATCGAGCTCGTGGTCGCCGGCGAGGTCGATCGCGAGACGGCCGCGAACGCGTCGACCAACCGGCACGACTTCGTCGTGGACCTCGACCAGGCCCTCAAGCGGAAGGCCGCCGGTGTCGAGACCGACCGGCCCGTCTCGGAGATGGCGCCGGAGCCGCCCAAGCCGGGCGAGGCGCCGATGCCGGAGCTCCGCGTCGCCGGCTCCCAGGACGGATGAAGCGACTCGCGGCAGTAGCGGTCGTGGCGCTCGCGCTCGCCGGTTCGGCGAGCGCTGATGTGTTCCGGATCGTGCCGTCGGTCTCGCCGACCTCGCCGGCCTTCCTGCCGAGCGCCGAGGCGCCGAACAGCTCGGGCTCGATCTCCTTGCCGGCCACGCTGCTCCAACGGCCCGCTTTCGTCGAGACGCGCTCGTACGACCAGCTGTTCACGCTCTGGCAGCGCAACGGCACCCTCTACGGCGTGCCGTGGCAGGTGCTGGCTGCGATCAACAAGATCGAGTCGAACTTCGGCACGAACATGGGGCCGAGCTCGGCCGGCGCGATCGGGTGGATGCAGTTCATGCCGTCCACGTGGGAGCGCTGGGGCGTCGACGCCAACGGCGACGGGATCGCCAATCCATGGAGCCCCGAGGACGCGATCGCAGCCGCCGCGCGCTATCTGGCCGCTTCCGGCGGTGGAACCGACATCTCGCGCGCGGTCTTCTCGTACAACCACGCCCAGTGGTACGTAGACGAGGTTCTCCAGCTGGCGCAGTCGTTCGGCACCGGCGGCCTCGACGCGACCTTCAATGCCGATCCGCTGCAGGCGTCGTTCGCGCAGAACACCCAGGCAGTCGCGGACGCGAAGCAGCAGCTCGCCCGCGCCGATCGGACGCTGCGCGCGCTCAGCCGGCGCGGAGTCGCACTGAGCCGGCGCGCGGCCTCCGCCTCACTGCTTTCCGACCGGCTCGCGCTCGACCAGCGCGCGGTTCGCTTCGGCGTGCGTGTCGACGCGGCGCGGGCGCGCGTGGCTCAGCTGCAAGCAGTGTTGATCAAGGCCAGGCAGGAGCTCGTATTCGCCCACGACCGGGCCCTCGCGGCCTCGTTCTCGCAGTTGAATGCCGGCTCGAGCACAGCGCCCGCCTATAGCGGGCAGTACGTCTTCCCGGTCGGCGGGGGCCCCTCGGTCGTCTCCGTCTCGCACCACCACCACGACTACCCGGCCGCCGACATCGCCGCCCCGGAAGGCTCTCCGATCTACGCCCTCGCCGATGCGACCGTCGTCAACTCCTGGTCGACCCCGGACGCACGCTGCGGGATCGGGATGACCATCGACACCGCCGATGGCCAGGAATGGACGTACTGCCACATGTCGTACCTCGAACCGGCGATCACTCCCGGTGCTCAGCTCTCAGCGGGAACCCAGGTTGGCCTCGTCGGGATGACCGGTCACGCCACCGGCCCGCACCTCCACCTACAGCTCGACCCGGCCACCTCGTACCCGCAGCTCCAGCCGTGGTTCCAAAGCTTCGCCGACGTCGCGTTCCGCTGGCAGGACGCCGGCCCGACCGATTCGATCGGACGCTCCGGCCACGCGCCGGTGTTCGCAGTCGTCCCCACCCAACCGGAGGAATCGAGTGGACCGGTCGTCCTGTTCACCCGGTAGGGGGATGACAGACCGCCTCTCCGCTGCCGAAGGGAAGGACATGGCGGTCCGGCTAGCGGCGCTCTTGCCACGCGCGGTAATCGTGGCTCTCGTGTGGATCCTCGGCACGGCTGCGTTCACGCTGGCCGCGGACAACACGATCGTCGGCCCGTCGGCGCCGAACCCCTCGGCCGGAGCGGCCGCGGCGCAGACCGAGCTCATCGTGCCGTCGGTCAGCGGCCAGGCCTACGTGTTCGCGAAGGGGATCCTCGAAGACTCCGGTTTTGCCTGGCGCGTCGTCGGCTCCGTGCGCGGCTACTCCTCGAACCGCGTCATCACCCAGAGCCCGGCCGCCGGCACCCGCGTCATCGACACCGGCGCCCCGACCGTGATCGTCCGGCTCGTGCGCGGCCCATACGCGCAGCTCGGCCGGGCCGTCGACGCTTCGCCATACCGCGGTACCGCGATCCGCCTGGCGGGTCTCGCTGCCGCCACGACCCCCGCGGTCAAGCCGAAGCCCAAGGCGAAGGCCAAGCCCGTCGTGAAGCCGAAGCCGGTCGCCAAGCCGAAGACCAGGGTGAAGCCTGTGCCGCGTCCGCCGGCGTTCACGCCCGCCGGCGCGCCCAAGGAGCCGCTCGACGAGCTGACGCTCCCGGCGCGCGCGCTCCGGCTCCAGCACTGGGTCGCCAACCGCCCGAAGAGCGGCGCAAACGTCCGCCACTGGCTCTACCAGCACGCGTGGATCGTCACCGGAGCACAGTTCGGCTGGTGGCACGGCGCCCAGGCGCTCGAGACGCTGATCGCCGTCGACCAGCACGTCGAGCGGCAGTGGGGGATCGGTGGCAAGAGCCAGGCGGTCGCGAAGGCCGCGCTCGCCCAGGTCCGCCGCCAGTCGCGATGAGCCAACGTCGCCTGCTTGCCGAGCGGGGCTACACGCTGATCGAGATGCTCACTGTGATGGTGATCATGGGCGTCGTGATGACGAGCCTGACCACCGTCTTCGTGCAGGCGTCGAACTCCGAGACGGACATGAACAACCGCTTCCAGGCGCAGCTGACCGCCAAGCTCGCCCTCGACAAGGTGCGCAGAGAAGTGCACTGCGCGACGGTCGTGAGTCCCACGGGCGTGAGCTCCTCGGTGACGATCACCCTGCCGGCCTACTGCAAGACCGGCAGCGGCTCGATCACCTGGTGCACGCGCAGCAACGGCACGAACCGCTACGCCCTCTATCGCGTGGTCGGCGCGACCTGCACCGGCGGCGTGATGTGGGCGGACTTCCTCGTCCCGACCTCGACAGCGACGGTCTCCGGCGGTGCCCTCCAGATCTTCAACTACACGGCCCAGTCGACCTCGTCGCTGGCCAAGCTGCACGTGGACTTCCCCGTCAACGTCAAGCCCTCCAAGACCGGCGAGCTGTACGAGCTGGTGGACGACATCGTCCTGCGCAACAGCACGCGCACGTAGAGCCCGGTCCACTCGTTCGAGGGACGTTCCGGCCCGGCCGGTGCGCCGATGCAGTCTCCATGCGGTTTTGGCTTCGCCTGCGACGGCGGTTCGCGAGCGAGCGCGGGATGGCGCTTGTGATGGCAATCGGGATCACCTCGGTCCTCGGGATCGTGGGGACGACCGCGATGGCCTACTCGACGACGAACTCGGTCGAGTCGACACAGAGTGTGACGAGGCAGAACGCCTTCACGCTCGCCGAGGCCGGCATCAACAACGCGGTCGCCGTCCTGAACAACACGTCGAACAACTCGCTCGACCCGACGCTGCTCCCGAGCAGGACGAGCTGCTCGACCGCCCTGACCTCGACCTGCAGCTCGCCGTACGGCAACGGGTACGTGACCTGGAGCGGGACGCTCGACCGTTCGGCCGCCGTTTGGACGCTGACCTCGACGGGGTACTCCCGCAACACGAGCAAGGGAAACGCGGGTTACTCCTCCAAGACGCTGACTGCCAAGGTCTCGATCACGCCGACCATCACGCAGCCGCTGAACAACCCCTCGTGGAACTACATCATGTCGACGCAGACCGGCAACACCTGCGACATGACGCTTTCGGACGGGAACAACACCGGTAACCCGCTCACCGTCGCCGCGCAGCTGTACGTCCTCGGCAACCTCTGCATCGGCACCAACCAGGGCGGTGTCGCCTACGCGATGGCGCCGGTGATCGTGCAGGGGAAGGTCACGATCGAGAACGGCAGCATCGGCAAGAGCGGCCAGCCCGTCAGCGACGTGCACGTCAAGCTTGGCTGCAAGTACCAGTCGAACACGCTGCACAACCCCTGCAGGAACGGGGCCCCGAGCGCCGGCGACAACGTCTTCGCGACGGTGATCGACTCGAATCCGACCACGCTGACCCCGCCTTCGCCGGCCTGGGACACGTGGTACGCGAACGCAATTCCCGGTCCGAAGCAGAGCTGCACCTCGAGCAGCGGCACCCCCCCGACCTTCGACGGCGACGCGTCGCGGAACAACAGCGTCGCGGCGGTCTTCGACCTGACGCCGGCGAGCTCGTACACCTGCCGCGTAGGCCCCGGGGCCATTGCGAGCCTGAGCGCCGCGATGAACACCACGCAGACGACGGTCAGCGTGACGTCGGCGGCAGGCTTTCCCACGAGCGGCACGTACCGGATCCGGGTCGACGACGAGCTGATGACCGTCACCGCGGGGCAGGGCACGACCACGTGGACGGTGACCCGTCATGTGAACGGCAGCACGGCTGCCGCCCACTCCAGCGGTCAGACCGCCGAGTGGGACGATGCGAACACGATCGGTGAGATCAACTGGAACGCGACCTCGAAGACGCTGACCACGAAGGGAACGATCTTCATCGACGGCAGCGCGAAGGTCTCGCAGAACTCGACCTACAACGGCCAGTCGACGCTCTACCTCTCCGGCACGTTCTTGATGGACGGCACCCGGCTGTGCGCCCTGTCGTCAGGGTCGAGCTGCGACACGGCCAACTGGAACCCGAACGCCGACCTGCTCACGATCGTCGCCAACGGCAGCGGCGGCCAGGTGCCGGCTGGCCACTCGATCTACCTGAACGACGCGCAGTTCCAGGGAGCGCTGTTCGCGACGGCGATGGTGCGCCTCGAGGGGACGACCGTCTCGGACGGGCCGGTCATCGGGACCAACGTCGAGCTCGGCTACGACGTCTCGACCAGTACGGCAACTGCCGCATTCCCGACGCTCTCGATCGTCCCGGTGGGGATGCCGAGCAACCCGGTCGTGTACGCGCAGCCGAACCCGCCGCAGATGTTCAGCGGCTGACGCTCAACTCGCTCGACTCGCGCGCCGATAGTGCGAAGGTGGACGTCGCACTCGGCATGCTCGCTTTCTGGCCCGCGCTCGCGTTGGGCAGCTTCCTGAACGTCGTCGCAGCGCGCGTGCCTCTGCGCCGATCGGTCGTTCGGCCCGCGTCGGCATGTATGAGCTGTGACACGGAGCTCGCGTGGCACGACAACGTCCCCGTGCTCTCGTGGCTCTGGCTGCGGGGACGCTGCCGTACCTGCGGGGTGGGCATCAGCGCCGTCTACCCGCTCGTCGAGCTGGCGACCGCCGCGCTCGTTGCGGGCTGCTTCGTCAAGTTCGGCCTGAGCGGCGAGGCGTTTCTGGCGTCGTTCTTCTGCGTCGTGCTCATCGTGCTGAGCGCGATCGACCTCGAGCATCGGATCGTCCCGAACCGGATCGTCGTGCCGGCGGCGGCGATCGTGCTCGTGGCGCAGACGGCGCTGCACCCGAGCCCCGAGTGGACGCTCGGCGCGCTCGGCGCGTCGGGCTTCCTGTTCCTGGCCGCGCTCGCCTACCCGGCCGGGATGGGCATGGGCGACGTTAAGCTCGCGCTGCTGCTGGGCGCGATGCTGGGCCGGCTCGTCGGCGTCGGCCTGATGCTGGGGATGGTCGCGGCGCTCGTGCCAAGCGTCTACCTGCTTGCCCGCCACGGCTCGGCCGCCCGCAAGATGGGCATCCCGTTCGCGCCGTTCCTGGCGCTGGGCGCGCTGATCGCCCTGTTTGTGGGCCAGACGCTGCTCGACGCCTATCTGAGCCACTTCTAGCGCTCAGCTTTCACCCCGGTTCTGCCGATACCTCATTCGAGGGATATCCATGGACCTCAAGCGGCCCAACAAGCTCAGGCTGTCCGGCAAGTCCGGCGCCTCCGACGCCCCCGACGGGGGCGACGCGGCGCTGCCCGCCGGCCATGGAGTCAACGAGGTCGCCGAGCTCGTCGCCGACCTGATCGAGGCGACCGGGCTCGTCTCCGCCGACCGTCTGGCGGCCGTTCGCGGGCGGGTCAAGCAGGGAGGCTCGTTCGCGCAGGCGGTGCTGGACGAAAACGTCGCCACGCCGGAAGGGCTCGCCCGCACGCTGGCCAGCCGGTTCCAGCTGCCGTTCATCGACCTGCCGCTCACAGGCGTGGACGAGCACGCCGCCTCCGAGATTCCGATCCACGTGCTCGAGCGCGTGGGCGCGCTGCCGTACGCGCTCGAGGGCAACACGCTCCGGATCGCGGTCGCCGACCCGGGCAACGTGCAGACGATCGACGAGCTGCGCCTGGCAACGCGCTACCAGCTCGACCTCGGAGTCGCGTCGCGCGACGACATCGAGAACGAGATCCGCCGCCTGGCCCGCGCCTCGGAGGCGTTCGGGGCCGCGATGGACGCCGAGGATTCCCTGCTCGGCGAGGTCGAGGACGAGACCGACGACCTCGAAGTCGACGACGGCATCTCCGACGTTCCCCTCGTCCGGCTCGTGAACTCGATCATCTTCCAGGCCGCCGAGGACGGGGCCAGCGACATCCATTTCGAGCCGCAGGAGGACGCGCTCGCGGTCCGGCTCCGCATCGACGGCGTGCTGCACGAGGTGCAGCGCATCCCGAGGCGGATGATGGCCGGCGTCACGACCCGCCTGAAGGTGCTCGCGAAGCTCGACATCGCGGAGCGCCGCAAGCCGCAGGACGGACGGATCTCGCTCAACGCGGCCGCGGCCGGCCGGATGATGGACATCCGCGTCGCCACGCTGCCTACGGTCGAGGGCGAGGCGGTCGTGATGCGCCTGCTCGACAAGTCGAAGAAGGCGCCGACGCTGACCGAGCTCGGCCTCTCGGACGACATGCGCGCGAAGATGGAGAACCTGATCAGGCGCCCGACCGGCGCGATCCTCGTCACCGGGCCGACGGGCTCCGGTAAGTCGACGACGCTCTACGCCGCGCTGACGGAGATCAACCGCCCCGAGATCAACATCATCACCGTCGAGGATCCGGTCGAGTTCCGGCTCGGTGGCGTCAACCAGGTGCAGATCAACACGCGCGCCGGCCTGACCTTTGCGGCCGCGCTGCGCTCGATCCTGCGCTCCGACCCCGACGTGGTGATGGTCGGCGAGATCCGCGACGGCGAGACGGCGAAGATCTCGATCGAGGCCGCCCTCACCGGCCATCTGGTGCTCTCGACGCTGCACACGAACGACGCGCCGGGCGCGATCACGCGCCTGAACGAGATGGGCGTCGAGCCGTTCCTGACCGGCTCAGCCGTCTCGGCCGTGCTCGCGCAGCGCCTCGCTCGAAAGCTCTGCACCCACTGTTGCGAGATGTACACGCCGACCACGGACGAGATGATCAAGGCCCGCGTCTCGCCCGAGGTGGCAGCCGCGGCTGACGGCGTCGTCTTCTACCGCAAGAAGGGCTGCCCCCGGTGCGGCCAGACCGGCTACAAGGGCCGGATCGGCGTCTACCAGCTGCTCGTGATGAGCGAGACCCTCGAGTCGATGGCCGCCTCGAAGGCGAGTCGCGAAGAGATCGAGCGCGCGGCGATCGAAGAAGGCATGCGGACGCTCTGGGACGACGGCCTCGCCAAGGTCGCGGCCGGGCTGACCTCGCTCGAGGAGCTTGCCCGCGTCACGGTCTAAGGGCGCCGGCAGCGGCCGCCGAGGCCGAATCTGACCGTCTGCGACCGGCGTCCCACGGTAAACGTGAGCGGCACGCACTCACGGCGCGCCCGCAGCAGGAAGCCGCCGGCGTAGGCGTTCCAGAGTTGCGGCGGCGACGGGCAAGCCGCGATCGTCAGCGCGGCGACCGTGCCGCTGCTGCCCCAGCTGATGGCCGCTCGCGTTCGCCAGGCTCTCGGGACCGCGACGCGCACGGGCAGGCTGCTCGCGCGGACGACGAGGCCCGCCTTCCGCCAGTACGGCCAACGCGTGGAGCCCGAGGCAACCACCTGCGTGAGTCGCGCCGGCGGCACCGAGACGACGCCGAGCACGAGCCGGTAACCGCCGCCGCGCGCCGTCTTGGCCTGGCCGATGATGTCGGAGCAAGGCACCGTCGGCGGCGACGAGCGCCCCGCGAAGGCCTGTCCGACGAGGATCGCGCCAAGCACTGCTCCGAGCACAGCGAGCTCACGCACACCCGGATTACACCTGCGGCCGCGTGAGAGTTCCACGTACAGGGACAGACACAGGGACAGACACAGGGACAGTCACAGTGACTGTCACCGGGGTTCGGTTCGGCGAGGGCTAGGCGGCCTGGATGTCGCAGCCCAGGTACATCAGGGCCTCGACGGCTTCGGTCACGAACGCGGTCGCCTCACGGGGGCTGGCGAACGTGTATGGCCCGGGACGGCTGGGCTCGGCGCTGCCGGTCTGGAAGACCTCCGCCTCGACCACGCACGAGTCGCCGTAGTCGACCGCGCGCATGACGGCGATCGAGCGGCCGTCGCGTCGTGCGTGCCGCACGAACAGCTCGCGGCCGGCGCTTCCCTCGGCTGCGCTCACTGCGCGTACGTGGCTGCGTTCGCCGCGGCCTGCGCGACCGTATCGCGGTCGGCGAAGCCGTTCAGGCGGACGAAGAGGCTGTTCGGCCGGACGAAGACCAGCACCGCCGGCCCGTCGAGGACGCGGTCGGCGGGGGTCGGGGCGCCGGTCAGCACCGAGCTGAGCGGCGAGACGACCTTCTCGTCGGCGACGTTGAACGCAACGAACGCCGCATCGGCAGCCAGGGCGCCGTGGCGGGCCTCGTCGGTCGCCATCGCGTCGACGCTCGAGTCCGGCGTGTAGAGCGAGACGACCACGACCGAGCGCGATCGCAGCGCAAGCGCGAGCGCCGACGGCATGCCGTCGATCACCGCCGGCACGTGCGCCTTCGGCCTGGCCTTGAGCTTCAGCGGGACCTTCGCCGCGACCTTCTTGTGCGCCTTCACCTTCGGTGCGGCGGTCTTGGCCGCGTGCTTCTTCACCGGGTGCAGCGGCTTGATCACCGGCACCGCGGCGCTCGAGGAGCTGCCGCCGCCGAGCAGCATGAACCCGCCCACGAGGGCGAGCAAGGCTGCGAAGCCGGCCGCAGCGAGAATCCGGACGCGTGGACTCAGGCTCACGGTGTTTCTATCGGCATTCGGGGCCACTCGCTTGACGGTGAAATGCGAAGGGCGCGGTCTCCCGCGCCCTTCGCGGCGATCCGTGAAGCCTGGCCTAGCAGCTGCCCGGCTTGATGTCGGCTCCGGGGCCGGACTTGTGGTACTGGACCGTCCCGGGGATCGTGTTCGTGATGCAGTACGTCGTCGAGTTGGCGACCGAGATCTTGATGTTCTTGATCCCGGCGTCGTACGAGCCCTGCAGCTTCGTCAGCGTCGCGCCCGTGTAGCCCGTGGCGTGGTCGGCGTTGAACGCCTCCATGCCCGGCACTGC
>DATIOF010000006.1:0-22706 GCA_035473395.1 Gaiellaceae bacterium
CATCCCGCTGGTGCTCGTCTACGGGCGCTACTACGGCTGGCGGGTGGCGGGCATCGTCGTCGCGCTGATGTTCGGCGCGATGGTCGTCGCCGCGCTCGCCGTGGACGGGATCTTCAGCGCGCTCGGGCTCGTGCCCTCGACGCGGCCGTCGGTCAACTCGATCGTCGAGCGCGGCGTGAGCTGGAACTACACGGCCGTGCTGAACATCGTCTTCACGCTCGTCGCGGTCGCGCTGTTCGCGCTTACGCTGAGGCGCGGCGCGCGCGACCCTGTTTGCGGGATGACGGTCGACCGGAGCACGGCGCTGACCGCCGAGCGCGGCGGCAGGACGCACTTCTTCTGCGGCCCCGGCTGCCGGGCGAAGTTCGAGGCGGCTACTGCAGCGCCGCCTGCGGAACGCTAGTCCCGACCTCGAGCAGCGCGCCCACGACGTGCTCGGCCGAGCAGCCCTTGGTCAGGTAGCCGGCGGCGCCGGCAGTTCGTGCCCGGTGGGCGTCCTCGGGGGAGAGGGAGGCGGTCAGGACGACCACCGGGCACGCCGGGAGCAGGCGTCGCAGCAACCGCGTCGCGTGAACGCCGTCGAGCCGAGGGTCTCGGCGAACAGCTGGTGCTCGTCGGCGATCACAACGCAGCGGCGGCATGCGGCTCCTTTTGTTGGGGACACCCTTGAGAGGCCCGCGAGGTAGCGAAACTTGCGCTCTCTCTGCGAAGATCCCCCTTTCCGGTACCAGGAGGCAACATGCGCGCTTGCGGTGAGTGCGGAGGGGAGCTCGAGGCGGCGTACCGCTTCTGTCCCTGGTGCGCGGCGCCGCAGCGGAGCAAGCTCGTCGAGTTCTTCCGCGCGCACCCGCGCGATGCCGGCAAGGCCCTGCGCGTCTCGCGCTACCTGACCGAGGAGCCCCACGTCCGCTTCAGCGTGTGGAGCGCGGACGGCGTGGCCGAGGCGGCGGTCTCGCTGGAGGAAGCCGAGGCGGAGCGGCTGGCGGGCTTCCTGGTAGCGCCGGCGCCGGTACGTGAACCGCTGACGCGTGTGCTCAGGCGCCGCGCGGCGGCGTATCTCCGTTGATGCGTTTCGTCGCTGTCTGCCTGCTAGCGGTCACAGCTGCTGGTTGCACGTCGGCAACCTCGTCCACTGATCGATCGGTGTTGATGGCGGGGTCTCACCCGGAAGGCGCGCCCGCGTCTATCGGATTTGGTCCGATGCAAGCAATCCGGCAGGGACGCGCGTCCCGGGCCTACTTCCGGCGCGAGGTCAGGGTGGCCGCTCGCAAACGGCCGGCGGAGCAATTCGAGAGCCCGCCGCTCTCGAAGTTGCTGCCGCGTGTGCGACGCGAGGCGGCGAAGCATCACTTCCGCGTCGTCTCGCTGCGGCTGCTGCACCCCGACCAGCTGGCCCCGATGCTGATCGTGAGCACCACGCACTACATCGGCCTGTCGCGCGCGACAGCGAGCATCCTGCACGACCTGAACGGCCGCTACGGCGACCGCTACGAGGGCTTCTACTTCGAGGCTCGCGACGAGCTAGGCGTGCCGTTCTTCACCACGGAGACGCTCAGGCGCGACCGAACCGAAGGCGGGCAGTGGGCTCGCAGCGAGGCCCTCTTCCCGTTCGAGCACGGCTAGCGCCGGGAGCGGCTCTTGCGCTGGGCCTTCGCGGCGCGGTCGAGTGTCTCGAGCTCGTCGAGGCTGCGGCCGGCGCCTTCGACCACGCACGTCAGGGGCGAGTCCGCGAGCTGCACCGGGAGCCCAACTTCCTCGCGCAGCTTTTCGTCCAGGCCGCGGAGCAGCGAGCCGCCGCCGGCGAGCACGATTCCCCGGACGCCGAGGTCGGCCGCGAGCTCCGGCGGCGTCCGCTCGAGCGTGTCCTTGACCGCGGCCACGATCCGGCTGACCGGTGCTTCGAGCGCGCGCCGCAGGTCGGCGCCGGAGACGGTCACGCGCCGCAGCATTCCGGTCACGAGGTCGCGGCCGGCGACGGTGGTTTCGCTGTAGTCGTCGCTCGGCGAGACCGAGCCGATCTCGATCTTGGCCGCCTCGGCGGTTTCCTGCCCGATCAGCAGCTTGTGCATGTTCTTCACGTAGTCGACGATCGCGTCGTCCATCTCGTAGCCGCCGACGCGGATCGACTCCCAGACGACCATCCCGCCGAGCGAGATGACCGCCACCTCGGTCGTTCCGCCGCCGACGTCGATCACCATGCTCGCGACCGCGTCGCCCACCGGTAGGCCTGCGCCGATCGCAGCGGCCATCGGCTCCTCGATCAGGTAGACGGTGCGCGCGCCGGCCACTCGGGTGGCCTCGTCGACCGCCCGGCGCTCGACGTCGGTGATCCCGCTCGGGACGCAGAGCACGACCCGGGCGAAGGCGAAGCGCGAGCCGGCCGCCTGCGTGATGAAGTGGCGGAGCATCGCCTCGGTCACCTCGAAGTCCGCGATCACGCCGTGCCGCAGCGGCCGGGTGGCCCGGATCGAGGCCGGCGTGCGCCCGATCATGCGCTTGGCCTCGGCGCCGACCGCGTGCACCTTGCCCGTCTCCTCGGAGATCGCGACCACGGACGGCTCGAAGAGCACGATTCCCCTGCCGCGGATGAACACGAGCGTGTTGGCCGTGCCGAGATCGACCGCCATGTCGCGTCCGCCGCCCAATGACCCCCAGAGCCGCATCAGCGCTGCAGCCTAGATATAACGACCGCATGGAGGCGGAAGGCCGGATCCCGTTCCGCGGCTATGAGACCTGGTGGCGCTCGCTCGGGCCTGAGGACGGCGACGCGATCCCGCTGCTCTGCCTGCACGGCGGCCCGGGCGCCAACTGGCTCCACCTGAAGCCGTACGAGGCGCTGGCCGACGAGCGGCGGGTCGTCTTCTACGACCAGCTCGGCGCCGGCAACTCGGCGGTCGAAGCGCCGCACGACCCGTCGATGTGGACGCCGGAGCTGTACGTCGAGGAGGTCGGCGTCGTCCGCGAGGCGCTCGGCCTCGAGCGCGTGCACGTGCTCGGCCACTCGTGGGGCGGGATGCTCGCAATGCAGTACGGCGCCACGCAGCCGGACGGGCTCGTCTCGCTGGTCGTCGAGAGCTCGCCGCCCTCGGTGCCCGCGTGGATGGGCGAGCTGGCGAAGCTCCGTGCCGAGCTGCCGCCGGAGGTCGAGGCGACGCTGCGCCGGCACGAAGAGGCCGGGACGTTCACCGATCCCGAGTACGAGGAAGCGGTGATGGTCTTCTACAAGCGCCACCTCTGCCGGGCCGACCCGTGGCCCGACTGGGTCGTGCAGTGCTTCGACGTGCTGGAGGCGAATCCCGAGGTCTACCACGCGATGAACGGGCCCTCGGAGTTCCACGTGATCGGGACGATCAAGGACTGGGACATCACGCCGCAGCTCGGACGGATCCAGGTGCCGACCCTGCTCTTCTGCGGCCGCTACGACGAGGTCACGCCGGCGAGCGTCGAGGTCGCGCACCGCGCGATCGCGGGCTCGGAGTTCGTTGTCATGGAGGAGAGCTCCCACATGGCGCAGGCCGAGGAGCCGGAGGCCACGCTCGACCTCGTTCGCGGCTTTCTGGCGCGCGCGTAGACGGGTGAGAGAGGCCGCGGGGCGCGGCCTCTCTCGTGAGCGGGAGCGGTTAGGAGGAAGAGGCGGCCGGCTCGTGGTCGCCGACGTGGTTCGCCGGCACCTGCTCCACCTGGCCGAGCGAGAAGCGCCACGGTGCCCTGATGCGCACCGAGATCCGATCACCCGTGTGCAGCTGGCCCGGGGAAATGAGCGTCGGGACGCGTCCCTGCCAGAGGACGAAGATCGTGTGGCCGTCGTAGTGGAAGGTCTGGTCGAGCGGCTGGCCGAGCATCGCCCGGAGGGCGCGCAGGTTGCCGTCGTCGATGTGCAGCGTCAGATGACCGCCGGACGCGGGTGCGTCGAGCGTGCCGCGGAAGAGCCAGAGCGGGTGGGCCGGGAAGCGCCCGGGCGTGCCGGAGTCCGCGACGCGTCGGGCCGCTGTGCCCTCGATCTGCGCGAGTGACGCCTGACGGTCCGCGAAGACCCGCACGCTCACCCGGTCGCCCGCGAGCAGATTCGACTCGGTGACGACGGTCGGGACGCCGTGCGTCCAGCGGAGGTACTGCGTATGCGCGTCGACCGCGAAGTTCGCGTTGTCGCTCTGGCCGACGAGCTTCTTCAGCGCGGCGCGGTTGCCGCCGTTGACATCGACCGAGATCGTCGAGCCGCTGCCGGCGTCGGCGAGCATCCGGCCGTTGAAGATGAAGAGCGCCGTGCCGTTGGAGCGGGCGGCGAAGGACGCCGAGGCTCCAACCGTGAGGATCGTGACGGCGAGAAGAGCGCCGAACAGGATCTGCTTTCGCATGGGACGACTCCTTGTGAGGAAAGGGACACCCGCATCGTGGGGGGCCGGTGTCAGGCCCTGATTACGGGGTCGTAAGGGACTCGTAAGGCCGCCGTAAGAACTTCGGGGTCAGTCGGGCGGGCGCCTGAGACGCTTGGTGTCGCTGCGGCGGCGCTTGGCCTCCAGGCGCCGTTCGCGCGAGGCCTTCGTCGGCTTCGTCGGCCGCCGCCGACGCTCGACCTTCAGCGCCTGGCGCAGCGACTCGACCAGCCGTGCCGTCGCCAGCTCGCGGTTCCGCCACTGCGAGCGCTCGTCCTGGGCGACCGCGCGCAACACCGGGCCGGCCTTCGCGAGGACGCGACGCTTCTGCGCCTCCGTGAGAGCCGACGAGGCCTCGACGTCGAAGCTCGCCTCGACGCGGGTGTCGCTCTTCTGCGCGTGCTGGCCACCCGGCCCGCTCGAGCGCGAGAAGCGGAAGTCGATCTCCGAACGCGGCAGTGAGACCGACCGGGTTACCTGAATAGACTCGTCGGCCATGGCGGGCATTCTCCTGGACGTCGACGGCGTCCTCCACGTCTCCGGCGCGCCGATCGCCGGCGCGGCCGAGGCCGTGCAGCAATTGCGCGAGAACGGCCACCGGCTGCGCTTCGTCACCAACAACACCACGCACTCGCGCCGGCGGCTGGCCGAGCAGATCCGCGGCTTCGGCGTCGAGCTGGCCGACGAGGAGCTCCAGACCACGCCGACCGCGGCTGCGCATGCGCTGAAGGGCAAGCGGGTGCTGGCGCTGACGATGCCGGACATCGTCGAGGACCTGGGTGAGATCGAGCTCGTCGGCGAGGGCGCCGACGCGGTCCTGATCGGCGGTGCCGACGAGACCTTCGAGACGAACCAGGTCTTCAGCTACATGAACCTCGCCCGCGCGTTCGCCGAGCTCCAGGCCGGCGCGGAGCTCTACTGCCTGCACAAGAACCGCTGGTGGCAGACCGCGCGCGGCCCGCTGCTCGACTCGGGCGCGTTCGTCGCCGGGCTCGAGTACGCGGCCGAGCTCGAGGCGATGGTGCTCGGCAAGCCGAGCCCGGCCTACTTCCAGGCCGCGCTCGACGCGCTCGACTCCGACGCCGAGCTCACCTGGATGGTCGGCGACGACATCGAAGCCGACATCGCGGGCGCGCACGCCTGCGGCCTGAAGACGGTGCTCGTGCGCACCGGCAAGTTCCGGCCCGACACGGTCGAGGTCGCCCGCGTGCAGCCGGACGGCATCATCACCTCGATCGCCGCGCTGCCCGGCTGGATCGAAACCGCCGCGTAGGCTTCAGCCCATGCGTGTGGGCGTCGACCTGATCGAGATCCCGCGGATCGCGCGTGCGCTGGAGCGCTACCCGGGCTTTCGCGAGCGCTGCTTCACGGACGCCGAGCGCGCCTACTGCGACTCGAAGCCGAACCCGCCGCAGCACTACGCGGCGCGGTTCGCGGGCAAGGAGGCCGTCGGCAAGGCGCTCGGCTCGGGCGTCCGCTTCACCTGGCGCGAGATCGAGATCGCGGGCCGCCCGAAGCCGGGCGTGACGCTGAGCGGGAAGACGAAGGCGTGGGCCGAGCGCGTGGGCGCGGGGGAGATCGAGCTCTCGATGACCCACTCGCGCGAGCTCGCCCAGGCGGTGGCGCTTGTCGCAGACGCTTGATCCGCTCTATATGGCCGAGGAGATGAAGCAGGCCGAGGCCGGCCACGACGTGGACGAGCTGATGGCGCGCGCCGGGCGGGCGGTCGCGGAGGAGGCGATGCGCCGCTTCCCGGACGCCGTTCGATTCGTGGCCGTGTGCGGCGGCGGCGCGAACGGCGGCGACGGCCGGATCGCACTCGAGGTGCTCGAGTCGGCCGCGAAGATCGCGCGCCCGGCCGAGGAGGCGCCGATCGTCGAGGCCGATGTGATCATCGACGCACTCTTCGGGACCGGCTTCCAGGGGGAGCCGCGCGCGGACGCGGCGAGGACGATCGAAGCGATCAACGGCGCCGGCAAGCCCGTCGTCGCGGTCGACCTGCCCTCGGGCGTGGACGCCTCGACGGGCGAGATCGCCGGGGCGTGCGTGCAGGCGACCGTGACGGTGACGATGCACGGGCCGAAAGTCGGTACCGAGATCGCACCGGGGCGCTTCCGGGCCGGCGAGGTCGTCGTGGCCAACATCGGGCTCGACCCGGTCGAGACTGAGCACAGGCTGGTCACGCCGGCGATCCTGCGCGCCGTTCCCCGGCGCAGCACGGAGCAGAACAAGTACACCGCGGGAACCGTCCTCGTGGTCGGCGGGTCGCGCGGCCTCACCGGCGCGCCCAGCCTGACGGCCGAGGCAGCCTTCCGGGCCGACGCCGGCTACGTCGCCGTCGCGGTGCCCGACTCGACCCTGGCCGTCTTCGAGCAGCGTCTGCTGGAGGCGGTCAAGCTGCCATGCCCCGAGGACGACGGGCTGATCTCGACGCGCGCGATCGAGCCGATTGCCGAGTTCGCCTCGAAGGCGGGCGCACTCGCGCTCGGGCCAGGCCTCGGCCGCGGCTCCGGCCCGCGCGAGGTGGTGCGGCGGCTCCTGGCCGAGCTCGACCGCCCGGCCGTCGTGGACGCCGACGGGCTGCACGACCTCGAGCCATTCGAGCGCAACGCGCCGACCGTGCTCACCCCGCACGAAGGGGAGATCGCCCGACTCCTCGGCGTCGAGTCCGACTGGGTCGCCGCGCACCGGCTCGAAGCCGTGCAACGCGCTGCGGACAACTTCCACTGCGTCTGCCTGCTGAAAGGCGCGGACACGCTCGTCGCCGCGCCGGGCGAAGGTGTGCTGGTCGTCTCGCTCGGGACGCCGGCGCTGGCCACGGCGGGAAGCGGCGACGTGCTGACCGGAATCGTCGCGGCCTTCCTGGCGAAGGGCGTGGACGCGCGCACGGCGGCGGCGGCCGCGGCGGCGGCGCAGCAGCTCGCCTCGCGGGCGATCCCGCAGTCCGGGGCGGTCGCGAGCGACGTGGCGGCCGCGCTGCCGCTGGTGCTCGATGCACCGGTCTGAGCTGACGGTCGACCTGGGCGCGGTCCGGCGCAACGCCAGGACGCTGCTGCGCACGCTCGACGGCTCGCAGCTATGGGCGGTGGTCAAAGCCGACGCCTACGGCCACGGCGCGGTCGACGTCGCCGGAGCCGTGCTCGACGAGGGTGCCGGTGCGCTCTGCGTCGCGACGGTCGCCGAGGGGCTCGAGCTACGGGCCGAGTTCTCGCTCGCGCGAATACTTGTGATGGGTCCGACCTCGTCCAGCCGCGAGCTTGCGGACGCGCGCGATGCGAGGCTCGAGCTCGTCGCCTGGGACGAGGAGCTGCCGGACGGTGTGCGCGTACACGTGAAGCTCGACACCGGGATGGGCCGCTGGGGCCTGTCGGAGCTGCCCGAGCTCGGCCCCGAGGTCGTCGGACTGATGACGCATCTCGCGACCGCCGACTCCGACCCCGTTTTCGCGGAGCAGCAGGTCGAACGCTTCCGCGCGGCGACCGAGCCGCACAGCGAGCTGATGCGGCACGTCGCCAACAGCGCCGCGGCGCTGCGGCTGCCGTCGGCGCGCTTCGACGCGGCGCGCTGCGGCGTGGCGCTCTACGGGCTCTCGCCCTTCGGCGAGGACCCGGCCGTGGACGGCCTCGAGCCGGCGCTCTCCTGGCGCAGCTACCTCGCGCAGGTCAAGCGGCTCGAGGCCGGCGAGAGCACCGGCTACCGTCGCGCGTTCGTCGCCGAGGCGCCGACCTGGATCGGGATCGTGCCCATCGGTTACGCGGACGGCTTCCGCCGCGACCTGACCGGCACGGAGGTCCGTGTCAGCGGCGAGCCGAGGCGCGTGATCGGGGTGGTCTCGATGGACGCCTTCGCCGTCGAGCTCGAGCACGAGGAGCCGGTCGGCGCGCCGGTCACGATCCTCGGCCACGGCGTTCTGGCCGAAGATCACGCCCGCGTGGCGGAAACGATCAACTACGAGCTCACCTCCCGGATCAACAGCGACCCTCGGCGCGCTCGGCGGACGGTGGTCGATGCTTGAGGTCCTCGACGAGCTGTTTGCGGACGAAGAGGCGTGGGTCGTCGGCGGCGCGGTGCGCGACCGGGCGCTCGACCGGCCGGTCGTGGACATCGACGTCGCCGTGCGCGAGCCACGTGCAGCCGCCCGGAAGCTGGCGAAGCGGGTCGGCGGAGCGCCCTTCCTGCTCTCGGAACGGCATGGGGCGTGGCGGGTCGCGCTGGACGGCGGCCGCACGATCGATTTCACGCCGCTGCCGGGGTCGATCGAGGACGACCTCGCCAACCGCGACTTCACGATCAACGCAATTGCCGAGCGCGTCGGCAGCGGGGAGTTCCGTGACCCGTACAACGGCTTCGGCGACCTCGCGGCCGGCGGCATCCGGGCGCTGCAGGACGGCGTCTTCGAGGACGACCCGTTGCGGTTGCTGCGCGCGGTGCGGCTCGAGGACGAGCTCGGCTTCCGGATCGTTCCGGAAACCGAAGAACTGATCCGCCGTCACGCCGAGCTCGTCACCAACCCGGCGGGCGAGCGGGTCGTCGCCGAGCTGCAACGGCTCTCGGCGGGCGGCTTCCGGCGCCTCGACGGGCTCGGGCTGCTGGCGCCGCTCGGCGGCCGGATCGACGACCGGCTCGACCGCTGGGACTCGCCGGACTACCGGCTGGTGGCCGTCTTTGGCGAGGGGCTCCGGCGCTTCCCCGTCTCGAACGAGCTGCGCCGCTTCGCCGCCGCGCTGCTGCGCGCCGAGCGTCCCGAGCCGGACGCGCGGGCGATCCACCGCTTCCGCCGTGCCACAGAGCCGTGGGCGGTCGAAGCGCTCGCCTTCGTCGGCGCCTCCGAGCTCAGGCCCGCCGTCGAGGAGGCGCGCGCCGCCGATCCGGCCGAGCCGCTGCTGCGCGGCGACGAGCTCGACCTGCCGCCCGGCCCGGAGATCGGTCGCCTGCTCGCGGAGATCGACGAGGAGCGGGCCGCGGGTACGATCGCCACCAGGGAGGAGGCCCTCGACTATGCACGACGCCACGCGGGAGCGGTTCGCGAAGACGGCTGAGCGGGTCGCCGCACTGCAGGACGCGCGCGCGGCGGAGCTCGAGGAGAAGGTCGTGCGCTTTGTCTCGCCGACCGGCGACGAGCGGGTGCTCGACTCCGGCAGCGGCCCGGGCGCCCTCGCCTTCGCGCTCGCTCCACACGTGCGCGAAGTGGTCGCGCTCGACCTCGTGCCCGAACTGCTCGAGCAGGGGCGGCTCCGGGCGGAGCGCTACCCGAACGTCAGCTTCGTCGAAGGCGACGCGACCAGCCTGCCGTTCGAGCTCGGCGCCTTCGACCTCGCCGGCTCGCTGCGGACGCTGCACCACGTCGCGCGCCCGGAGCTCGTGCTGGCCGAGCTCGTGCGCGTGACGCGTCCGGGCGGCCGCGTGCTCGTCATCGACCAGATCGCACCGGTCGACCCGGCGGCCGCCAACGAGCTGAACATCTTCGAGCGCGCCCGCGACCCGTCCACCTCGCGGGTGCTCGCCGAGGTCGACTTGCGGGGTCTGTTCGAGTCGAACGGGCTCGTCCTCTTGCGCAGCGAGCAGGAGCGCGAGCCGCGAGACCTCGACGCGTACCTCGAGCTCGCCGGCTGCGAGGGCGACGAGCGGCAACGCGCGGAGTCGCTCGCGCCGAGGGGCTACACGGCCGAGCTCGGCTGGTACCTGCTCGAGCGGCGTTAGCCGAGCGCTGCGCGGATCTCGCCGTCGTCCGGGAAGCGCCCGGTTTCGGCCTTGGAGAAGACGAGCCGTCCGTCGGCGATCACGTCGTACTGCCCTCTCTCACCAGGGATCGCCTCGGCCTCGAAGCCGTCGGCGCTGAGCTCGGTCGCGAGACTCGCGGCCCTCTCGTCGTAGCCGCTTCAGGTGGGGCAGTAGTAGATCTCGACGGGCACGCAGAGATCCTACGTGGGCAGCCCGGTCGCCTGGAGGTGCTCGAACGCCCGGCTCAGCGCCTGCCGCTCGCGCTCGTTGCTCGTGAAGACCTGTGCGAGCCGCCGTTCGCCTTCCGGGGCCAGCCGCAGGATCGCGATGCGGCCGTCCTCGCTCGAGCGCTCGCGCTCGACCAGGCCGATCTCTTCGGCCCGGCTGACGAGCTCGGTGACGGTACTCTGCGCGAGCTGCAGGCGTTCCGCGAGCTCGGTCACGGTCGACTGCTCGCTCTGGTCGGGTGCGCCCTTGATCATCAGCAGCAGCAGGTAGCGCTGCGGCGTCAGGCCCGCGGCGCGCGCGTTCCGCTCCGAGGTCCGCAGGAAGCCGCGCAGCGCGGCGCGGAACTCGGCAACCGGAACGGCGTCGGCGGCGGACAGCGAACCCATGCAGAGATCCTAGTCGCCAGCCGGACGGATTCCACGCGCGGCCACGCGGGCGACCAGCCCGGGCGCGAGCGCCTGGGCGAGCGGCGCGATCCGGTACCAGCGCGGAACGAAGACCTCGCCCCGGTTTCGCTCGACCGCGTCGAGCAGCCGCTTGGCGACGAGCTCCGGCTCGGCCACCAGCGAGCCGACCCGCTCGCCGAAGCGCTCGCGCTGGGGGAAGCCTTCGGTCTCGACGAACCCGGGCAGGATCGTGTGCACGCGGATCCCGCGCGGCTGCAGCTCCGCGGAGATCGAACGCGAGAACGCGAGCTGGGCGTGCTTGGAGGCCGTGTACGGCCCGGCCGAGCCGGCGGTCACCGTGCCCGCGACCGAGACCACGTTGGCGACGTCGGAGGGCGCGGCCGCCTCGAGCGCGGGGAGGAAGGCGCGCAGGCACCAGACGCCGCCGAGGTAGTTCGTGCGCGTCACCTCCTCGATCCGCTCCGCCGAGGCTTTCAGGAAGCCGGCGCGGCCGGGGACGCCGGCGTTGTTGACGAGCAGCGAGACGCGCGGGTGCCGCTCGATCACGGCAGCGGCCGTGCGCTCGACCGCCTCGCGGTCGCCGACGTCGCAGAGCTCCCACTCGGCGCCGAGCTCCTCGGCGAGCGGGCGCAGGCGTTCTTCCCCGCGCGAGATCAGGACGCAGTCCCAGCCGCGCCCGCGCAGAGCTCTCGCCACCGCCGCCCCGATTCCGCTCGAGCCGCCGGTGACGACGGCTAGCGGCAAACGCGGACGCGCCGGGTGGCCGAGGCCGTCGCTCCGCGCCGGTCGGTCACGAGCGCGCGCAGCACGTGCTTGCCGGCCCGAGCCTTGGCGGTGCGCCAGGGCGTCGCGAACAGACCTTCGCTGCCGCGCCGCTCAGTCGCGATCAGGCGCTTGCCGTCGAAGAACTTGACCGAGCGAACGCCGTGCGAGGCGCCGGCGAGCACGAACAGGCCGCCAGTCGCGCAGGCGCGCGGGCGTGGGAGCAGCCAGGTCAGGGTCGGCCGCGTGACGGCTCGCAGCGGGAAGCTGCGGAAGACCGAGTTCGGGAGCACGTTCCCCGCCTGGTCGATGTTCTTCGACTCCTGGTAGTCGGAGGCGATCGCGAGCATCGGCGTCTTGCCGACGCCGATCTTCGGTGCGCCGTCGAGCGCCCAGAGCACCAGGCCCGAGCCCGGGTCGTAGAGCGCCGCGAGCAGCAGCGTCTGCTTGTAGGCGATCACCAGCGAGAGCGGGTCGACGCCGGCGCCACGGTCGCTGACGATCCCGGCGATCAGCGGCCGGCCGGGCGTGACCACCCTGCTCAGGACCGTGAACCGCGGCGGCGTGACGTCGTTCTGCCACGAGTGCAACAGGTACTGGCCGCGCAGCGGCAGGTCCGTGTAGGGGTCGGCGCGCGAGTCGACCGCGACGAAGTAGCGGCCCTCGTGGGGGAAGTCGACCGCGGCCGCGCCGTTGTCGAACTGGTACTCGAAGGTCAGGCCGTTGACGTTGAGCGGCGTGCCGGCGTAGCCCTGGACGTCGTCCTCGTTCAGCGAGCCGAGGAACCAGGGCTCGACCAGTGCGTTCGGCTCGCTGGCGACCACGGCGACCCCGGCGTTCGCGGCGTGCTCGCTGACCCGCACGGTGTAGACGCGCTCGCCGCCATCCTCGTTGAACGGCTTGCCGCTGTAGTCGGGCGGCGGGCCGAACGGCTCGGTCGGGAAGCGGTACTGGCTGACGTAGCTCGTGCCCTTGCTCGTGTCGCCGAGCTGGTCGACCTTGATCGTGTCGCGCGGCGCCAGGCCGATCCGCGGGAACGAGACCCTGAAGTAGTACGGGACGCGGATGCGGTCGCTGCCGCGGGTGAAGACGACGAAGCCGGTGTCGTCGCCGGTCGGCGCCGAGTTGGCCGCGGTCGCCACGACGGGCAGGTCGACCGTGCCGCCGGGCGGGATCGTGAACGACGAGGTCGACGGTGCGATCGTCGCGCCCGGCGACGCAGACTGCGGCTCGACCGAGACGTTCCAGGCGCCCCCGCCGGTCCCCGCGTCGGACAGCTCGAGCAGCAGCGGCTTGCGTGCGGCGTGGCCGTCCGTGTTGAGATAGCCGAACGAGAGCGACGAGGGCTCGGCGAAGAGCTTCGGGTCGTTCGCCGCAGAGACGTCGATCAGGCCGCCGCCCTCGAGCAGCACCGACGCCTCCTTCGTACGCGCGGTGTCGCCCCACGCGGGCTGGCCCGAGGTCATCAGCGCCGACTTGACCTGCTGCGGCGACCAGTCCGGGTGCTGCTGCAACAGGAGCGCGGCGGCGCCCGAGACGTGCGGCGCGGCCATGCTCGTGCCGTCGAAGACCGCGAACGGCGCGCCGGCGAACTCGGTCAGCGTGCTGGAGAGGATCTGCCCGCCCGGCGCGGCGACGTCGGGCTTCAGCTTGTGGTCGAAGTTGGTCGGCCCGCCTGACGAGAAGCTGGTGATGACCCCGCTGCGGCCGGTGTCGACCTCCTTCGGGTCGCTGAGGGCGCTCGAGCGGAAGGTCGTGCGGCCGCCGTGGGCGGCCATGTACGCGCGCAGGTTGGCGCCGTCGAGGTCGGAGACCATCCCGGCCGGGAAGCCGAGGTCGACGGGGATGAAGTTCGCCTCGCCGAAGCGGTTGTCGACGAACAGGATCCCGGTCGCGCCGGCCTTGCGCACGCGCTCCATCTTCGAGACGAACGTGCAGCCGCCGCGCGAGACGAGCGCAACGGTGCCGCTCAGGGAGCCGGCCGGCAGCGAGGAGAACCGCGAGTCGTTCGGATCGAACCCGGGCGGCGAGCAGACGTGGCGCTCGACCGGCTGGCCGGTCGTACCGGTGATCGTGCCGACGTCGGCCACCGTCTGCCCGGCGATCCAGGCCGGCGCCACGCGCGCGTTGAACGAGTACGGGATGTGCTGCAGGTTGGCCGGAGCTCCCGCGGCCGTGACCGTCAGCTCCGTGCCGAAGACGTGCAGGTTCGAGACGGCGGCTACCGAGATCGCAGCCGGCGCGTTGCTCGGCGAGCCGACGGAGCCTTCGCCGAAGTCGTCGCGGTCGTTCCCGGCCGAGATCACGGGGACGACGCCCGCCGCGGCCACGTTGTTCAGCGCGTCGATCAGGGCGTCGCTGGCAGGATCGATCTCGGGGCCGCCGCCGGAGAAGTTGATCACGTCCATGCCGTCGTTCACGGCCGCCTCGAAGGCGAGCACGATCTCCGGGGTGAAGGCGTCGAGCCCGCCGGTCGGCACGGGCACGTTGAAGACGCGGTAGTTGCCGATCCATGCTCGCGGCGCGATGCCCGAGAGGCCGCTGACAGCCGGATGGTCGGGCCCAGGTGCGACCACGGTGCCGGCCACGCCGGCGGCGATCCCGGCCACGTGCGTGCCGTGGAACGAGTCCTGCCGGTACAGGGCAAGGTGGCCCTGCCGCCCGGAGCCGGGGCCGGGGAAGGCGCGCGCGACGATCACCTTCGGCGTCGTCCACTTCCTGCCGCCCTTCGGGAAGCCGGCCGGGTACGAGAAGCCGGCCGGGTTGAAGAACGGGTTCGTCGAGTCGACGCCGTCGTCGACCACGCCGATCTTGATCCCCTGGCCGCGGCCGCCGGTGGTCGCCCAGAACGTGTCCGCGCGGATCACCGACGGGCTCCTGTTCGTGTCGAGGTGATAGCGGATGCTCGGGTAGACCTTGCGCACAGCGCCGACGCGCAAGAGCCGCGGCAGGTCGCGGTAGCGGAGGCTGACCGCCATCCCGTCGAGGATCGTGCGGTAGTGGTACGAGATCGTCGCGCTCGGCACGGCGCGCCGGATCGCGCGGGCGGCGACCGCCTGGGCGCGCGCGAGGCGGGCGAGGTAGGCCTGCGAGGCGCTGTCGGCGACGTCGAGCTTCTTGCGCGGGCCGAAAGCGAACAGGCCCGAGCCGTAGCGCTGGGCGAGCGGCGGGAGCCGCAGACCGACGAGCACGGTCACGCGTCCCCGCGCCTGGCCGCGCGGGATGCGCAAGACGCCGTGGCGGACGCGCGTGGCGGCCGTCTCGCCGCCCCGCGGCAGGCGAATCGGGCGCAGGCCGGCCGCTGCGGCGGAAGCGGTCGCGAGGACGAGCAGCGCCGCGAGGAGCGAGAGAAGTAGTGGGCGGCGCAAGTCCGGCAATGTACCTCTAAGCGCTTAGACTCGCCCACCATGGACGGTCGGTTCGCAGGCAAGCGCGGTCTCGTGTTCGGCGTCGCCAACCGCCGCTCGATCGCGTGGGCGATCGCGAAGCAACTCGCCGACGGCGGCGCGAGTCTCGCGTTCACTTTCCAGGGCGAGCGAATCGAGAAGAACGTCCGCGAGCTGGCCGACACCGTGGAGTCCCCGCTCGTGACGGCCTGCGACGTGCGCGACGACGAGCACCTGGCGCGCGTCTTCGACGAGGCGGGAGAGGCGTTCGGCGGTCAGCTCGACCTGCTGGTGCACTCCGTCGCGTACGCGGCCGCCGAGGACCTCGAGGGCCGCTTCACCGACACACCGCGCGACCGGTTCTGGATGGCGCTCGACGTCTCGGCGTATTCGCTGGTCGCGTGCGCGCGGCTGGCGGAGCCGCTGATGGAGGCCGCGGGCGGTGGCTCGATCCTGACCATGACCTACCTCGGCGGCGAGCGCGCGGTGCCGCACTACAACGTGATGGGCGTGGCCAAGGCGACGCTCGACTCCTCCGTGCAGTACCTCGCCTGGGACCTGGGCCAGAAGAACATCCGCGTGAACGCGATCTCAGCCGGCCCCGTGCGGACGCTGGCGGCGCGCTCGATCGCGGGCTTTCCGACGATGGAGTCGATCGTCGACGAGCGCTCCCCGCTGCACCGCCCGATCGACGCCGACGACGTGGGCGCCGCCGGCGCCTACCTGCTCTCGGACGACGCCAAAAACGTGACCGCCACGACGCTCTACGTCGACGCCGGATACCACGCGATGGGCATGTAGGCGTAGGCTGTTGTCGCGATGAACGCGACCACGTCGCCGAGATTCACGGACGAGCAGCAGGCGGAGTTCCTGGAGCTCGCCAAGGACTCGGACAGCGTCGAGCTGAAGCTGACCGTGCCCGAGGTCGACCACGCCTCGACGGTCTCGGCGCTCGGGATGGATCCTCTGCAGGCGCAGATCCGGCAGGTCTTCTTCTTCGACACGCCGGAGCTGGCGCTCGACAAGGCCGGCGTGGTCGTCCGCGCGCGCCGGATCCAGGGCAAAGGCGACGACTCGGTGGTCAAGCTGCGCCCGGTCGTGCCCGCCGAGCTGCCGTCCGAGCTGCGCGAATCGCCGAGCTTCAAGGTCGAGGTCGACGCGCTGCCCGGCGGCTTCGTCTGCTCGGGCTCGCTGAAGCGGCCGCTGCGCGCAACCGCGGTACGGAGCACCCTCGCGGGCGAGCGCCCGCCGCGGAAGCTCTTCTCGAAGGAGCAGCGCGCGTTCTACGCGGCGCATGCGCCGGAGGGAATCGCGCTGGACGACCTGGCCGTGCTCGGCCCGATCTTCGTGCTCAAGGGGCGGATCGAGCCGGAGGAGCTCGGACGCCGGATCGTCGGCGAGATGTGGCTCTACCCGGACGGCTCCCGCGTGCTCGAGCTCTCGACCCGCTGCGCCACGAACGAGGCCTTTCAGGTTGCCGCGGAGAGCCGGGCGTTCCTGGCGAAGGTCGGCGTCGACCTCTCGGGCGAGCAGCAGACGAAGACCCGCAAGGCGCTGAGGTACTTCGCGAAGCACGCTTCTGCGTGACGCGCCGCTACGCGGCAATCGACGTCGGCACCAACTCGGTCAAGCTGAACGTCGGCGAGCGACTCGAAGACGGTGAGTGGCGGACGCTCGTCGACCGCTCCGAGATGACGAGGCTGGGGGAGGGGATCCACGAGACCGGCCGTCTCGGCGAGGAGCCGGTCCGGCGGACCGTCGACGCGATCGCCGAGCTGGCCGACGAGGCGCGGCGCGCCGGCGCGGAGGAGATCGCGGTCGTCGGCACGGCGGGCCTGCGCCAGGCCGCCAACTCGGACGCGTTCCTCGAAGCCGTCCGCGAGCGTGCGGGCGTCCACGTCGAGGTGATCGCAGGCGAGGAGGAGGCTCGGCTCTCGTTCCTCGCGGCCGCCGAGGCGCTGCACCTCGGCGCGGGCAGGCTCGGCGTGTTCGAGACCGGCGGCGGCAGCTCGCAGTTCACCTTCGGCGAGGACGGCCATGTGCGGGAGCGCTTCAGCCTCGATCTCGGCGCGGTGCCGGTCACCGAGCGCTTCGGGCTCGACCGGGCCGTCGACGAGCAGACGGTGACGGCGGCGCGGGAGGCGATCGCGTCCCAGCTCGGGCCGCTGGAGGGGCGGCCGCCGCTCGCCGTCCTGGTGGGGATCGGCGGGGCGATCACCAACCTCGCCGGCGTCCAGCTGGGGCTCGAGCGCTACGAGCCCGGCCGCGTGCGCGGCTTGGAGCTCGAGGCGGGCGAGATCGAGCGGCAGATCGAGCTCTATCGCACGCGTGACGCCGAAGCGCGGCGCTCGATCCGGGGCCTGCAGCCCAAGCGCGCGGAGGTGATCCTCGCCGGTGCCTGCATCGTCCGCACCGTGCTCGCGAAGCTCGGCCGCGACTCGCTCACGGTCAGCGACCAGGGCCTGCGGCACGGCGTGCTGCTCGAGCGCTTCGGCATGAAACCGTGACCTGCGTGCCGCGGCCTGCCTCGTTCGAGTGATGTCGGACCGCGGGCGTACCCCTTCGGCTGCCGACGACGCTTACCGGAGCACCCGTTCGTTCAATCCGAAAGCCGTAGGAGGTTCGAGTGAATCGCAGGCAGTTCCCAGCCCTTCGCGTCGCGATCGTCGCCACGGTCCTTGCGCTTTGCGCGCTCACCGGCGCCGCGTATGCCTCGGCGCTCCCCGGACCGGTCCAGCGGGGCGTCTCGCACCTCGCCGGCAACGCCGGGCTTCCCATGCCCTCCGGCGGCACGACCACCCAGAGCCCGCTCGAGGCGACGCCGCCCGGCGCGGTGACGGCCCCTCCGGCGACTGCGGACGAGAGTGTGTCCCAGCACGACCAGGGCGAGCAGGCTCAGACCGACCCGGCCGAACAGGGTCAGAAGGACGACGGTCAGCAGGGTCAGGTCGATGACGGTCAGCAGGGCCAGCAGGACCAGAGCCAGCAGGGCCAGGTCGACGAAGGCCAGCAGGGCCAGCAGGACGACGGCCAGCAGGGCCAGTCCGACCAGGGCCAGCAGGATCAGCAGGACCAGCAGGACCAGGGCCAGCAGGACCAGGGCCAGCATGGCCAGTCCGACGGAGGCCAGCAGGGCCAGTCCGACGGAGGCCAGCAGGGCCAGAACGAGAACTAGACCCGACACGGAGCCCGGCTGGGACGCGCGTGCGTCCAGCGCGGTTCTCCTGCGCGAGCGGCCGCGGGCTTTGGCAGGCTCGGGTGCCGGCCGATAACGAGCCGGGAAGACTGGCGTGCTCGGAGACACATTTCCCACCGTCCTCGCTGCCGCCCGGGAAGGGGCTGAATGGGCCTGGGCGCAGCTGTATCGGGAGCTCGCTCCCTCGGTGCTCGGCTACCTCCGCGCCCGCGGAGCCGCCGAGCCGGAGGACGTGGCCGGCGAGGTCTTTCTGCAGGTCGTCCGCGACTTGCCGCGGTTCGAGGGCGGTGAGAGCGACTTCCGCTCGTGGGTGTTCACGATCGCTCATCACCGCCTGATCGACGACGCGCGGCGAAGCGCCCGCCGGCCGGTCGAGCCGGCCGCGGAGGTCTCTGAGTGGCAAGCGTCGGCCGAGGACGCCGAGGAAGGGGTGACCCGGGCGCTCGCAAGCGAGCGGGTGATTTGGATCCTCGGTGAGCTCGCTCCCGACCAGCGGGACGTGCTGCTGCTTCGCGTGGTCGGCGGACTGACGGTGTCGGAGGTCGCGAGCACGGTTGGGAAGAGCGAAGGCGCGGTGAAGGCGCTTCAGCGCCGGGGTCTCGCGCAGGTCAAGAAGGCGCTGGCGGCGGAGGGCGTACCCCTTTGAGCGACGACGGCGCTTACCAGGACGAGATGGGAGTCTTCTCGCGTTTGAACGACCGAGAGCTCGAGCGGCTCCTGGACGGACGGCAGCCCAACGGTGACCCCCAGACCGACGAGCTTGCCCTTTTCGTCAAACAGCTGGAGCAGACCTTTCGAGCTTCGCCCGATGCCGCGACCCAGCGCAAGCACCTCGGCGCGATCATGGACGCGGTCGCCAAGGCACCGCCGGTGGCCGCTGCCACGACGGTCCACCGCCGGCGGCGGGGCCGGTCGACCGGCCGGCTCGTGCTCGCGGCGGCCACGCTGCTCGGACTGTTCTGTGGAGTCGCCTACGGCGGAGCGTTCCCCGGGCCTGTTCAGGGCGCGATCGCCGACGTCGCGCACAACGTCGGCGTCTCTCTCCCCGGCGCGCACCACAACAAGGATGACGGCGCCCAGAACAACACCCACGATGGACAGCCGAGCCTCCCTTCGGTGACGACGCCCGCTCCGTCCAACGGCTCGGTCGATCCCTCCACGCACGCGAACCCGCAGCAGCACGATGGCACGCAGAACCAAGAAAACGAGCACAGTGGCTCGCAGCAGCAGCAATCCGGAAGCGGCACCGGCCAAAGCCAGCAAGGCGACAGCGGATCGAGCGGGAGCTCGGGGAACGGTGGTACTGGCGGCTCCGGCCAAGGCGCCCACGGCGACGGTGGATCCGGCCAGAGCGGCGGTGGCGGCTCGCAGGGCGGCGGCCAACAGCAGCAGGGCGCCGGCGGCTCGCAGGGCGGCGGCCACCAGGGCGACGGCAACCACTAGCACGAGGCGTTCATCTTCCACTCATGATGGGCGCGCTAGCCTCGCCCGGTCGTGACCGCGTCCAAGCGCCTCGGCCTGATCGTGATCCCCGTCCTCTTCGCGGTCTTCCCGCTGCTGTCGCTGTTCGCGCAGAACGAGACGGACGTCGAGCTCCGGGTGCTCTGGTGGCCATTGGCGCTGAGCGTGATCGCCGGTCTCGGGGCGTTCGGGCTTGCTCTGCTTGCTTACCGCGATTCGGCGAAGGCCGCCGTGCTGGCCTCGGTGCTCGTGATCGCGTTCTTCTACTACGGCGCCGTGGCCGGTTGGGGGCCGGGCGGGTGGTGGTACGTCCTGCTGTGGGCCGTCATCGCTGGTGTCGTCGCGGTCGCCCTTGCGCGGACGACGCGCGACGTCTGGAGCGTGACGGTCGTCCTCGCGGTCGCCGCGGTCGTGCTGTTCGCCGGTCCGGCGATCCGGATTGTCGCGTACCAGATTCGCCATCCCATGCTCTCGTCGACGGACCCGCGGATCTGGGCGCACTCACTGGCCAGCCCGCCCGCGCAGAACCGATCGCGGCTGCCGGACGTCTACGTGCTGGTGCCCGACGACCATCCGCGCCCGGACGTGCTGCGGCAGTACTTCCACTACACGGACGCGACCTTCCTCGCCGCACTTCGGCGTCGCGGCTTCGCGATCGCGCCCGACGCGCGCAGCCCGTACTCCGACAGCGAGTCGAACATCGCGGCCGAGGTGAACATGGACTACCTGACCGGGCTGCCGAAGATCCTCGGCCCGAAGTCGCAGGACGTCCGGCCGGTGCGCCGCCTGATCGCGGACAACCGCGCAGCGCGCCTGCTCGACCCGCTCGGCTACCGCTACGTCCACCTCGACACCGACGAGGTCACCTTTCCGACCGGCAACCCGGACATCTCCTCGTTCGCGGTCCCCGACAGCCTCGCGAACCTCTGGCTGCAGAAGACCGTCCTGCGCGCGTTCGGCGGGCCGATCGGCTTCGACCGCTCCGCGACCGACCGGCGCTTTCGCGAAAGCGTCCACAGTGGGTTCTCGCGCCTGCACGACGTCACGAAGGAGCCGGGGCCGAAGTTCGTCCTCTTCCACACGCTGCTGCCGCACGACCCGTACGTGTTCGGGCCGCACGGTCAGCCGGTTGACTTCCCGTACGCCTCCGACGCGGCCCTCGGGTCGACGGTGGGGATGCCCTACTTCCTGCGCCAGCTCCAGTACGTGAACCGCGAGCTGCTGCGCGCCATCGACGCGATCCGGGCCAACTCCGCCCTGCCGCCCGTGATCGTCGTGGTCTCCGACGAGGGCTTCCAGGCCGAGAGCCAGTTCGGCGAGCGCTCGATGCAGCAGATCCGGGTCAAGGGCCTGCTGGCGCTCTCGCTACCGGGGGTGCCAAAGCCACGCGTGCCGGGGCCGCCGAACACCGTCAACGTGCTGCGCTACGTCTTCAATCAGGTGCTCGGGACGCACTACCCGACGCTGCCGAGCCACAGCTACCCCGAGGGCGACTACCCGTACCAGTACGAAGAGATGCGCGTCAGGTGACGGGCTCGACGCGGACGCGCAACCCGCGGTCGGCCTGCCTGACGTCGACGCCGATCAGGTGCCAGCCGGCACCTTTGAGTAACAGGGACGGCTCGAGCACGCCCACCCGCTGCGTGAAGACCGGGCGGCGGTCGACGCTGATCGTCACCCGCACGGGCCGGCGGCTCGTGAGCACGAGCCGCACCGACCCGCGCGCCCAGAAGGCCGCGTGACGGTAGCGCGGCGAGCCGCCGTGCCAGCCTTGGCAGAAGACGACGCGCTCGGCGGGCTCCGCAACGGGCGACGACCCGCCCGAGCGGCCGCGCTCGAGCATCGTCACGCCGTCGTCTCGCGCCACCTGGCCGAAGCCGTTGTCCAGCAGTTCGCGCCACGCGAACCAGCCGGTCTCGCCGGCGAGGCCGCGGTGGAAGGCGACGTAGTTCACGCGTAGCCGACGCAGCAGCGCGTCGTCGCCGGGCCTCCAGTCGCCGCAGTTCAGCTCGGCCAGCCGCAGCGAGAGCCTTGCCGCTGCCTCCGGCGCGATCGTCGAGTAACCGCCCGGCCGCTCGCGCTGCGCGACCTGGTCGTACCAGAGGTACACGCTGCCGAGGTGGACGTTCGGGTGCAGCACCGGGATCTCCAGCAGCCGGCCGGGCGCGCTCAACCCGGCGTACGCGCCTCTTCCGGGCTGCGCCGCGGCAGCCTGGTAGATCGAGACGCGCAGGTCGGCAGCGACGAGCACGAGCAGCGCCACGACCAGTACCCAGCGGAGGCGCGCAACCGCGAAGGCGGCGAGCGCGGCCACCGCGAGGCAGGCCACCGGCATCTGCCGCTCGGGGACGCGCGGGTAGCGCAGCGGCGGCAGGTGGTGCCAGAGGGTCGAGTAGAGCGGGAAGTGCGTCCCGAGCGCGAGCAGCATCGGCACGAGCGCGCCGACCGCCAGCACCGCCACGAGCCACCATCGCCGCGCGCGCACGAGTACCGCCAGCCCGGCGAGCGCAAGCAGCGGCGTCAGCCAGCCGAGGAAGACGAAGCTCTCGAGCCCGTGCCGCGGGTGGCGCGTGACGAAGTCGAGGCCGGTCGCCGAGTAGCGCGCCACCTCGCGGAGCGAGCGGCCGCTGGAGCCAATCCCGCTCGTCGAGTAATGCCCGACCACGAGCGCCGCAGCCAGCGCCGGGACGGTGGCAAGTGCCCCGCCGAGCCAGGCGCGGCGGCAGAGCGCGTAGAGCAGGAAGAACGGAATCGCGCCGAGCGCCAGGTGCACGTCGGAGAACGGGATCGAGGCCAGCGCCGCGCCCGAGCACACGTACCACCACGGCGAGCCGCGCCGGCCGCGTTCGAGCGCCCACAGCGCGAGCGGCAGAAGCGCCGAGATCGGTCCCCGCAGGTGGCCAGCGCTCTGCGCGACGCGGTACGGCTCGAGCGCGAAGACGAGCCCGCCGAACGCCGCCGCCGCGGCCGGCAGCGCGAGCTCCCGTAACCAGAGGTAGGCGAAGCCGCCCGCCGCGAGGTAGGTCAGCAGCAGGAACAGGTTCCAGCCGCGCACGTGCCCGAACAGCGCGTCGAGCGGCCAGAAGACGACTCCGAACGGCCAGCCGCCGAAGTTCCAACGCGGCGGGCTCTCGGGCCGGAAGGTGTACGGGTCGCGCCACGGCGCCCTCCC
>DATIOF010000007.1:0-2633 GCA_035473395.1 Gaiellaceae bacterium
GTAGATCGCCACGTACAGGTTGCCGGCGGCGTCCACCGCGACGGCGCTCGCGTCCATCGGCGGGGTGAGCGGGGTCAGCTTCGAGCCGTCGAGCCGGTAGACGACCCCGTCGCGGCCGGCCGCGTAGGTGGTGCTGCCGGCCACGTAGACGTGGAAGACGCCCGGGCCGTCGGCCAGCTTCAGTGCACGCGCGTGCGCGATGCGCAGCACCGCGGAGGACCGCAGCTGGCCGACGACGAGCGAGCCGGACGGCTCGGCCGCGATCGAGATCGGGTCCTGCACGAGTGGATCGCGCTGGACGTCGACCGCGACGGAGCCCAGGCGCGTGGTCCGGTGACCGACGGTGACCGCGACGCGCCAGGTGCCCGCGAACGGGAAACGGAGGGTCGCCTGGTAGCGGCCGTGCTGCTTCGTCGGGCGTAGCGGCACGGCCACCGTCTTCGGCCCGATGACGCGCAAGGTGGCCCGCGCCGGGGGCGAGACGGTCACTACCGCTCGCCATGGGACGCCCTTGACGGCGTGCCTCGGCACGGACACCGCCTTGACGTGCGGCGACGGCGCGGTGCCGAGCGCGACGAGGAACAGGAGTGAGAGGGCCTTGACCATGTAGGGCGGTTCCGCCGTATCTATGGCGGATTCGCCGCACCGTGTCAAGTACGCTCACGCGATGATCCGCGTTCGCCTCTTCGCGGGCCTGCGCGAGCGGGCGGGCTGGTCGGAGCAGGAGCTCGACGGGATCGCGCGCGTCTCGGACGTCTGGCCGGCCCTCGAGCTCGGCGACGAGCCCCCGGGACTCCTCTACGCGGTGAACCGCGAGTACGCCGAGCCGGAGCGGGAGCTCGCGGACGGCGACGAGGTCGCGTTGATCCCGCCGGTCTCGGGCGGTGCGTTCCGTGTCACCGACCAGCCACTCTCGCTCGAGGCTGTGGCCGCAGAGGTCGCCGACGAGCGCGCCGGCGCGGTCGCCACCTTCACCGGAACGGTGCGCCGGCAGTCACGCGGCCGCGAGGTGACGCAGCTCGAGTACGAGGCCTTCGCCGAGATGGCCGAGGACGTGATGGCGCAACTCGCGCACGACCTGCAGGAGCGCTACGAGCTCTGCGCGATCGCGATCCACCACCGCGTCGGCACGCTCGGGATCGGCGAGGGGAGTGTCGTGATCGCGGTCTCGGCCCCGCACCGGCAGGACGCACTCGCGGCCTGCAAGGACGCGATCGACACGCTCAAGGAGACGGTGCCGCTGTGGAAGAAGGAGATCTACGAGGGCGGCGAGGAGTGGATCGGCCGCGGCTCGTGACTAGCGTGTAGAACGAGGCGGTCGAGGGAGCCCGACCTTGGCGTGAAGCTCGTTCCGCGTGGTGCCCAGGTCCGCCAGCGCCTTCTCGAGCACGCGTTCGAGCCGCTCGTGGTTCTCCTGCCAACGGGCCCGCTCCTCAGGCGTCCTCTTCCGATAGCCCTTCGTCGCCATTCGCCTCTCCTTCGAGGATTCGGACGATCCGCTCGACGTTCGCGTTCAGGTCAGCAATCGCGAACATCGTAGCCACGGCCTCTTCACGGTCGACCACCGGCGCCATGCCGAGATCGTGCCGACGTAACCGCGACTGCGCAAGATGGCCGAGCTGGCCGTGTCGCTACGAGTGCCGAGCCGACGTGCGGCGGACCGGCCGGAGCGCGAGTCCGCGGGTCTCGAGCGCGAGCTGCACCGCCGCAGCGGCGTCGAGGCGGCCCCAGCCGAGCTCGAAGTTCCAGTGTGTCCCGGTCGCGCTCTGCTTCAGCACCTTCGCCACCTGCCGCGCGGTCAGCCGGGGGTTGGCCGCCCACACGAGCGCGGCGACGCCGGCCACCTCGGGCGAGGCGAACGAGGTGCCGCTCGCCCAGCCGTAGTAGCCGGGTGAGCTCCACGGCAGCTGCGCGCGCGGCCACGGTGCGTCAGCCGACTCGGCCGCGAAGACGTTGTAGCCCGGCGCCGCCAGCGAGAGGTACGAGCCGGTGTTCGAGAAGTAGGAGCGCGTGCCGTCCATCGAGGTCGCGCCGACCGCCAGCCCGATGCCGCCGCGGCCATAGGAGCCGACCGGCTGCAGCAACGCGGCCGGGTAGTCGGGCAGGTTGCCCTCGTCGTGCTCGTTGCCGGCGGCCGCGACGATCAGGACGCCGTGCCGGGCGGCCCAGTGGATCGCGCGCCGCTCGACCTGCGAGGTCTCGGCGCCGCCGATCGAAAGATTGATGATCTTCGCGCCGTGCTTGACCGCGTAGACGATCGCGGCGGCCTCGTCGATGTCGGTGATGTAGCCGTCGGCGTCGATCGCCTGGACGACCAGCAGCTGCGCGTCGCCGCCGAAGCCCGAGATGCCCGTGCCGTTGGTGACCGAGCCCGTCGCCAGCGATGAGACGAAGGTGCCGTGCCCGAGCCGGTCGCGCACGCGCGTCGAGCGCGAGAGCACGCTCCAGGTGCGCGGAGCCTTGTCGGCCAGGTCGGGCGCGCTCACATCGGCGCCGCTGTCGACGACCGCGATCTTCACGGAGGACGCCGCGCGGAAGACCCAGTCGGGCACCTCGCCGAGACGCGAGTCGGCCCACTGCCACTCCCATGCGATGCCGGGCTGGTAGGTGTCAGCGAGCGCCGGCTCGTCGAC
>DATIOF010000008.1:0-8564 GCA_035473395.1 Gaiellaceae bacterium
CATCGGCGCCTCGTCCTTCTCGCCCTCGCCGATCACGACGAGGCCCGCCATCGAGACCGTGTCGAGGATCGCGCGCATGCCGTCTACCGCGGCCTGGTCGGCGGACTCCTTCTCGCCGCGGCCGATCCAGCGACCGGCGCCGAGCGCCGCCGCTTCGGTCACGCGGACGAGCTCGAGGGCGAGGTTGCGGTCGGGGCGGTTGCCCGTTCTGCCCGACTCGACCGACGCCTGCGCCATAGGGCGCGGATCCTACATCCGCTCCGGCGCCTCCACCCCGACGAGGTCGAGACAGCGGGCGATCACGTTCTGCGTCGCCGTGCAGAGACCGAGCCGGAACGCCTGCGCATCGCTCTCGAGCACCCGTTGGTGGTGGTAGAAGCGATGGAAGTCGTCGGCGAGCCGGATCGCGTAGGTCGGGATTGCGTGCGGGTGACGCCGCTCGGCCGCGTCGGCCGCGACCGCGGGGAAGTCGGCGAGCCGCTTGACGAGATCCTTCTCCTCCTGCGCCAGCTCCGGTGGGACCTCCGCCGAGACCTCGGCGTCGCCCGCGTTGCGCCTGATCGCGGCGATGCGCGCGTGCGCGTACTGGACGTAGTAGACCGGGTTCTTCTCCGAGCGCTCGGCCGCGAGGTCGACGTCGATCTCGATCGTCTGGTCGGGCCCGCGGTTGACGAGGTACCAGCGGGCCGCGTCGACACCGACCTCGTCCATGAACTCGTCGAGGAAGACGACGTCGCCACGGCGCTTCGACATCTTCGCCTGCTCGCCGCCGCGGGTCAGATGGACGAGCTGGTAGAGCAGGACCTCGACCCGCGCCGGGTCGTAGCCGAGCATCCGCGCGACCGCCTCGTACCACTTGCGCGTTCCGTGGTGGTCGGCACCGAGCACGTACAGCGCCCGGTCGAAGCCGCGCTCGAGCTTGTCGACGAGGTAGACGATGTCGGCCGCACGGTACGTGGGCGTCCCGCCGTGCTCGGGCGAGCGGATGATGACGCGGTCCTCGTCGTCGGCGTATGCGGAGGAGCGTGCCCAGACCGCACCGTCCTTCTCGTAGGTGTCGACGCGCGGCAGGAACTCGGGCAATCGCTGCTCGAGCTCGCTCTGCAGCATCCACGAGTCGAAGTGGATGCGGAAGCGCTCGAGGCTGGCTTCGATCTGCCGCAGCATCTGCGGCACCGGGTCGTCCCCGGCGGCCGCGAGCTCGGCGATGTAGTCGCCGTGGTATCCGTCCTCGGGCGGGTCCTCCCCGCGCCGAACCGCGTCGACGGAGGCGCGGAACCGCTCCAGCTGAGCGCCGGCGTCGTTGTAGTAGTACTCGCGCGAGACGTCGTGCCCGGCGAACTCGAGCTGGCGAGCGACCGAGTCGCCGATCGCGCCGTTTCGCCCCGAGGCGACCGTGATCGGCCCGGTGGGGTTGGCCGAGACCATCTCGACCTGCACTTTCTCCGGCGCGGCTGCCGAGCCGCCGCCGTAGCCGCTCCCGGCGGCCAGGATCTCGCCGAGCGCCTCGCCGAACCACGCCGGGGTCAGCCAGAGGTTGACGAAGCCGGGCCCGGCGACCTCCGTGCGCTCGACCTCGTCCAGCCCTGCCGCGGCGGCTGCGAGCTCCTCGCCGAGCTCGCGCGGCGAGCGGCGCTGCACCGGCGCGAGCTGCATCGCTACGTTGGTCGCGTAGTCGCCGTGCGCGGGATCGTTCGGCCGCTCCAGCTCGACCGGCGCGCCCGCAAGCTCCGAGAGCCGGGCCTCGAGTCGGGCGACCGCGTCAGGCAAGGGCTTCGGTCGGCGCGAACAGCTCCTCGAGGCGGCCGAGCTCCTCGGGCGTGCCGGCGGCGATCATCACGTCGCCGACGTCGAGCACCGCGTCGGGCTCGGGTGTCGTGTCGAACGTGCCGTCCCCCTTGCGCAGCGCGACGATCATCGCCCCGGTCTGCTGGCGGATGCGCAGCTCGCGGATCGACTTGCCGGCCTCGCGGCAGCTCTGCTTGACCTCGATCTCCTCGAACAGCAGCTCCGGGCCGCCGCTCGTCGAGACGATGTCCAGGAACGCGGCCACCTGGGGCCGCAGAACGAGCTTCGCCATCTCCTTGCCGGCCGTCGAGTACGGCTGCACGACGCGGTCGGCCCCGGCCAGGCGCAGCTTCTTCGCCGCGTCCTCGTCGGACGCGCGGGCGACGATCAGCAGCTCGGGCCGCGCGTTGCGCGCCGAGAGCGTGATGTACAGGTTGTCGGCGTCCGAGTCCGACGAGGCCACGAGACCGGTCGCCCGCGAGAGCCCGGCCGCCTCGAGATCCTCGTCCTCGATGCCGCTGCCCTCGATGTAGAGCACGTTCCGGTCGCGCGCCGCCTGAATTGCCTCCGGGCTGAAGTCGAGCACGACGAAGCGCACGCCCTCCTCGAGGAACTCGGCTGCGATCCGGCGGCCGACCCGGCCATAGCCGCAGATGATGTAGTGGTCGCTCAGGTGCTCGATCGTGCGTCTCCTCCTCCGCTCGGCAAACGCGCCCGTGAAGACGCCCTGCGAGATGCCCTCGACGAGGACGGTCGCGATGTAGGCAAAGATAGTCAGCCCGACGAGCACGAGCACAATCGAGACTGCACGCGACGAGTCGTTCTTGGGGACCGTATCGAGCCCCGCAAGTGAGATCGTGACGACCGTGCGGTACGCGGACTGCATCCACGTCTCGTGCAGCGACTGGTGGAACGCGATCGTCCCGCCCACCAGAACCGCGAGGAGCGCACCGACGGCGTAGCCGATGCGGCGTGCGCTGAACGACTCGATCACCCCAGTAGTATGTTCGGCTCGTGGAAGGCGACGACCAAGAGCGCCAGCTCAACATCCATCTCGACCCCGAGAACCTCGCCGGGGTCTACGCCAACTTCGCCAACATCAGCTTCTCCGACTACGAGTTCACGCTCACGTTCGCGCGCATCGACCATGAGGTCGAGGAGGGCGACGTCCCGGGCGTGGTCGTCTCGCGGGTGAACATGTCGACGCGCTTCATGCGCGAGCTGCTCGACGCGATGCAGGACTCGTGGTCGAAGTGGGCCTCGCGGGAGGGGATCCGCAACCTCCCCGAGACGCCGCCCGGGAACGACTCTTAGCGCCGTCTCGATCACCTCAAGCGCATCGACCGGTCATTTCAGACGAACGAGCGAGCAGGCTCGCTCGTTCTGAGGCCGCCACCGCAAGCGGCGCCTTAGCGCCTCGCCGCGTACGCACGGGCCATCGCGATTCGCTGCACGACCGTCGGGTGGTCGTCGATCCAGATGTACGACCAGAGCGGCGGGTTCGGCTGGATCAGGTCGTAGCGCGCGAACTTGCGGAAAACGCTCGCCGCCGCGGCTGGATCGTGGGTCGCGCGTAGCGCCGACCAGTCGGCCTCGGCCTCGTAGCGGCGCGAGACGGCGTTGCCGAGCGGCGTGATCGCGAGGCCGATCACGGCGAGCACGAGCAGCGCCAACGGCACGACCTCAGGGCGCTCGAGGCCGCCGCGGCGGCGCGTTGCCCGCTCCACAAGCCAGAACCCGGGCACGGTCAGCAGCAGCGACCAGGCGAGGCCCTTCCAGATGTGGTGATGCGCGATGTGGCCGAACTCGTGCGCGGCGACGACCTCGATCTCGCGGCTCGAGTAGCGGCCGTCGAGGAACGTGTCCCAGATGAAGACGCGCGCCGAAGGGCCGATCCCGGTCGCCATCGCGTTCGCCGCCGTCGTCTCGCCTTGCACCTTTTCGATCCGGACCGGCGTGCCGCCGACCCCCTCGTTCCTGGCGAGCTGCCGGATGCGTGCCGCGACGGGCGTGTCGTGCGGCGGCCGCGTTCCCAGCGTCTCGGCCCACGGCAGCACCAGTACGAGCACCGCCCCGACGGCGGCGAACAGCGGCGCGGCGACGATCCACCAGCGCCGGCCGAACCGCCCGGCGAGCAGCAACAGGACGGTCAGCGCGATCGTCAGGCCGACGACCTGGCCGAGCAGCGCCGGCCACTGCGCCAGTGCCCACGCGACATAGCCCTGCCGCTCGAGCCCATAGCGGCGGCCCCACCAGAGCTGGAGCACGCCGAACGGGAGCGAGACCGCCCAGACGCCGAGCGTCGTCACCACGCCGACCATCACGCCGGTCGCAACCCGGCCGAGCTCCCAGGCGCGGGCGATCCGCGGGCCGAGGTAGACGAACAAGACCAGCGCGCCCAGCGTCGCGAGCGTCGCGGCCACCCAGAGCCAGCGCAGGAAGCCGTCGTAGTGCGCGCTCCGCTGCAGCAGCCCGGCCGGGAAGACCGAGCCGGCATCGACCTGCGGGGCGTGCAGGTTGCCCGGCACCGTCGTCCTGGTCAGGAGCCACGCAGCGACGAGCCAGCCGACGGCGAGCGCGACTAAGGTTGACGCCTTGGCGAAGCGGGTCGCCGTCATCTCCGACGTCCACGCTAACTGGCACGCGCTCGACGCCGTGCTGCAGGAGATCGAGCGTGAGGAACCGGACGAGCTCTGGTGCCTTGGCGACCTCGTCGACTACGGGCCGCGGCCGAATCCGTGCTGTGCAGCGGTCGAGCGACGCGCAGCTATTTGCCTGTCCGGGAACCACGATCTCGGTGTCCTCGGCGAGATCGGCCTGGAGGAGTTCGCCGGCGACGCGGTCGCGGCCGCGCGCTGGACGCGCGGGGTGCTCGCGGAGGGCTCACGGACGTTTCTGCAATCGCTGCGGCCACAGGGCGAGCGCGACAGGGCCGAGCTGTTCCACGGGAGCCCGCGTGACCCGGTCTGGGAGTACGTGCTCTCGGCGGAGGCTGCACGCGTGGCGTTCGAGCTGACCCGCTCGCCGCTCGTGCTCGTCGGCCATAGCCACGTGCCGCTTGCGATCACGCTCGAGGACGACGTCCTGGACGGCGGTCTCGCCCCGGCCGGCACGGAGACGCCGCTGGGCCCCGGCCGGCGGCTGCTCAACCCCGGCTCGGTCGGCCAGCCCCGCGACGGCGACCCGCGCGCAGCCTGGCTGCTGCTCGACCTGGAGGCCGGCACGGCATCCTTCCGCCGCGTCGAGTACGACATCGCCCGCACCCAGGAAGAGATTCGCGAAAGGGGGCTGCCCAATGGTCTGGCGGACCGGCTTGCTCACGGTCTCTAGCGCGTTGCTGCTGGCGGGTTGCGGCGACGCGCACAGAGCGTCCCCGCCGCCGAGTCCACCGCAGATCCCGGCCGGGGTCGCCACACGGCTGGCCGCCGAGGCCGACCGGGTGGCAGCGCTCACCCCGGGCACGTGCCAGGCCCGCGACGCCGCCGTGCGCTTCCGCAACGACGTGATCGCCTCGATCGGCCGGGTCCCCGCTCGCTATCAGGAGCCGCTGACCTCGGCCGCGAACACGCTCGCCGAGCGGCTCGCGACCTGCGCCGAGCCCGGGCCCGGGAAGTGGCACAAGCCGCACAAACTCCACCACGAGAAGAAGCACGACGAGGAGCGGTGAGCGAAACGATCCTCCAGACCGGCCGCTACCGGCTCGAACGTCCGCTCGGTCATGGCGGCATGGCCTCCGTCTTCCTGGCGCAGGACGAGGAGCTGCACCGGCCGGTGGCGATCAAGCTGCTCGCCGAGAACCTGGCGGGCGATGCGGCATTCCAGAAGCGCTTCCTGCGCGAGGCGAGGATCGCAGCGCGGCTCTCGCACCCGAACGTCGTGAGCGTGTACGACGCGGGCGAGGCCGAGGACGGCCGGCCGTACATCGTGATGGAGTACGTGCCGGGAACGACGTTCGCCGAGCTCGGGCAGATCCCGGCAGACAAGGCGGTCGAGCTTGCGATCCAGGCCTGCCGCGGCCTCGCGCACGCCCACGCCGCCGGGCTCGTGCACCGCGACGTGAAGCCGCAGAACCTGCTCCTGCGCCAGGACGGGACGGTCAAGGTGGCCGATTTCGGGATCGCGCGCGCGGCCGAAGCGACCGCGCTCACCCAGGTCGGCACGGTGCTCGGCACCGCGGCCTATCTCTCGCCCGAGCAGGCCCTCGGCGAGAACGTGACCACGGCCACCGACGTCTACGCGCTCGGGGCCGTGCTCTACGAGCTGCTGGCGGGTCGGCCGCCGTACGAGTTCGACTCGCTCGCCGACTTGGCCGCCAAGCAGGCGGCCGGCCAGATCGTGCCGGTCGGCGACCTCGCGCCCGAGGTGCCGTCGAACGTTGAGGACGCCGTCATGCGCTCACTCGCTCGGAACCCCGCCTACCGGCCGGCCTCGGCGGCCGACTTCGCGCACGAGCTCCGCGGCGGCGACGAGCCGACCGTGCCATTGCGCCCGGCAGAGCGAACCCGCCCGAACTGGCTCTGGCCGGCCCTGGCGGCGGTACTGGTGCTGGCCGCGGTCGTGCTCGCGGTCGCGCTCACCACGAGCGGTGGCAGCTCCAGCCCACCGGCGCGGCCTCAGCGCGCGACGGTGCAGCCGATCCCGCGCGGCGCGAACGCGCAGCAGCAGGCAGAGAAGATCGCTGCGTGGCTGCGGGCTAGAGCTGCTGGTCGGCCGTAGCCGGCTCGTCGCGCCCGAAAGAGACGCCCTCGCGCACGAGCGCGATCTGGACTTCCTCGCGCGCCTTGTAGATCCGCCACTTGACGGTCGCGAGCGTCACCTCGAGCGAGTCGGCGATCTCGGTGTACGAGAGGCCGACCACGTCGCGCAGGAGCAGCGCCATCTTCAGATCGGTGCTGAGCAGCTCGACGGCAGTCCAGAGCGCGTCGATCTCCTCGAGCCGCTCGATCGGCGCGTCCATCACCTCGAGCGGAGCGATGTCGTCGATCGCCACCAGCGCCCGCGGCCGCCGCTCGACCGCACGCAGCTCGTCGAGCACGCGGTTCTTCGTCACCTGGAAGAGCCAGGTGGTGAACTTCGAGCGGAGCGAGAACTTCGGCAGGCCCTGGTAGACCCGCAGGAACACTTCCTGCGTCAGATCCTCCGCAAGGGCTCGGTCTCCACCTACGAGCCGGAGCACGTAGTTGAAGACAGGCGTCTCGTAAGCGCGCAGGATGAGCGAGAAAGCTCGCTCGTCACCCCGTTGCGCCTTCCGCAGGACGCCGAGATCGGGCTGGGCCAGTGACAAGGCCTGCGGAGTATAGACGGGCTATGCGGTCAGTGCAGCACCCCTTTTTGGGCTATTTGCAGAGGTTTCGACCGCTCATCTGTAAAGGTTTCCTTAGCCCCAGGTAAGCGAGAACGGTTGGGGCGAGATCGGACAGCTCGCCGTCGTCTCTGAGCCGCGCCTTCGGGTCGGTCACGACCAGCGGAACCGGGTTCGAGGTGTGGGCCGTGTGCGGGCTCACACCGTCCGTCTCGAGCAGCCTCTCCGCGTTGCCGTGGTCGGCCGTGATCAGCGCGACGCCGCCCAGCCGCTCGACGGTGGCGGCCACGCGGCCGAGGCAGGCGTCAGTCGTTTCGACCGCCTGCACGACGGCCGGGATCACGCCGGTGTGGCCGACCATGTCCGGGTTGGCGAAGTTGACGACCGCGAAGCTGTAGTCGACGCGCTCGAGCTCTGCGCAGAAGCTGTTGGTCACTTCCTCGGCCGACATCTCCGGCTCCTTGTCGTAGGTGCCGACGTCGCGCGGGCTCGGCGCCAGCAGGCGCGTCTCGCCGGGCCATTCCTCCTCGCGGCCACCGTTGAAGAAGTAGGTCACGTGCGCGTACTTCTCGGTCTCGGCGGCGTGGAGCTGGCGCAGACCGTGCTCGGCGAGCACCTGGGCCAGGGTCTCGTCGACCTGCTGCTCGCCGAAGGCGACGTGCGTGTCGAGCTCGTCGCTGTAGTGCGTCATCGTCGTGACGTCGATGCCCGCGTCGAGCAGCAGCTTCGTCAGCTGGCGGGCGCGGTCCGGGCGGAAGTTGAAGAAGATCGCCGCGTCGTCTCGCCCGAGCCTCGGGCGGCCGTCGAGCACGGTCGGCTCGATGAACTCGTCGGTCACGGCCTGCTCGTAGCTCGCCCGCACGGCGGCGACCGGGTCGTCGGCGTGCTCGCCCCTGCCCCCGACGATCGCATCGAAGGCCTTCTGCGTCCGCTCCCAGCGCCGGTCACGGTCCATCGCGTAATACCGGCCGGCCACGGTCGCAACCCGGTCGGCCGGCAGCTCGGCGAGGTCGTGCTCGGCCGCGTGGGGCGAAACGTCGCGGCCGTCGGTGAACGCATGGATCCAGGTCCGCTCGGGCGCGAAGCGCAGCAGCGCCTGCAGATGCTCGAGGTGCGAGTGCACCCCGCCCCGCGAGACGAGGCCGAGCAGGTGAACGTCTCCCCCGCGCGCGAACGCCGCCTTCAGGGCCGGGTTCTCGAAGAACGAGCCGTCCGCGATTGAGCGGTTGATCCGCTGCAGGTCCTGGTCGAGCACGCGGCCCGAGCCAATCGTCAGGTGGCCGACCTCCGAGTTGCCCATCTGCCCGGGCGGCAGGCCGACCGCCTCGCCGCTCGCCTCGAGCGTCGTGTGCGGGAACTCGGCCCAGAGGCGGTCGAACACCGGCGTCTCGGCCAGCTCGACCGCGTTCCCCGGGCCAGGCGGAGCGCAGCCCCAGCCGTCGAGGATGACGAGCGCTACAGGCTGGCGGCGATC
>DATIOF010000009.1:0-3184 GCA_035473395.1 Gaiellaceae bacterium
TCGGTCAGCCGCGCCAGCCGCTCGGCCGTGCTCGCCGACGTCGTGCCGCGCTTCTCGGCCGTCGCCTTCTGCTCCGTGGTGCTGCTGATCGGGACTGGCACCGGCCAGGCGCTGCTCGAGCTGCCGACGCTCGCCTCGCTCCGGCAGACCTCATACGGCCAGGCCCTGCTCTGGAAGATCGGGCTGCTGGCGGGAGCGCTGGCGCTCGCGGGGGTCAACCTCGCCCGGACGAAGCCTCGACTCGAGGCCGGCGACGCCTCGGCGCCGCAGCTGCTGAGGCGTCTCGTCCAAGGCGAGATCGTGCTCGTCGTCGCCGCGCTCTTCGCCGCCGCGGTGCTCTCGAGCCTGGCGCCGCCCTCGAGCGCGCTCGCCAAGGTGCAGAACGTCGCCGCCCGCGTCGGGCCCGGACCGGTCGCGACGACGGTCTCGAAGTCGCCCTACAAGCTGCGCGTGCAGGTGACGCCGAACCGCGCGGCCGTGCCGAATGCCTTCTCGCTCACGCTGACGCGCAACGGCAAGCCGGTTCCCGGCGCCGAGGTGATCACGAAGTTCGACATGCTCGACATGGAGATGGGCGAGCAGAGCTACCGCTTGCGCGAGCTGCGGCCCGGCGTCTTCTCGAAGTCGGCGCCCGCGCTCGTGATGGTCGGGCACTGGGGCCTCCAGTTCGAGGTCACCCCGCCGGGTGGGAAGCCGTTCGTGGTCACGCTGCTGGACAAGGCGAGCGGATGAGCGCGCGGCTCGTGATCGCGCTCGTCGCCGTCGCCGCGGCCGCCGCGGCCTGGGTGATCGCGCTCGACGCTTTACGTCAGACGCTGTAGACGGACCGTCCAGGGGTCGATCGAGTCGACCACGAGGTGCGAGCCGCTCCACGGGTCGCGTACCAGCTTCTCGCGAACGGCTACCTCCGAGGCGGCCTCGACGGCGTGTGCGGTTCGAAGCTCGTCGCCGAGCACGCCGCCGAGCACGATGAAGCCGTCGTCGACCAGGCCGTCCATGAAGGCCGCGTGCTCGAGCCAGCCGGACTGCTCCTCGAGCGGCTTCGAGTGGTCGTACTCGGGCCCGGAGCGGCGGAGGATGACGAGGAACATCATCGTGGCGGCGCGATCGTAAGGGGCCGGTTGAAGGCCAGGTAGCGGTGCGTCATGAAATGCGCCGCGGCCGTCATGCGCATCCGCAGCGGGCGATACGTGGCGCAGTCGATCCAGGCCGTGAACCAGGCCGGCGTGGTCGGATTGGCGAACGAGACGACCCAGACCGGTCGGCCGTCGACGCGCGCTTCGCGCAGGACGTAGGCGTTCGTCGCGGTCGAGCCCCACGCCGGCTGCGGCACGCGCAGGGCCGGGAGCTGCTGCGAGCGGCGCCAGCGCTGGCCCGCGCGGTCGCGGTCCCAGCGGCGGGTGCCGAGCAAGATCGCGTCCGCGCCGCCGCGGATCCGGTACTCGACCTCGTTCGGCGCCTTCATGCTCCACGTCGTCAGCAGGCCGCCTGTCGGGCCGGAGCGCAGCGACTCGACGTAGACGAGGCTCTTCAGCGCGCGGGTCACGCGACCTGCGCGGGCGACGATCGCCGCCGCCGGGCGTCGCCGGGCGGGAACGTCGAAGGCGACGGGGCGGCTCCCGCTCAGGCGCAGCACGACGTGGCGCGGGCGGGCGGCGGCGGCCGAGTAGCAGCCCAGCCCGCAGGGCTTCGCCGGAATCACGCGCGAGCCCGCGCGGAACGAGACCTTCAGGCCGGTGAGCGGCCCACCCGACGGCGAGAGCACGGTCGCCGTCAGCCGGCCTTTGCCGACGGCCAGCGCGACCGCGCGGCTGCCTGACTCCCCGCCGAGCACGATCGCCCCGCGCGGCGGTGGCGGCGGGTTGACCACGCCGACGCCGAGTGAGCCCTGCGAGACGGGCGACCCGCTCGAGCAGCCCGCCGCAAGCAGCGCAATCCCGAGCACGGGCAACATCCGGCTCTTCACTTCAAGAAAGCTAGCGGCGCACGTTGGTACGGTCAGTCACGACGTGCTTTTCCAGCAGCTTGTGGACGACGACCTCGGCTGCGCGTCCTACCTGATCGGCGACGAGACGGCCGGCGAGGCGGTGGTCATCGACCCCGCCTACGCGATCGAGCCCTACCTCGAGGCGGCCGCGCAGGCAGGCGTGCGGATCGTGCGCGTGCTCGAGACGCACAACCACGCCGACCACGTCTCCGGCCACGGGCGCTTCGCGCTCGAGCACGGCCTGCCCGTCTCGATTCATCGGCTGGCGGAGGTGGAGTACTCCCACGAGCCGTTCGAGGACGGCGACGAGCTGACGGCCGGCGCGCTGCGGATCCAGGTGCTGCACACGCCGGGCCACCGGCCGGAGCACTCGTGCTTCTTCGTCGAGGGCCACTTGCTGACGGGCGACTCGCTGCTGATCGGCGACGCGGCGCGGCCCGACCTCGCGGTCGATGCGGTCGAAGGCGCGGAGGCGCTGTTCGCCTCGTTACGGCGGCTGGCCGAGCTGCCTGACGACGTCGAGGTCGATCCCGGCCACACCGGCGGCTCGCTCTGCGGGGCCGGGCTGAGCGGCGACAAGGTCTCGACGATCGCCTCGGAGCGGCTGACGAACCACGCGCTCCGGATCGGCGACCTGGAGGAGTTCGTCGCCCACTCGGCGGCGATCTCGGCGCCGCGCCCGCCGACGGTCGAGCGCGTCGTCGCGCTCAACCGTGGGCCGTTCCTCGCGGCACAGCCGCCGCTCGGGCTGCTCGACGCGCCTCGGGGCCAGCTGCTCGACGTCCGGCCCGCCGACGCGCATGCCGCGGGCCACGCGCCCGGAGCGGTGAACGTGCCGCTCGACGGCTCCTCGGTCGGGACGAAGGCCGGGTTCGTGCTCGACCACGACGAGCCGATCACGATTCACGCTTCCTCGGCGGACGAGGCGGCCGAGGCCGCGCGCCGCCTGCACGCGGTCGGGTTGCTCGCCGTCGCGGGCTACGTGCTCGAGCTCGCGACCCCGGAGCGGCTGGAGCCGGTCGGCATGGACGAGCTCGAGGCGCTCCTGGCGGACGACTCGGCCGAGGTGCTCGACGTGCGCGAGAAGGACGAGCGCGACGAGGGCTACATCCCCGGCAGCCGGCACATCCCCTACCGGCTCGTCCGCGCCTTCCGCGATGAGCTCGACAACGGGCGGCCGGTGGTGACGATCTGCTC
>DATIOF010000010.1:0-12962 GCA_035473395.1 Gaiellaceae bacterium
CGCGCGGTCGAGAAGTTCGACTGGCGCCGGGGTCACAAGTTCTCGACCTACGCGACCCTGTGGATCAGCCAGGCGGTGGCGCGTGGGCTTGCGGACAAGGCGCGCACGATCCGGATGCCGGTGCACATTGTCGAGCGGCGACAGCGTCTCAACCGGGCGGAGCGCATGCTCTCGCTGGAGCTCGGGCGGGAGCCGACCTTGCCGGAGACGGCCGAGCGAGCGGCGCTTCCTCTGGAGCAGGCGCTGGCGGTGAGGGCGGCGGCCCGCACCTCGACCAGTCTCGACCAGCCGCTCGGCGTGGACGGGGATGCCAGCTTTGGAGACATGATCGCCGGCGACGGCCCGCTGCCCGAGGAGAGCGCCGAGACCACCTTCCGCTCAGAGGTGCTCGAGGAGGGCCTGGCGTCGCTCGACGAGCGCGAGCAGGTCGTGCTCGCGCTCCGCTTCGGCCTCCACGGCACCGAGCCGCAGACGCTGGACGAGATCGGCCGGCGGCTCGGTTTTTCGCGCGAGCGGGCGCGCCAGCTCGAGAGGAACGCGCTCAGACAGCTCGCGCAGCGGCAGGAGATGGAGCCGCTGGCCGCTACGGCGACGTGAGCGCCGCGGGCCGCTCGGCCCGCCGGTACTCGACCTCGTAGCCGAGCCGCCGCGGGATCGCGAGCAGGCCTTCGAGGTCGAGGTCGATCGTCGCGCCGGCCTTCTCGGTGACCTCGTCCTCGATCGGCAGGTCGAAGTCGTCGGCCCCGTAGTCGAGCGCGCGAAAGGCGTCCTCGTTCTGGGTCAGCACCGAGGTGCGGATGTGCTTGACGTTGTCGAGGAAGATCCGGCTCAGGGCGATGTGCCGCCAGTACTCGCGCGGCGAGATCTCGCGGCCGCCGAAGGCCGTGCCATACGGCTTGTACGTCCAGCAGAGGAACGAGAACAGGCCGCCGGTCTCGTCCTGGAAGTCGCGCGTGCGCTGCAGGTGCTCGAGCCGCTCGTCGAGCGTCTCGTCGAAGCCGATCACCATCGTCGCGGTCGTGTTCAGGCCCGCCTCGACGATCGCGCGCTGGGCCTCGAAGTAGTCGGCCACCGTGTACTTCCACTTGGCATGCCGGGCGCGGAAGTCCTCGGTCAGGATCTCCGAGCCGCCGCCGGTGATCCAGTGCACCCCCGCCTCGCGCAGCCGCGCCGCGGCGTCTGCGTACGAGAGGTCGGCGCGGTCGGCCAGGAACACGAGCTCGGCGATCGTCAGCGCGTAGAACTCGACGCGGTCGCCGTAGCGCTCGCGCACCGCGGCGAACAGGTCGCAGTAGAAGTCGAGCGGCAGCTTCGGGTTGAAGCCGCCGTTGAACGCCGCCAGGTCTCCGCCGACCTCGAGCAGCTCGTCGATCTTCGCGAACACCTCGTCCCGCGAGAGCACGTAGCCGCCGGTCTGGTTCGGCAGCACGTAGAAGGCGCAGTAGTCGCACTGGGCGACGCAGACGTTCGTGTAGTTGACGATCCGCATCACCATGTAGGTCGCGCGGTTCGGGTCGTGGTAGCGGGCTCGCACCTCGCCGGCGAGGCGCTTCAGCTCGTCGTCGCTCGCGTCGTTCCAGAGCGTGCGCGCTTCGTCGACGCTGATCCGGGTCACAGCACGTCCATGAACGAGCTGACCGAGAAGACCGCGTTGCCGACGCCCGCCTCGCCGTAGCCGGGCGGCGGCGCGAGCCCGTGACGGTGCAGCGCGTCGCGGTAGGCCTCGAGCAGACGCACGTGGTACTCGAGCGGCGCGCCGTCCGGGTTGTCGCGGCCGAGCGGCGTGGTCGGCTCCGGGCACCAGGTCGTGAAGCGCGGCGCGACGCCGTGGCTCATGAAGTAGTCGAGCCCTTCGGTCGTCGACGCGATCGCCTCGTCGATGGTGGCGAAGCCGAACGGTCGCGAGAGTTCGACGCCGGCGACGAAGTTCGGGATCACGTTGCTGGGGCCGAAGACGTCGGCCGCGTCCAGGATCCGCCGGTGCCACTCCTCGCGGCCGACGTAGCGCTGCTTGCCGGGCGAGATCAGCGAGAAGAGCCGCTTGTCCCAGACCTCGTAGTTCGGGTGGTAGATCGAGATGCCGTAGTCCTTGAACCGTTGCGCGTCCGCCTTCGGCAGCGCCTGCGCTACGACCTTGCCGATCCAGCGGCCGGGAAAGCGCTCCTCGATCGCCTGCGCGTAGCGGCCGTAGAAGTCGGCCTCCGCGAGCCCCTCGACGGTCGACGTGACCGAGCCGCCGGTGAGCGTGTAGGCGTGGCTCGTGCCCTCGTCGTAGCGGTCGATCAGCGCGAGCGCCTCGAGCACGTCTTCGATCGGCTTCACGCCCGTGTACGGCCGCCCGGCCTTCTTGTGCTGGCGCCAGTTGTGGTTGATGTCGCAGAAGCCGCACCCCTCCTTGGCGCCGAAGTACTGGCAGAGCCGCAGCACGGTCAGGTAGATCAGATAGCCCCACTCGATCGTCGGCGCGGTCTCCATCACCGTCTTGCCGTTGGCGAGCGCGTGGCGGTAGTACTCCGGCATCGGCGGGAGCGAGACCTCGGCCAGCTCGCGGCCGTCAACGGAGAGACGTAGGCCGCCGTCGACCCGCGCCACCCGGTAGGGCGAGTCCGGGTTCACGCGCACCGAGACGATCGTGCGGCGCAGCTCCCACGGGCCGCCGGTCAGCGCGATCTCCTCGGGCGGCCGCTGCGTGGCGGCAGCGCCGAGCTCGGTCAGCGGCTTCTGGTCGAACGAGAAGATGAAGTACGACTTCGGCTTCACGCCGCCGTCGAGGTTGTCGGTGAGGGCGTTGTCGTCGAAGGCCATCCCCGTGCGGAGGAGGTCCTCCTTCAGCACCGCCTCGGGCGGGATCTGGGGATAGCGCGCGACGAGCTCTTCGAGCAGCTCGGTGCGCGTGCCGAGTGTCGCGCTCATGCCTGGAACCTACCGCCGCCGTCGACCTTACGAAGGCTTTACCGAAACTTGATCGTAGCCCGTTGGACTTCTGTTGAGGTCGTAGCTACGGTGATCGGCGGGTCGTGCTCCGCAGAATCCTCATCGGAGCCCTGTTGGCATCCCTCGCCGCCGTACTTTCGCCGTCGGCGCACGCTGCTGCACAGGTGCTCATGCCGAACGTGAGCTTCCAGCGCACGGTGCAGTTCACCGCGCACGGGCCCGTGGTCCTGAACGTGCTCACCGCGCCGCGGCCGGGCGGGCTCTACCAGCTGAAGCCGCTGCTCTCGAACGGGGCGATCCTCGGCACCGAGCGGGTCACCTCGATGCAGAAGGACATCTCGGGCGCGGCCACCGTCGCCGGCGTCAACGGTGACCTCTTCAACTTCAATGACGGCCACCCGACCGGGATGTTCATGCAGGACAAGGTCCTGATGAGCCCGCCCTACCGCGCGCGCTCGAGCGTCGGCATCGGAGCCGACGGCAAGCTCAGCGTCGGGCGCGTCTCCTTCTTCGGCTACTGGCAGGGCCTCGGCCAGCGCCGGCCGCTGACCGGGCTGAACGCGCCGCCGCGCGGCGACGGCACCGCACTCTTCACGCCGGCCTGGGGAGCCACGACCCCGAAGATCCAGGGTGTTGTCGAGGCCGTGCTGCAGCCGTTCCCGCCGGCGGTGCCGGGCACCGACCTGACGGGCGTCGTCTCCTTCACGCACTCGGGCGGCGGCCTGACGATCCCGAAGAACGGCGCGGTGCTGCTGGCGCGCGGCTCGCAGGTCGCGAAGCTCCAGGCAGAGGCGACCCCGGGCACGCCAATCCTGACGCGGCTGATCCTCTCGCCCGACTGGCTCGCGACCGGCGTCACGGACGCGCTCGGCGGCGGGCCGATGATCGTGAAGAACCGCAAGCCGGTCTGGACCGCCGGTGAGGACTTCCTGCCCTCGCAGCTCGCGCCGCGCAACCCGCGCACCGCGGTCGGCCAGCGCGCGGACGGCAAGATCATCCTGCTCGCGGTCGACGGGCGGCGCCGCGGCTTCAGCGTCGGAATGACGAACTGGGAGCTGGCGCAAGCGATGGTCAGGCTCGGCGCGGTGACGGCCTCCGCGCTCGATGCCGGCGGCTCGACGACGATGGCCTTCGACGGCAAGCTGCTGAACCGTCCGTCCGATCCTGGGGGCGAGCGCTCGGTCGCGGAATCGCTGGCCATCCTCTACACCGGTGTCTACGCGCCGCCGCCTGCGCTCGCGGTCGTCTCGCCGAACGGCGACGGGATCGCCGAGCAGCAGCAGCTCGCGTACAAGGTGGTCAAGCCCTCGACGGTGACGGCGAGCCTGCTCGGCCCGGGCGGCGCGACCGGCTTCACCGAGACGGTCGAGCGCCAGCCCGGCACGTACTCGTTCACGTGGCCGTCGGCCGCGAAGAAGCGAAGCCAGGGGCCGCTCGGTCGTTGGCGCTGGGTGATCTCGGCGACCGACAGCGACGGGCAGAGCTCGTCGGTCGAGCGCTCCTTCTGGCTGAACGACACGCTCGGCTTCATGAGCGTCGCGCCGCGCTCGGTGCGCCTGCGGCCGAAGACCCGCACCGCGGTCGTCGCCCGCTTCAAGCTGGCCGCGCCCGCCCGCGTGACGCCGTCGATCTTGACGAAGAGCGGCGTCCTGATCCGCCGCCTCCCGGGCCGGAACCTGGCCGCCGGCACCCGCGCGATCGCCTGGGACGGCCGCTTCCAGAACGGGCGTCTCGTCTACCAGGGGACCTACGTCTTCAAGGTCTTCGCGCAGAACGCGTTCGGCCCGGTCGACCTCAGTCAGAACTTCGTCATCAGTCGCTAAGGCGCCGACTAGGCGGCGCCGACCATGGAGGCCGTGCGGACTTGTTCGTGCGGCCGTTCTTTAGACTCGGCGCGTGCTCGCGTCGGTCTCCGGCAGCATCACGACCTTCGTCGGGAACTACGGCGTGTACGCGGTCTTCCTGCTGATGGCGATCGACGCCGTCTTTCCCGCCGCCAGCGAGCTCGTGATGGTCTATGCCGGCGCGCTCGCCTCGGGTGCGTTCGCCTCGCAGCACGTCGTGCTCTTCGGCCATCGGATCGACTCGGGCTTCTGGGCGTTCGTGACCATGGCCCTCGCCGGGACGCTCGGCTACGTGGTCGGCTCGATCGCGGGCTGGTGGATCGGCCGGGCGGGCGGGAGGCCGTTCGCCGAGCGTCACGGCCGCCTGCTGCACCTCGGGCCGGAGCGGCTCGATCGCGCCGAGCGCTGGTTTGACCGGCACGACCGCTGGGCCGTGCTGCTCGGCCGGATCACGCCGGTCGTGCGCTCGTTCGTCTCGATCCCGGCCGGAGTCTTCCGGATGCCGTTCTGGCCGTACCTCTGGCCGACGGTGATCGGCTCGGCGATCTGGGCGTTCGCGCTTGCGGGGATCGGGTATGCCTTCGGGAGCAACTACGAGCGTTTCCACCATGCGTTCGACCTCGTGCTCGTGGCAGGAGCCGCGCTGCTCGCGCTGTACCTGGTATTCCGGTGGTTCTCTAGACTCCGTTCGCGTGCCTGACACTCCCCTCGTCAACGTCAAAGCCCAGTACGAGCGCCTGATTCCGCAGATCCAGGAGCGGATCGCGGCCGTGCTCGACTCGGGCGTGTTCATTCTGGGCCCGAACGTGAAGGCATTCGAGGCCGAGGCCGCCGAGCAGCTCGGCGTTCCGCGCACGGTCGGCGTCGCCAACGGCACCGACGCGCTCGTGCTCGCCCTCGACGCGATGGAGATCGGCCCCGGCGACGAGGTGATCTGCCCGTCGTTCACCTTCTACGCGACCGCCGAGTCGATCGCGCGGCGCGGCGCGACGCCCGTCTTCGCGGACATCGACCCGGTCACGCTGAACCTCGACCCGGAGGACGTCGCGGCCCGAGTGACCGACCGCACGCGAGCCTTGATGCCGGTCCACCTGTTCGGCCGCGTGATGCCGCTCGCCGGCCTCGCCGAGCTCGGGATCCCGATCGTCGAGGACGCCGCGCAGGCCTACGGCGCCCAGGGCGTCGCCCAGGTCGGCGCGCTCTCGACCTTCAGCTTCTTCCCGACCAAGAACCTGTTCGCGCTCGGCGACGGTGGCCTGGTCGCGGCCACCGACGAGGAGCTCGCCGACCGGATCACGGTGCTGCGTTTCCACGGCTCGCGCGACAAGAAGGACTTCGAAGCGGTCGGCTACAACTCGCGCCTCGACGAGCTGCAGGCCGCGGTGCTGCGCCTCTTCCTCGGTGAGATCGACGGCTGGAACGCCGCGCGCCGCGAGGCCGCCGCGCGCTACGCGGAGCTCGGGCTCGGCGAGCTCTGCGAGCTCCCGGCCGACGAGCCCGGCCACGTCTACCACATGTACGTCGTGCGCTCGCCCGATCGCGACCGCTTCCGCGAGGCGCTGTCGGCGGCCGGGATCGGCAACGCCTCCTACTACGTCACCCCGCTTCACCTCCAGCCGGCGCTGCGCTACCTCGGCTGGCAGGCCGGCTCGCTACCCGAGACCGAGAAGGCCTCGGCCGAGAACCTCGCCCTGCCGATGTGGGCCGGCATCCCGGCCGACACGCAGGAGCGCGTAGTGAGCGTGATCCGCGAGGCCGCCGCGGTGCGCGCGTGATTCCCGTCAACAGACACAGGATCTGGCAGCTGGTCGCCGACGCGGGCCTGATCGCGCTCGCGTGGTGGCTCTCGTTCGAGCTGCGCTTCGACCAGGGCGTCCCCGTCTACTACGACAAGCTCTTCCAGCGGACGCTTCTGATCGTCGTCGCGATCCAGCTGGTCGTCTTCGTCCTCTTCCGCTTCTACGACCGCTGGTGGCGCTACGTCTCGGTGCGCGACATGTGGTCGGCGCTGCGCGGCGTCACCGCGGCGGTGGTTGCCTCGAGCCTGACCGTCTACTTCTTCTCGCCGGTCGCGCAGGTGCGCCTGCCGCGCTCGGTGGCGATCATGGACTGGCTGCTCCTGCTGGCGTTCGTCGCCGGCAGCCGCCTCCTCGCGCGCAGCGTGATCGAGCGGCCGGGCACCGGGCTGATCGCCCGCGGCAAGGAGGTGCTGGTCGTCGGCGCCGGCGACGCGGGCCAGCTCGTGATCCGCGAGATGCAGCGCAACCGGAAGCTCGGCTACACGCCGATCGGCCTCGTCGACGACGACCCGCGCAAGAAGAACCTGCGCATCCACGGCGTCCGCGTGCTCGGCACGACGGACGACCTGCGGCACATCCTGCGCGACAACAAGCCGGACGAGGTGATCCTCGCGATCCCGTCGGCGTCGGGCGACATGCGCCAGCGGATCGTCAACGTCACGCGCGAGGGCAACGTCCCGGTCAAGACGCTGCCGGGCCTCTACGAGCTGATCGCCGGCGAGAGCGACCTCGCCACGCAGATCCGCCCGGTGCAGGTCGAGGACGTGCTCGGCCGCGAGCCGGTCGAGGTCGACCTCGAGACGACGGCGGCGTACCTGAAGGGCGAGACCGTGCTCGTCACCGGCGCGGGCGGCTCGATCGGCTCCGAGCTCTGCCGCCAGATCGCGCGCGTCGGCCCGCAGCGGCTGATCCTGGTCGACCAGGGTGAAACCGCGCTGTTCGAGATCGAGCGCGAGCTCGTGGACGAGCGCGGCTTCGCAGCCTCGATCCCCGTCCTCGCCGACTGCAAGAGCCGCACGAAGATGAACCAGGTCTTCGAGCGCTACCAGCCCGCCGTCGTCTTCCACGCCGCCGCCTACAAGCACGTCCCGCTGATGGAGGCGAACCCGCTCGAGTCGGTCCGCAACAACGCGCTCGGCACGAAGGTGCTCGTCGAGGCGGCGGCCGAGCACGGGGCGAAGCGCTTCGTCCTGATCTCGACCGACAAGGCGGTCAACCCGAAGACCGTGATGGGCCAGTCGAAGGCGCTCTGCGAATGGATCGTCGAGGCCTACGGCGCACGCGAGGACGTGGCCACGCGGTACGTCGCGGTGCGCTTCGGCAACGTGCTCGGCTCCTCGGGCAGCGTGATCCCGATCTTCCGCCGCCAGATCGCGAAGGGCGGCCCGGTGACGCTGACCCACCCGGAGATGACGCGGTACTTCATGACGATTCCCGAAGCCGCCTCGCTGGTCGTCCAGGCCGGCTCGATCGGCGGCCGCGGCGACGTGTTCGTGCTGGACATGGGCGAGCCGGTTCGGATCCTCGACCTGGCGATGCAGATGATCCGGCTCTCGGGCAAGGACCCCGAGCACGACATCGACATCGAGATCGTCGGCTCGCGGCCGGGCGAGAAGCTGCACGAGGAGCTCTGGGGCGAGGGCGAGATCGCCGAGCCGACCCAGCACCCGAAGATCATGCGCGTCAGCGGGCCGATCGTGGACGCGGTCTGGCTCCAGGACGAACTGGCCGAGCTCGAGCGGCTGGTGCGCGAGGGCGAGACGCTCGAGACGGTCTCGCGCCTGGCGACGATGATGCGCGCCCCGCGTGTCGTCGGTGCACAACACGACACGGTTTCGGAACAGACGCTCCACTAGCCCCGTCCACCGCCGGGGCTAGGGTGGCTCGGTGATCCTGGACGGCCTGAACGACGAGCAGCGCCGCGCGGCCGAGGCCGTTCGCGGCCCGGTGTGCATCCTCGCCGGCGCGGGCTCGGGGAAGACGACCACGATCACGCGGCGAATCGCCTGGCAGGTCGCGTCGGGCGCCGTGCGGTCGGATCAGATCCTCGCGGTCACGTTCACCGACAAGGCCGCCGGCGAGATGCGTGCGCGCCTCGAGCGGCTCGGCGTGGACGGGGTCGAAGCGCGCACGTTCCACTCTGCTGCGCTGGCGCAGCTCCGTCGCGCTCGCGGCGACGGTCCCGGCCGGATCCTGTCGACGAAAGCGCTGATCCTGCGCCAGGTCGGGAACACGCTGCCGCCGCCCTACCGCTTCCGCCCCGCCGGCGATCTCGCGACGGAGGTCGAGTGGGCCAAGAACCGCCGGCTCACCCCGCAGACCTACCGCGACGGCCTCGGCGGGCACGAGCCGCCGATCCCGGAGGACCTGATGGCCACGGTCTTCCGCGAGTACGAACGGCGCAAGGAGGCCTCCGGCGCGATCGACTTCGAGGACCTGCTCGAGCTGACGGTGCGGCTGTACGAGGAGGATGAGCACGCGCTGGCCGCGCTGCGCGAGCGTTACACCGCCTTCACGGTCGACGAGTACCAGGACGTCAACCTGCTGCAGCAGTCGCTGCTCGAGCTCTGGCTCGGCCAGCGCGACGACCTCTGCGCGGTCGGCGACGACTACCAGTCGATCTACGGCTTCACCGGCGCCTCGCCGCAGTGGCTGCTCGGGCTGGCGACGCGCTTCCCGCACGCGGCGGTCGTGCGGCTGGAGGAGAACTACCGCTCGACGCCGCAGGTGCTCGCGCTGGCCAACCGCCTCGTGCCGCGGCTCGGCGGTGCCGAGAAGACGCTGCGGGCGACGCGGCCCGGAGGGGCGGAGCCGGAGCTGCGTGGCTTCGACTCGCCCGAGGCCGAGGGGGCGTTCGTGCTCGAGCGCGTCCGGGCGCTGCACGCGGAGGGCGTCGCGTACGAGGAGATGGCGGTGCTGATCCGGCTCAACGCGCGCTCGGTCGACTTCGAGGAGCTGTTCGCGGACGCGGAGATTCCGTTCCAGGGCGCGGCCCTGCTCTCGCGTGACGGCGCGCGGCAGCTGCTGAAGGGCCTGCGCGGCGCCGGTTTCGGCTCGCTGGCCGAGGAGGTGCGGCGGGTCGCTCGGCAACAGGGGCTGGTCGACGAGGTGCCGGACAAGCTCGGCGAGCGGGAGCTCGTGCGCCAGGCCGACCTCGCACGGCTCTGCAAGCTCGCGGAGGAGTTCGACGACGGCACGAAGACGGTCGACCAGTGGATCGAATGGCTGCGCGCGCGCTTCGCCCACGGCGCCCAGGGCGGCGTCCACCTGCTCACGCTGCACCGGGCGAAGGGCCTGGAGTTCGAGGCCGTCTTCCTGCCGCGGGTCGAGGAGAAGGAGCTGCCGTGCAAGGCGGCCATGCGGGTGCCCGGCCAGGTGGAGGAGGAGCGGCGGCTGCTGTACGTGGGCATGACGCGCGCCAAGCGGCACCTCGCGCTGACGTGGTCCGGCAAGCCGAGCCGCTTCCTGCTCGAGCTCGGCGTCGAGGCCGCGCCGCCTCGGCCCAAGGCCCGGGCGGAGGAGCCCGACGACCCGACCTACGTCGCGCTGAAGGAGTGGCGGCTGAAGCGCTCGAAGGCCGACGAGATCCCGGCCTACGTCGTCTTCCACAACTCGACGCTGGCGGAGATCGCCTCCCGCCGGCCGCAGACGATCGCGGAGCTCGCGTCGGTGCCGGGCGTCGGCCCGGCCAAGCTCGAGCGCTATGGCCGCGACGTGCTAGAAGCCCTCGCGAGCTGAGAGCAGCAGCTTCAGCATCAACGCCGGGTCGCGCCTCACCCGCTCGCGCTCGCCTTCGCGCTTGCGCAGCTCGAGGGCGCGGGGATCGGACAGCGGAATCAGCCGCCCCTCGCGGATCAGCCACTCGTCCACGCCGCCGAGCCTCCCGCCGTAGGTCGTGTACACGGGGGTGCCCAGCGCGACGGCTTCGCGGTTCATCGTCCCGCCGGCCGAGACGACCAGGTCGGCGAAGGCGATCAGGCTCTGCGCGTCCACTGCTCGGTCGGGCACCTGAATCGACGGCAGTCCGAGGCCGCGCACATACGCGCGCTGCTCCTCGGTGCGCGGGATCACGATCGCGTTCACGTCCTCGTTCCGGCCGAGGTGCTCGAGCACCTGCGGGAAGAGCGGGTTCGAGCGCCGGTGGTAGAGCGAGACGTCCGGCGGAGTGCGCACGACTACGAGCGTCCGGGCCGGATCGAGCTCGAACGGCTCGAGCGCGGCCGGGTCGGGCTCGAAGTCCGCGAGGTAGTACTCCTCCTTCAGGCCCGGGTACTGGACGAGCTTCGGCGGCCGCGCCCCGTAGCGTGCGAGTCGCTCCGGCGGGATCGCCTCCGGCACGACGACGCGCGTCGCGGCGCGGCAGCCGAGCTGGTGCTGCAGCCACGCGAACTCGTAGTCGAAGGTGGTGGCGCTCGGGATCCCGAGGCGCCGAGCGGTCAGCGTCAGCTCGTGCGAGCCGTGCGCGAGAGCGACATCGAACTCGCGCCCGCGCGCCCAGCGGCGCAGCTCGTGCAGGCGCGACCTGAGCGACCGGAACTTCCCGAGCCGCGAACGGCCGCCGTGACGCCCGAGCACGTCCGCCTGGAGCCCGTGCAGCTCCAGGAGCTGGACGGTCTGTGCATAGTCGCGCGCAGTGATCTCGACCGTGTCGCCGCGCTCCCGCAGGATCGCGACCAGCGGCCGGAAGACCAGCACGTGCGCCGGCGCCGTGATGTCGATCCAGACTCTCACGTCCCTGGCCGGCGGAGCCTCCCGCCGGGCAGAGCCCGGCTCCGGCCTCGCACCGCCAGCGATGCGCCAGGAACGTGAGTCATGCCACGATCGCGTCCAGCCTCGGCTCCCGCAACGCCTGCGGCTCGCGCTCGACGTGCCGCTCGTACCAGAGGGTGAACGCGAGCAGGCCCCAGAGCTGGCGCGAGAGGTCTTCCTTGCCGGCGACGTGGCGGTCGATCAGCGTCGTGACGGCCTCGGGACGGAAGAAGCCCTGGCGCCGTAGCGTGTCGGCGTTCAGGGTCTCGCGAGCGAACGGCTCGAGCTCGCCGCGCAGCCAAGCCGCCGCCGGGATCGAGAAGCCGCGCTTCTTGCCGCGCACGATCTGGTTGGGGACGAGCGGCGCGACCGCCTTGCGCAGCAGCACCTTCTTGCGGAGGCCGCTCACCCGGTGGCGGACTGGCAGCGCGAGCGCGAAGTTCGTCACCACCGGGTCGAGGAACGGCACGCGCGCCTCGAGCGAGTGCGCCATCGAGGCTCGGTCGGTCTTCACCAGCAGGTCGTCCACGAGGTAGATCGTCCGGTCGACGTCCTGCAGGCGGGCCAGCAGGTCGGCGCCGGCGGTCTCGTCGAAGCGCTCGCGGTAGAGGTCGACCGGGTCGAAGCCGTGCCGGCGGCCGGTCAGCTCCGCGCGCGCGTCGGCAGAGAAGATCTCCTTCCAGGCGTGATGGCGCTCGAGCGGCGGCAGGTGCGCGCCGCGGACGAAGCGCTTCGCCTTGTAGTCGAAGCTCGCGCGGGCGCTCGAGCTCGGCAGCCGCTCGACGAGCGGGCGGGCAACGGTCGCGAGGCCGCCGGCGCGTTCGGCGAGCAGGTCGGCGACGTAGGTGTAGTAGCCGCCGAAGAGCTCGTCGCCGCCTTCTCCTGAGAGCGCCACCTTCACGTCCTCGGCCGCGAGCTGCGAGACAAGGTAGGTCGGCAACGCGGACGAGTCGGCGAACGGCTCGTCGAAGGCGTCCGCCAGCGCGGGCAGGAGCAGCGCGGCGTCGGGCCGCAACACGAGCTCACGGTGCCGCGTGCCGTAGCGCTCGGCGACGAGGCGTGCGTCGGCGAGCTCGTTGAACGAGCGCTCCTCGAAGCCGATCGAAAACGTCCGCACCGGCTCCCCGCTCTCCTCCGCCGCGAGCGCGGCCAGCGCCGAGGAGTCGATCCCGCCCGAGAGCAGGACGCCGACGGGGACGTCGGCCAGCAGGTGCGCCCTTACGGAATCGCGGAGTCGCGACCGCAGCTCCTCGATCAGCTCGGCCTCGTCGTCCTCGCGCAGCTCTTCGACCGGGACCGGCGCCGGCCGAGCGTAGCGCTCGAGGGTGAGGTTGCCGTCCTCCCAGACGAGCACGTGCCCGGGCGGCAGCTTGCGGGCCTCGCCGAAGATCGTCAGCGGGGCGGGGATCGAGTTGAACGCGAGAAATGCTTCGAGCGCGTCGAGGTCGATTTCCCCGCGAGGCAGCGACCGCAGCTCCGAGGCGAACTCGAGCTTGTCGGCATCGGCGCGGTAGTAGAGCGGCTTGATCCCGTAGCGGTCGCGCGCGAGCACGAGCCGGCGGCGCGTCGAGTCCCAGAGCGCGACCGCGAACATTCCGCGCAGCCGTCGCGCGAAGGCCGGGCCCTCCTGCTCGTA
>DATIOF010000011.1:0-8695 GCA_035473395.1 Gaiellaceae bacterium
TACCAGCAGTACATCCTGCGGATCTGCAAGGTCTGCGACGGCTCGAAGACCGGGTTCTTCGTCTACGCGCAGGAACACGCGCGTGAGTGGGTCGGCCCGCTGGTCGCCCTCGAGACCGCCAACCGCCTGCTGAAGAACTACGGCTCCGATCCGACGACGACGTCGTACGTGGACAACCTCGACATCTTCATCGACCCGTCGGTGAACACCGACGGCGGCAACTACTCGATGCTCCAGGGCGGCGGCTCCGGCCAGCGCCGCACGATGACCCGCTTCTGCGGGCCGAACAACCCGGCGGGCGCAGCGGGAGACGTCGCCTCGACGTCGTTCGACCCGGCCTCGCGCAACGCCTGGGGCATCGACGACAACCGCGGCTTCTCCGTCGGCTCGCTGTTCGACGGCTACGAGGGCGCCTCGTCGAGCTGCACCAGCGACACGTACGCCGGTCCCTCGGAGCTCTCACAGCCGGAAGACAAGAACGAGGTCGCGCTGGAGACGACCTATCCGAACATCCGCTTCTCGATGAACATCCACACCTCGGGCGGCTACTTCATGTGGTCGCCGGCCTCGTACAAGACGCAGAACCGCGAGGCGCTGCCGTATCCGTCCAAGGGGTGGCAGGAGGAGTTCTGGGCGGCGGCCCACAAGACGGTCAGCGCGATCGAGACCTACCGTGGCACCGCGGTCACCCCGGACCGCACGGGCTCGGTGGTCGACGTGCTCTACTCGGCCGCGGGGAACAGCTCCGACGAGGCCTGGTACAACAAGAACATCATCGCCTACGACTTCGAGTGCGGCGTGCGCCAGTTCTCGCCGACCTCGACCTCGAACACCGGCGGCGACCCCGGCTTCACCCCGAACTTCGCGACCGAGGGCCGCGCCGAAGGCCAGGAGTTCGCGGACGGCATGTACGGGCTGATGAGCTCGGCGCTCGAGTACCAGAACGACGTCACCGCTCCGGTGGTGACGACCTCGGTGCCGTCGGGGACGATCTCGCAGAACCCGATCTCGCTGGTCTTCAACGAGAACGAGCCGTCGGACACCTACTACACGACGGACGGCTCGACCCCGACCACGGCCTCGACGCAGTACACGCTCTCGGGCTTCCGCGAGCAGGAAGGCGCCACCCTCACCTTCACTCACACCACGACGCTGAAGTGGTTCTCGGTCGATCCGAAGGGCAACACGTCGTCGGTGCAGACGGCGACCTTCGTTGTCGACAACGGCGCGCCGGTCACGACCAGCTCGCTCTCGCCGCCATCGCCTGATCTGGCGAACGGCTGGTATGGCGGCCCGGTGACGGTGACGCTCTCCGCGACCGACGCCGACTCCGGGGTCGCCTCGACGAAGTACACGATCGACGGCGGCCCGCCGCAGACGTACACGAGCCCGTTCACGGTCTCGAGCGAGGGCTCGCACAGCGTCAGCTACTGGTCGACTGACAACGCGGGCAACGAGGAGGCGCACCACACGATCACCGTCAAGATCGACCTGAACGCGCCGACCACCACGGCCACGCTGACGCCGGCACCGCAGAACGGCTGGTACGCCAGCCCAACGCTCACCCTGACCGGCGACGACGGCGCGGGCTCGGGTGTTGCGCGGATCGACTACTCGCTCGACGGCGGCCCCTGGCAGCAGTACACCGGCCCCGTCTCGGGCTTCACGACCGGCAACCACTTTGTCCAGTACTACGCCACCGACAACGCGGGGCGGCTCGAGGCGACGAAGCTGATCGCGTTCAAGGCGGACGCGGAGAAGCCGACGGTGAACGTCTCCACCCCGCCGGTGGGCGCGGACTACAAGCTGGGCAAGCACGTGAAGGCGAAGTTCAAGTGCACCGACAACGAGTCGGGCATGGCCTCGTGTCTCGGCACCGTCGCCAACGGTGCCAACCTGGACACGTCGACCGTCGGCGACCACACGTTCACGGTCACCGGCACGGACAAGGCCGGCAACGTCACGGTCGTGACGCGGACGTACCACGTGCACTACGCGTGGAACGGCTTCGTCTCGCCGGTGACGAACAGCTCGACGTCGAAGCTGAACCTCGTCCACGCGGGCGACCTGATCCAGCTGAAGTTCAGCCTGGGCGGCAACCAGGGCCTGAGCGTCCTCGACGTGGGCTCGCCGAGCTCGTCGGCAGTGCCGTGCCCGTCGTGGACACCGCACTCGGTGCCCGCGGCGCCGGCCGGCTCCTCGACGGGGCTGTCGTTCTCCTCGAACAAGTACCGCTACGGCTGGCAGACGAGCGCGGCCTGGGCCGGCACCTGCCGGACGTTCAGCCTGCAGCTGAACGACGGCACGGGGCCGCACACGGCCACGTTCATGTTCTTCGCCTAGAACACTGCGAAGGGGGCGCTCCTCGGGGCGCCCCCTCAGCTGAACGTCTCGAGCGGGCCGTTCATCGAGCGGGCGCCCGCGACGCAGGCGTGCTGCGCGGCGGCGGGGAGCTTCGCGCAGCCGGTCGTCTGAAAGCGGCCGTTCGTCACGACGGAAATCGTCTTCCCGAGCCAGCTGTAGCAGCCGGTCCTCGTCGCCCCGGCGAAGCGCTCGCAGCCTCGGATCACGTCGACGTAGGTGCCGATCGGGTAGCGCAGCAGGTTCTGCACCTTCGTCCCGTGGATGCAGCTCAGTGCGTCGGGCCCGTGGAACTGGGCGCAGATCGCGAGCTGGTCGGCCGGGTCGGGCGGCCCGATCACCGAGGCCGCGGTGATGCACGCATCGCGCTGGTCGCCGCGTAGCCCGGCGCAGAGACGGCTCATGCTCGCCGCCGAGTCGGCCTGGAAGCCGGTGGGCCGGCTCTCCAGGAACGAGCGGTACCAGCACTCCTTGACGAACAGGGGCGCCTGCGCGGCGCACAGCTTGCGCGGGTCGGTCACGGGCCGGGTGCCGGGCGACGCGGTGTCGTCGTAGCCTTTGACCGCCAGCCAGTAGTCGTGGAAGACGCCGCCGGCGCAGTCGAGCCCCCGGCTGCGGCCGAGCCGCAGGCAGAACGCAAGCGAGGGTTTCAGCCCCTCGCCCGTCAGCCGCATGAACGCGTGCCCGAAGCCGTGCACGCAGCTGTAGCGCTCGTACCGCGTCGCCGAGCGTGAGCACACGCCCGCACTGCTCTTCGGGTTGGCGAGGTTGATCTGCGGGGCGACGCCGGTGATCAGCCCGTGCGAGAACCCGGCCGGACAGCTCGGGTCGTTGCTCTGCGGCAGGTAGTCCATCATCGTCGCCAGCGTGACGTGATGCCGGTGCACGTAGGTCCGCCCGACGGTGTGCATCAGCACGTGGCAGTTCGGCAGCAGGTAGCCGGTGGGATCCGACCAGGCGAGCGCCGTGATCCGGTCGAGCACGGGCCGCGGATCGCGGGCGGCGCCGACCACGCTCGTGAGCGTGCTCGCGTAGCACGCCCGGATCGAGCCGGCCGTGTCGCACGCCGCCAACTGGTCGCTCAGGGACGCATGTGCCGGCAGCGGCACGGTGCTCGCCGCGTGCTTGCCGCTGCACCCGGCCGCGAGGAGCGCCGCCACGGCCAACACCGTCGGTACGTAGCGAGGCGCCATCGGTCGATAGTAGGCGGCTAGCTGCTAGAAGTCAGGCGGTGAAGCGGAGTGCCGCACTCGCGCTCGTCCTCGGCCTTGCGGCGGTGGTCGCCGCCTGGGCGCCGATCGCCGGCGGCCGGCCCTCGAACGTCCGCGTCACCTGCAAGACGCGCGCGCTCGACGTCTACTTCTGGCCCCACGGACACCCGTACGTGAAGGCGTACCGGTTCCCCGCGAGCAAGGCGCCGAACCTGACGGTGTACCGGCGCGGCAGCGTCGCGAGCCGCGCGTTCTTCGTCTTCGTCTCGGCGCGCGGGTTCAACTATGCGAACACGTGCGAGCTGGCCACGAACCCGCTCTCGACGAGCTGGGGCGGTGGCCCGAGGAAGAGCATCACGGCCACCCGGCGGGTGCGCTGCACGTTTCCCGCGGTCGTCCAGATCAAGGTCATCCCCCCGGGCGGCTTTCGCGTTCTCCGCGGCGCCTCACCGAACGAGCTGATGCGCGGCCGGATCGCCGCGAAGGGCTCGAGCCTGACCTTCGACCGGCGCTACTGCAAGGCGACGCCGGTGCCCGGCGTCAAGTAGCAGGCCCGTAGCCCCGGGCGTAGAGGACGCGCTTCGCGTACTCCGCCCGCGTCTCGCGTTCCCACCGGGGGAGCGCCTGCTGTCGCTTTGCCGAGAGGAGCGCCCCTTCGATCACCGGCCGGACGTCGGACAGCGGCGTGATCGTCGTGGGCGTCACATCGGAGGTCGCCTGGATGATGTGCCAGCCGCTCGTCGTGTGGACGGGCGCCGAGACCGCGTTCGTCTTCAGCGAGAAGGCGACCCGGTCGAACGCGGGCAGCGTCTGGCCCTGCACGGTGGCCCCGGGGAGGGCGCCCCCCTTGGTCGCCGTCGCGGCGTCGATCGAGTAGCGCCTCGCGAGCGCAGCGAAGTCGGCGCCGGCGTGCAGCTTGCGCTCCAGCTCGTCGGCCTGGGCGCGGCTGGGAACGAGGATGTGGCGCACGCGGCGTGTCGCAGGCTGCTCGTAGCCCTTCCTGTGCTGCTCGTACCAGCGCTCGACCTCGGCGTCGGAAACAGCCGTGCGGGTGCTCAGCTGCGCGAGGACGGCCTCACCGAGCAGCCGTGTCTTCAGCCGCGACCGGACCTGCGCCTCGGTGGTTCCCTGCCGGGCGAGCGCCGCTTCGAAGCTCGCCTCGGAGCCGCCGGAGATACGGGTTCGAAGCTGTTCGACCTGCCGGTCGATCTGATCGTCGCCGATCACGATCCCGAACTGCTGCTTGGCGTGCTGTTCGAGCTGGGCCTCCAGAACGAGCTGGTCGAGCAGCTTGTTCCTCGCGGCCCGGAAGGAAGCGGTGCCGATTGTCGGGAAGGGCTGGCCCTTCAGGCGCGCGGTCTGGCGTGTCGCCGCGAGCAAGGAGGCGAAGGCAGCGCGCGAGATCGGCTGGTCGCCGACAAGCGCTACGGCGTCCGCAGGCACAGACTTTGTGCCGCCCGACCCTCCGCACGCCACCAGCAAGGCGGGGAGCAGGGCCAAGAGCGCCAGGCGGCGCGTCATCGAGAGAGTCCGCATGGGTCAGGTGCTGAGCGGGAGCGACGGGACTCGAACCCGCGACCTCCGGCGTGACAGGCCGGCGTTCTAACCAACTGAACTACGCCCCCGGGAACGCCGCAGTCTAGCTAGATCGCCGTGAGACCGAGTTGCCGCAGCAGGGTGACGGAGTCCGAGTAGACGTCCTTCCGCGCGACCAGGCCGTCGCGGATCGGGATCACGTCCATGCCCTTGTAGTCGACCTTGCGCCCGGTCGGCGGGACCTCCATCCCGGAGCGCGTCATCGTCCCCTCGTGCGTGCCCTTCGCCGTCCACTCCTGGACGACCAGGTCCTCGCGCAGGTACGCGCGGCGTGTCTCGAAGGCGAGGTCCGGGAAGACCGAGAAGATGCCGGTGATGGCCGCCCCGATCGCCTCGCGCCCGACGTTGACGTCGCCAGTGACGTGGTTCTCGAAGACCGAGTCCTCGGTGTGCATCGAGACGATCGCCTCGACGTCGTGCGCGTTCCAGGCGGCGTTGTAGGCGTCGATGAACTCCTGCAGTTCCTGCCCATCCATGCCGTCTAGCCTAAACCGCTCGTGACCGCCGTCGACTGGGTGGCGCTCGGCCTGGTGCTGCTCACGGCGCTCGGCGGGGCCGTGCAGGGGTTCGTCTGGAGCGGGCTTTCGCTGGCCGGGCTGCTCGCCGGCGCGTTCCTCGGCGGGCGGCTGGTGCCGGTGCTGCTCTCGAACGGAACGAACTCGCGGTACGCGCCCGTGGTCGCGCTGGTCGCCGCGATCACGCTCGCGGTCGTCTTCGAGGTGCTTGGGAGCACCGTCGGCGCGAGGATCCGTAACCGAGAGCGCGCGCGGGGGGTCCGCGCGCTCGATTCGGCCGGCGGCGTCCTGGCCGGCGCGCTGATCGGCTTCGCGATCGTCTGGGTGCTCGGCGCGATGGCGCTACAGCTGCCAGGCCAGACCGACCTGCGACGCGCGGTGCAGCGCTCCTACGTGCTGCAACAGCTGAACGCGATCGTGCCGCCGCGCTCGCTGCTCAACGCACTGGCCCGCATCGATCCGTTCCCGAGCTTCGCCGGGCCGCCGTTGCCGACCGAGCCGATCGACCCGGCGGTGTTGCGCCGGCCCGGCGTGCGCGCTGCGGCTCCGAGCGTGGTGCGCGTGCTCGGCACGGCCTGCGGGCTAGGGGTCGAGGGCAGCGGCTGGGTGGCGGCCAGCGGGCTCGTCGTCACCGCCGCACACGTGGTCGCCGGCGAGGAAGACACCGAGGTCGTGCCGACGAGCGGCGGGCCGCTGCCGGCTCAGGCGGTCGCGTTCGACCCGCACAACGACGTCGCCGTGCTGCGCGTGGACGGCCTCGAAGCGCCGCCGCTCGAGCTGAAGGAGCCGCACGCCGGCGCCTCGGTCGCGATCGTCGGCTACCCACTGAACGGGCCGCTCGAGGCGAGCGCGGGCCGGGTCGGCCAGACCGAGACCGTGCTCGCCCAGGACGCCTATGGACGAGGACCGACGCGCCGTGTGGTCACGAGCGTGAGCGGGACGATCCAGCACGGCAACTCGGGTGGCCCGGCCGTCGATGCCTCCGGGGCGGTGCAGTCGGTCGTCTTTGCCGCGCGGGCCGCGGGCGGCGGCGGCTACGGCGTGCCGGCCTCGGTCGTCCGGCGCGCGCTGGCCTCGGCGGCGAGCCCGGTTTCGACCGGGCCGTGTGTGGGTTAGAAAAGCTCGAGCGCGGCTTCGGGCTGCTTGAAGGGCGGGATCACGTACACGCCCGCGACCTTCTCGCGCGCCTGCGCGTAGAGCTCGCGCGCCAGCGCCACGCCCTCGGCGCCTGCGTTAGGGCCGGCCTGCTCGAGGCGGCGCTGGACCTCCTCGGGCACGACGATCCCCGGCACCTCGTTGTGCAGGCGCACGGCGAGCTGGTAGCTGCGCACGTAGAAGATCCCGAGCAGCACCGGCACCGGCCAGCCGCCGATCAGCTCCTCGAAGCGATCGAGGTAGGAGAGGTCGAACAGCGCCTGCGTCATCGCAAAACTCGCGCCCGCCTCGATCTTCCGGCGGAAGCGCTCGGCCTCGGTCTCGAGGTCGTCCGCCGAAGGGTTGACGGCGACGCCGAGGAAGAACGAGGTCGGCGCGTCGATGCCCTTGCCGTTGTAGTCCTCGCCCCGGTTCAGCTGCGAGACGATCTGCGAGAGGCCGATCGAGTCGACCTCGTAGACGCCGCGTGAGCCGGGGTAGTCGCCGATCTCGGGCGGGTCGCCGGTCACGGCCAGCACGTTGCGGACGCCCTCGGCGTGCGCGCCCAGCAGCTGGGACTCGAGCCCCATGATCGAGGTGTCGCGCGGCGTCACGTGCGGGATCGTCTCGATCCCGCAGTCGCGCTCGATCGCGACCGAGGCCATCAGCGCGTTGGCGCGGGCGCGGGCCATCGGGTTGTCGTTGATGTCGACGAAGCCGACCTTGCCGGAGCGCTTCAGCTCGCGCGCGACCGACAGCATTGCGTCGTAGGTGCCGCCCTTCGGCGGGTCGAGCTCCACGCACGTCACCCATTCGCCCTCGCGCAGCTTCCGCGCCAGCTCGGTCTCGTACGCGCCGCGCTCGAGGTGCGGCTCGACGAGCTCGCGCTCGATCACGTCCAGGGGCGCGCTCGGCTGGCGCTCCTCCTCGACCGCCGAGGCGATCGCGGCGATCTCGAGCGGCGTCGTCCCGCAGCACCCGCCGATCAGGCGCGCGCCGAGCTCGCGTGCATGCGCTGCGAACTCCGCGAAGTACTCGGGCGTTGCGTGTGGGTAGATGACCCGCCCGCCGCTCAGGCTCGCGAGGCCGACGTTCGGAAGCGCGGCCAGCGGCGGGCCGCCGTCCGAGCCCATCGCCTCGAGCGCAGCCAGCGCAGCGTGCAGGCCGGCGCCGTGGTTCGCGCCGATCGCGGCCAGCCCGAGTGGCCGCAGGCGGGCGGCGGCGTCGGCTCCGGTCACCCCTGCGAGCGTCTCGGCGCCTTCGTCGAACGTGAGCGTGGCCACGATCGGCAGGCTCGAGACCCCGCGCACCGCCTCGATCGCGGCCTCGAGCTCGTCGAGGTCGTAGAACGTCTCGACCATGAACAGGTCGATCCCGCGGCCGTCGAGCAGGGCGGCCTGCTCCGCGAACAGCTCCGTTCGCTGCGCGGCCGCCACGGCCAGGTCGCCCAGCGGGCCGATCGAGCCGGCGATGAAGACGTCGCGGCCCGCAACCTCGCGCGCCTCGCGGGCCAGCTTCACGCCGGCGCTGTTGATCCGCTCGAACTCGTCCTCGAGATAGAGCTGCGAGAGCTTGCGCCGGTTCGCGCCGAAGGTGTTCGTCTCGATTAGGTCGGCGCCGGCGCGAATAAAGCTCGTGTGCAACGTCACGACGCTCTCGGGCGCGCGGAGGTTGGCCTCTTCCGGGCAGCGCAGGCCCGCCACGGCGCTCGTCACGAGCACGCCCATGCCGCCGTCCCCGACGACGATCGGACCTTCCTCGAGACGCGCTTCGAATCGGCTGCTCATGCGGGTTTGACTCTACTGACCGAGTGAACTAGAGCGGTCAACCGTTAAAGGGTGATAGATCAAGTGACCGGCCCGGCGCGATACTCCGCCA
>DATIOF010000012.1:0-20296 GCA_035473395.1 Gaiellaceae bacterium
CGGCCGCGGAGATGCACGACCTGAACGTGACGGCGGACGCGAGCTGGACGCGCGGCTGGGGCCTCGGGATCGAGCTCTGGCGCCGCGGCGAGCGGGTCTTCGGCGGCCACACCGGCGGCTTCCCGGGCTTCCTCTCGATCCTCTGCTACTCGAGGCGCGACCGGCTCGGAGCGGTCGTGCTGACGAACGCGGGCAACTGGCCGAACCTGAGCCCGACCGGCCTCGACCTGGTCGAGGTGGGGCTCGAGGAGCTGGCGCCCGACCCAGAGCCCTGGAGGCCCGAGGCCGCGCCGCCCGCCGAGATCGCGCCGCTGCTCGGACGTTGGTGGTCGGAGGGCGACGAGTCGATCTTCAGCTGGCGCGACGGCCGGTTGGAGGCGCGACTCGCTGACGCGCCGCCCGAGCGCGAGCCGTCGGTGTTCGAGCCCGAGGGCGAGGACCGGTTCCGCGTCGTCTCGGGCCGCGAGCGCGGCGAGTCGCTGCGAGTCGCGCGTGACGAGCACGGCGAGGTCGTGAAGCTCTACTGGGCGACCTACCCGTTCACGCGCACGCCCGAAGTGTTCGGGCCGTCGAGCTAGCGGTCGCCGGCGACGTAGAAGCCGAACGCGACTCCGGCGTAGACGGCGACGAGCAGGAAGCCCTCCCAGCGCCGGCCCCGTCCGTCGGCGACCAGCAAGGCCACGAGCGCGGCCGCGCCGCCCATCGCCGCGAGCTCGACCGGACGGAACGTGAGCGGCAGCGCCGGCCGCACCAGCCACGAGAGCAGCGCCACCGCCGGCGTCACCAGCAGCGCGACCTGCGCGCTGGAAGAGACGGCGATCTCGGTCGCCAGCCGCAGCTTCCCGCGCGAGGCGATCACGATCGCGCCGCCGTGCTCGGCCGCGTTGCCGACGATCGCCACGATCACCGCGGCGATGAAGAACTGCGACAGGCCGGCCGCCTTCGCGAACGCGTGGAGCGAGTGGACCAGCGTCTCGCTGATCAGCGCCGTCACGACCGTCGCGGCGCCGAGCACGACCAGCGAGACCGGCAGCGTCCAGCCGCCCTCGGCGGCTTCGTCGCCGCTCTCCTCGTGCAGTCGCTTGTGCCGTTGCAGCGAGCGCCTCGTGACGGCGCCGTAGAGGACGAGCAGCACGATCGCGACCGGGATCGACAGCACCGCCAGGTTGTGGCGCTCCGGGTTGCCGGTCCAGCCGGGAACCGAGGGCACCAAGAAGAGCGTGGTCGCGACGAGCACGAGCCCGAGCTGGAGCAGCAGCGAGAAGCGATCGAGCGGCCGTCCGTGACCACTCTGGCCGCCGAAGATCAGCGCTACGCCGAGCACGAGCAGGATGTTCGAGACGACGCTTCCGGCGAGCGAGCCGCGCACGACGTCGGGCAGCGAAGCGTTGACGGCGAAGAGGGCGATGATCAGCTCCGGCGCGTTGCCGAAGCTCGCGTTCAGGAAGCCGCCGATCCCGGGACCGGTGTGCTCGCCCGCGTGCTCGGTGGCCTCGCCGATCAGCCAGGCGAGCGGCACGAGCGACGCCGCGGCCGCGACGAACAGCATCGTGTCGCCGGCGTGGAAGACGAAGCGCAGGAGAAGCGTGAGCGGGGCCAGCACCAGCGACGCCCAGAGGAGCTTGCGGCCCACGGCGTCTAGCCTAGCGCCCGATGGAGGCAGTTCTCTTCGACTGGGGCGACACGCTGATGCAGTTCGTCTACTCGCCCGAGCTGGTCGCGGCCGGACACCGGGCGGGGCTCGCGGCGATCGGTCAGGACGAGCGGCCGGAGCTGACCGAGCACTTCCGCGAGGAGTACGAGCCGCTGTTCTGGGCGCCGGGGACGATCGAGGAGATCGAGTACCCGCAGCTCGTGCTTCGGCTCCTGCGGGACTTCGAGATCGAGGCAGGCGAGGAGCAGCTCGGCCGCTTCCTCGAGGCCGAGCACCGGGCCTGGGACCCGGCCCGCGTGCTCGCCGCCCACACGCACCCGCTGCTGGAGGCGCTGCGCGAGCTCGGGCTCAAGCTCGGGCTCGTGTCGAACGCGTTCGACCCGGGCTGGCTGCTGCACCGCGATCTCGAGCAGATGGGTCTTGCCGACCGGCTCGACTTCAGCGTCTTCTCCTCGGAGGTCGGGCTGCGCAAGCCGCACCCGGCGATCTTCGAGCGCGCGCTGCAGGCGCTCGAGGTCGAGCCCGAGCAGGCGATCTTCGTCGGCGACCGACTGTTCGAGGACATTCGCGGCGCCGCCGAGCTCGGGATGACGACCGTGCAGGCGCTCTGGTTCCGGGCCGACGAGCACCCCGACGGCGCGGAGCCCGACTACCAGGCATTCACGCAGCTGGACGTGCTCAACATCGCGCGCCGCCTCGCGACCTAGCCCCTAACCCATCGGTTGTCAAGTCTTGCGGAGCGCGGTCCTCTGCGCCCACAATCCAGATATGGAGACACGCGAGCAGGCGGCCGCCCAGCCGACCGAGCTTCCGCTCCGACCTCAGGACGAGCTCGAATGCCGCCGCTGCGAAGTCCACTGCGACAAGGTCGTGTACCCCGGCGCGTGCGTCGAGCGCGGCTGCCCGTTCTCCTACTCCTACGAAGAGTTCGGCCACACCTACATGGGCTGCCTGATGAAGGTCTTCGCGGTCGAGATCGACTTCGACCTGCTCAGCGCGGCGGAAGCGCGTGGCGGCTTCGGCGCCGTCCGCGCGACCTCGCCGTCGCTGCCGATCTGCCGGGTCGAGGTCGAGGGCTGCTACGAGAGCCGAGAGGACGAGCGGGGCTGCGTCAACCCCGAGTTCCACGAGCTGCCGGTCGGCGAGCCCAGCTTCAAGATTTTCGCGCGGCTCGCTTCCTAGCCTTCTCGTAGAGCGCCCGCAGCTTCGTCATCTGCGTCAAGTCCGGCCCGTGCCCGTCGCCTGGTACTTCGAGTAGCGCCGGCAGTCCTTGCAGCTTCGGGTGGCCGAGGAAGACCGCCAGCTTGTCGCCGATCAGCCCGTCGCCGATGTTGTCGTGGCGGTCGACGTTCGAGCCGAGCGGCGTCTTGGAGTCGTTCACGTGCAGGCAGCGCAGGCGGTCGAGCCCGATCTCCTGGTCGAGCCGGTCGACCAGGTCGTCGAGCTCCGCGGGCTTCGTGATGTCGTAGCCCGAGGCGAAGAGGTGACACGAATCGAGGCAGACGCCGAGCCGCGGGTGACGGTCGAGCGCGTCGAAGATCGCGGCCAGCTCCTCCAGCGAGCGGCCGACCGTGTCGCCGGAACCCGCGGTGTTCTCCATGCAGAGCCAGGTCGTGTCGTTGCAGCGCTCGAGCGCCTGGCGGAGCGCGGGCACGACGCGCTCGAGGCCGGCTTCGAAGCCCGAGCCGAGGTGCGAGCCAACGTGGAAGACGACGGCGTCGGCCCCGATCGCGCAGGCCGTGTCCACCGTCGAGCTCAGCGTGGCGGCGCTCTTCTCGTAGAAGTCGTCCTTCGGGCTGGCGAGGTTGATCAGGTAGATCGCGTGGACGGTGACCGCCCCGAGTTCCTCGCGCCGCGTGCGGAACGCCTCGAGATCAGCCGGGTCGTGGTCGGGGAAGCGCCACGCGCGCGGGCTCTGGACGAACAGCTGCACCGCGTCCATCCCGAACGAGTGCGCGTTGTCGAGCGCCTTCTTGATTCCGCCCGAGCAGTGGCCGCCGAGAAGCACGTCGCCGACGCTACCCGAGCCACGCTTCGAAACGGGCGCGCTCGTCCTCGAGCTCGCGCCGGGCCTCGCGTGGGAGCGGCGCGAACGGCTCGGTCACGACGCGGTTCTTCGCGGTGCGCCAGACACCGGCCACGTAGCCGTCGACCGTGAAGGTCGGCTGGACGTCGGCGTTCTTGCGCACCACGAGCGTGCGGTACTCGTCGGGGAGGACGCGCTGGCGGTCGAGCAGGACGTTGTCGAACTTCGGCAGCAGCCGCACCGGCGCGGGCGTGTCGGCGTCGGGCCGCGGGGCGCGCGGCAGGTCGAGCAGCTCGCGGCCGCGGTCGTCGCGGAACGTGCGCAGCCCGTCGAGCAGGTGCGCGAAGCGGCCGACCTTCAGCCCCGACCAGCCGGCGATCTCGGCGCGCGTCGCGGGGCCGAACGCGGCGAGGTAGCGACGCACGAGCTCCGCGCGCGCGAGCTCGCCGTCCTCCTCGTCGTGCTCCAGGGCGACGAAGGTCGGATTGTGGATCGGGGCGCGCCAGCGGCTGGCCTCCGCCGAGTGCGCGATGCGAGCTCTGAGCCGGATTGCGTACCAGATCCCGTTGCTGCCGTCGTTCGGCACGCCGTGCTCGCGGTCGAGCCAGTCCATCACCTCCGCGCGCGTCCTCGGCTCCGAGCAAAACGCGCGCAACGGCTCGGCGACCCGCTCGGCGATCGCCTCCAGCTCCGGCGTCACCCAGCTCGGCCGATCACCCGCGATCGCCGCGCCGAAGGAGGCGAAGTCGGAAGCGGCGACCGTGTGCACGGTGCCGCGCATCAGCAGGCCGCGGACGGCTCGGCCGCTCACGAGCGCCCGGTCGAGGGCCAGCGGCCGGAAACCTTCCAGGCGAGCCCAGAGGCCGACGTAAGCGGTCGCTGCGAGCTGCGACTGCAGCCCGGCGACGCGCTCGAGTGCCGGGACGACGCTCAGCCGCGCGCGCTTCAGCAGCAGCTGCCGGGCGAGGGTCGCGCGGTTCAGCTCGCGCTGCGTGAAGACCCGCTCGGCCACGGCAGTACGCTAACCGGGTGAGCGTTCGCGTCCGCATGGCCCCGAGCCCGACCGGCTTCCTGCACATCGGGAACGTCCGCACGGCGCTGTTCAACTGGCTCTTCGCGCGCCACGAGGGCGGCGAGTTCCGGCTGCGGATCGAGAACACCGACACCGGCCGCGAGGTCGCCGAGGCGACCGAGCAGATCCAGGAGTCGCTGCGCTGGCTCGGCCTGCAGTGGGACGGCGAGGTGACCTTCCAGCTCGACCGGCAGGCCGACTGCCTCGAGGTCGCGCAGCGTCTGGTGGCGGAGGGCAAGGCTTACGAGGACGAAGGCGCGATCCGCTTCCGCATGCCCGACGAGGGCGCCACCGCCTGGGATGACGTCGTCCGCGGCCGCGTCGAGGTGCCGAACGAGAAGCTCGACGACCTTGTGATCGTCCGCTCCGACGGCCGTCCGACCTACAACTTCGCCTCGCCGCTCGAAGACGTCTGGGACGGGATCACGCACGTGATCCGCGGCGAGGACCACATCTCGAACACCCCGAAGCAGATCAACCTGATCCGCGCGATCGACGCCGAGCTCCCGGTCTACGCGCACGTCTCGCACGTGCTCGGCGCCGACGGGCGCGCCCTCTCAAAGCGGCACGGCTCGGTGACCGTGGACGAGTTCCGCGCGCAGGGCTACTACGCGCCGGCGCTCGTCAACTTCCTCGCCCTGCTCGGCTGGAGCTACGACGACAAGACGACGATCATGTCGGCCGACGAGCTCGTCGAGCGCTTCACGCTCGAGCGCGTCGTCCCGAGCCCTGCGGTCTTCGACTACGCGAAGCTCGACTGGATGAACGGGGTCTACCTGCGGGCGCTCGAGCCCGAGACCTACGCCGGCGTCCTGCTCACCTACCTGCGCGAGCAGGGCTACGACTGGGACGAGGCGCTCGTGCGTCGGGTCGCGCCGCTCGTCCAGGAGAAGATCGCCAAGCTCGACGAGTTCCCGGCGTTCGCCGGCTTCTTCTTCGCACGCGTCGAGCCCGCGGAGGCGGTGGACGGGGAGGTGCTACCCGCGGCGGCCGAAGCGCTGGCGCAGGTCGAGCCGTTCGAGGCAGGCGAGATCGAGGCGGCCCTACGCGGGCTGGCCGAGCGGCTTCAGCTCAAGCCGCGCGACGCGTTCCAGCCGATTCGCCTGGCGGTCACCGGCAGCAAGGTGTCGCCGGGCCTGTTCGAGAGCCTGGAGCTCCTCGGTCGGGACGAATCCCTCGACCGCCTCGCGGGCAGCGGGCGAGGCGACGCGAGCGGATCCAGCGCGCGCTGAAACTGGAACCACGCCCTTCGTCTGAAGATCGGTGTCGGCTGGGGAAGCCCGTCCGCAGGTCTTACCATTTCTGAGTGATAAAACGGGCGAAGCGGGTAAACGGTTACGGGCGTGACCGCAATCGCCCACCAGCGCTCGAGCCCGACGATTCTGATCGTCGACGACGATGCGTCGCTGCGGCTCCTCTGCCGGGTCAATCTCGAGCTCGAGGGCTACAACGTGCTCGAGGCCCCGACCGTCGCTGCCGCTGAGGAGGTGGTGGCCGCGGACGCGGTCGATCTCTTCCTGCTCGACGTCCACATCGGCGCCGACGACGGGCTCGCGCTGATGCGGTCGCTGCGGGCGCGCGAGCACGCTGCCGCGGTCGTCCTCTTCACGGGCAGCGCGACACTCGACTCGATCACGATGGCGGAGGCCGACGGCGTCGTCCCGAAGCCCTTCCGGCTCGAGCAGCTGCTCGATGTCGTTCGCGCGCTCGCGCCGCGCAGGTAGATTCACGCCCCGATGAGCGTCACGCCCGCCGTCCTCAGCGCGTCCGAATACGAGTCGCGCCTCCAGCGCTACCTGTTCGAGCGAGCCGAGGAGGGTCGCGCGGTTCGCGTCGGCGAGAAGGAGGTCTCCGAGCGCGCCGAGATCGTCGCGCGCTACGCCGAGCTGTTCACGCGCGACCAGCTCGCCGCGCTCCGCGACGCCGAGTCCGACGCCGGCGAGGATGACGACCGGGAACGTCTCTACCGGCTGCGCAAGACCTGCGAGGCCGGCCTGATCTCGGGCGAGCTGGCCGAGCGGGAGGACGCGCTCGAGAACGCGATCCTGGCCGCGCGCGTCGAGTTCAAGGGCGAGCAGCTTCCGCTGCGCACGGCGCAGGCCCAGCTTGCGGTGCTCGCCGACTACGGCGACCGCGACGAGCTCGGGCGGCTCGCGAACGACGTCTCTGCCGGCTTCAACGACGAGCGGCTCGACGTCTTGCGCGCGGGCGAGGGGCTCGAGGCAGACGTGAGCGGGATCGACGACGCCGTCGAGCGGAACGAGGAGGAGAAGGGCATCTCGCTCCGCGGGCTCGAGGCCGCCCTGGCCGCCGCGAACGAGGCGGTCACGGAGGTGTACGGCCGGCTGAAGGACCGCTGGCTCGAGCGCCTCCTCGGCCCGGAGCGCGAGCAGGTGCCGAGCTCGTCGCACATCGCCTACCTGCGCCGCCTCTCGCCGCTCGAGGCGATCTACACCAAGGAGCAGGCCGTGCCGGTCTGCATGGACACGCTCGAGCGTCTCGGCTTCGATCTCGAGAACGAGCCGAACATCAAGCTCGACCTCGACGACCGGCCGCAGAAGTCACCGCGAGCGTGCGTGATTCCGGCCGACCCGCCGAAGATCGTCCACCTGATCACGCGGGCGCAAGGCGGGCTGCACGACTACCAGGCGTTCCTGCACGAGGCCGGCCACGCGCTGCACTACGCGGGGTGCGACCCCTCGTTGCCGTACACCTTCCGCAACATCTCGCGCGACCACGCGCTGACGGAGATCTACTCGTACATCGTCGAGGCGATCTCGCGGCAGCCCGGCTGGCACGCGCGCTACTTCGACCTCTCCGACGAGGAGGCCGAGCAGAATGCGGAGGCGACGGTCTTCATGGAGGCGCTGCTGTTCCGCCGCTACGCCGCGAAGCTGCAGTACGAGCTCGACTTCTGGAGCCGCTTCGTCGACGACGGCGGCACCGACGCGGGGTACGCCGAGCGGCTCACCTCGGCGACCGGCTTCGAGTACCGGCGCGAGGGCTACCTGTCCGACATGGACGCCGGCTTCTACTCGGCCGACTACCTGCGGGCGTGGATCCGCGCCGCCCAGCTGCGCACGCACCTCGAGCGCGAGGTCGGCGACGAATGGTGGGCGAGCAAGGAGACGGGCGACCGTCTGCGCGAGCTGTTCCGAGAGGGAACCAGGCCCTCGAGCGAGGAGATCGCCGGCCGCATCGGCTTCGAGCCGCTCGACACCGGCCCGCTGCGGACTGAGCTCGGCGCCAGCTAGTTCAGCAGCCGGACGAAGCCCCGAGCGGTCAGGTAGGCGCCGACCACCGCGAGCGCGATCGCCGCTGCGACGCGTCCGTTGCGCGTGAGCCAGGCGTTGAAACGGGTCATGGCGGCAATCGTCCGCTCGGGCGCGAACAGGTACGCGACGATCGGGACCTCGGCGAAGGCGAACATCACGAGGTAGAACAGGACGACCGCCGCGAACTTGGCGCCGGCGCTCCTGTCGAGCTGCGCGATGTCGACCATCGCGACGAACGGGAACGTGCCGGGGAAGAGGTTCAGGACGATCCCCGCGCCGAACGCGACTGCGGCGCCGTGCTCGACCGAGCGCTCCGCCAGAGACGGTTTGCCGGACGGTGCTTTCGGCTCACGCGGGCGGCGGCTGCTCCGGTGCAACGCTGCAGCCGCGAGCAGTGACAGCGCGCCGGCGGCGAGGTAGACGCCCGCGTTGAACGAGTGGCTCGAGCCCGATCCCACGCTCGTGCCCTCGAGCCCGTGGACGATCGCGGCTCCGATCGTGATCGTCGTCAGCAGGCCAGCCGCCACGAAGAACGCGAGGATCCGAGTCGGGTGCTCCAAGCGCAGTGCGACCACGACGACGAGGATGAGCGTCGGCCAGAACGCCGAGGCGACCGCGAGGAGCAGGATCTCGAGCCAGTCGGCCAACTCGTGCGACCCTACTTCCGGTTCAGGAGGTCAGCCGCACGCCCACTGCGTCGGCAGGGCGGGCGTGAGGCTCTGGAGGAGGCGCATACGGGATTCGAACCCGTGCCGCCGCCGTGAGAGGGCGGTGTCCTAGGCCACTAGACGAATGCGCCGCGGCGGAGGCCTAGTGTAGCGACGAGCGACCGCTCCGGCTAAGTGTGCTCGAAAGACGAGAAAACCCGCCGGTTAGCAGCGGGTTCTCGGAGGCTGCGGGGCTAGGATTCGAACCTAGACTACTCGGTCCAGAGCCGAGCGTCCTACCATTAGACGACCCCGCAACGGGTCGTTGCGGCGACGGAAGTGTAGCCCCGCTCAGACGCCGGTTGCACTGAATGCGGAGGAGCCGTGGCGGCGCAGGCGCCAGCCCGGGTCCTGCAACGTCTCGGCCCGGCGCATCGTGCGCCAGGTGCCATCCGTGCGGGCGAGCTGGAGGCCGCCGAAGCGGTAGGCGTAGCTGTTGCACGTGGTCGTCTCGGCGTAGCTCTCGGCCGTGGCGACCGGCTCCCAGGCCCGGTGGCTGCGCGGCAGGTAGAACGGGCCCGAGATCCCGGCCGGCGAGACGACGATCCAGGCGTCTCGGGCGAACTGCAGCTCGAGCACCGCGACGCGGACCTTCACGCCGGGCACGATCCCGCTCGCCAGCTCGACGTACTCGGGCGCGTGACCGGGCCGCGCCAGCTCGTAGTACAGGCGGCCCTCGTTCGAGTCGCCGAAGGTCGCGAGCCCGACCTGCAGCCACTCGTCCTCGCCGTGGGGCCCGAGGCCCGGGCCGCCGACGCCGACCCAGCCGGCAACGTGGCTCGTGCCGCCGACGACGGCCGGAGTGTCGAGCATGCTGATCGAGGCCGCGATCCCGGAGGCCTTGGTGGGGCTGTAGAGGCCGGCGTAGGAGTAGCCCTTGGGGCAGGCGAGCGCAGCGGGCACGAGGACCGCAGCGGCGAGGGCCGAGACCCCCGCGAGCAGGGCGATGCGAGCGCGGGTCACCGACCCGAGGATCGGGCGCCAGGAGAGGCGCTCCGATCCCTCGTTTCAGGGACTTGACGCTTACGTCACGAAGTTGGCTCAGGCGGCGTCGGCAGCCCAGTCGCCGTAGAGCGACGTGTAGAGACCGCCCACGCGCATCAGCTCGTCGTGCGTGCCCTGCTCGACGACCTTGCCGTGCTCGAGCACGACGATCAGGTCGGCGTCGCGGATCGTCGAAAGCCGGTGCGCGATCACGAACGCGGTGCGGCCCGCGAGCAGCGTGCGCAACGCCCGTTCGATCTTGCGCTCGGTCCCGATGTCCACCGACGAGGTCGCCTCGTCGAGGATCAGGATCCGCGGGTCGGCCAACAACGCCCGGGCGAGCGCGACGAGCTGGCGCTGTCCGAGCGAGAGACGGCTACCGCGCTCCTGCAGGTCGGTCTCGTAGCCGTCCTCGAGCCGGAGGATGAAGTCGTTGGCGCCAATCGTCTCGGCCGCTCTCACGACGTCTTCGGCTGAGGCGTCGGGCCGGCCGAACGCGATGTTGTCGCGCACGGTGCCGGCGAAGAGGAAGCCCTCCTGCGGCACGATCCCGAGCTGTCGACGCAGCGACGGCTGCGTCACCTCGCGCAGGTCGTGCCCGTCGATCGTGATCCGGCCCTCGCGCGGATCGTAGAAACGGGCGAGCAACTTGGCGATCGTGGACTTCCCTGCGCCGGTGTGGCCGACGAGCGCGACCGTCGTTCCGGCCGGCACCTCGAGGTCGAGCCCATGCAACACCTCGGGACCCTCGCCGTAGCCGAAGCGAACGCCCTCGAAGGCGACGTTGCCCTCGACGGGCGGCAGCTCGAGCGTCCCGGGCAGGTCGACCACCTCTGGTTCCTGGTCGAGCACGTCCACGATCTTGTCGAGCGCGGCCGTAGCCGAAAGGAAGGTGCCGTACAGCTGCGAGAGCTGCTGCACCGGGTCGAAGAAGTTCTGCACGTAGAGCATGAACGCGAACAGCGTTCCGAGCGTGACCGCGCCCTGGAAGTAGAGGCTGCCCCCGTAGCCGAGCACGACGGCGAGCGCGACGGTCGAGAGCAGGTCGACGAACGGGAAGTAGAGGCCGTTCAGGACGACTGTCTCCATGTTCGCCTCTCGATAGCGCTCGGTCACCTCGCGGAAGTTCCGCATGTTCGCCCGCTCGCGCGTGAACGCCTGGACGATCCGCATCCCCGCGATGTCCTCGGCGAGGGTGGCGGTGACGAGGCCGAGCCGCTCGCGCACGGACGCGTAGGCACGCGCGGAGCGCTTCCGGAAGATCACGGTCGCGGCGCTCATGAACGGGATCACGATCAGCGTGGCGAGTGCCAAACGCCAGTCGAGGATGAAGAGCAGAATCGCGGTGCCGAGGAGCGTGAGCGAGTTCTGGACGAGGCTGGTGACCCCGTCGGTGACGAGCTGGTCGATCGCCTCGACATCGTTCGTCAGGCGGCTGATGATCACGCCGGCGCGGTTGCGTTCGTAGAAGCCGAGCGAGAGGTCCTGCAGGTGGTCGAAGAGGCTGTTGCGCAGATCGGCCAGGATCCGCTCGCCCACCCAGCCGGTCAGGTAGGTCTGGACGTAGCTCATGCCCCAGCTGAGCAGGCCGAAGAGCAAGAAGGCGCCGACGATCCACCAGAGCTTGCCCAGATCGTGCTGGCGAATCCCGTCGTCGACCGCGTACTTGGAGAGCAGCGGGGGCGCGAGCGCAAAGGCCGTCGCGAGCAGCAGCGAGCCGATCGAGAACAGCGTCCGCGTCCGGTAGGGGCGCGTGAAGCGGACGAGCATCCCGAGCCGCCGGCGCGTGCGACGCCAGGACCAGTCGTCGACGGCGGCCCCGCGCTGGTGCATCAGGTGACTGCCGGGCTGCCAGACCCTCATCGTCTCGCACCCCCACCCAATTCCAGGGTGGGGCTGAACCCGCCACCCTCGTTGGTGACGATACTCGGGAAGTGCGCACGTGTCTGTGACGGGTCCGGGCCGAATGCGTCGCGATTCGTCCACACCGCTGGGGCTAGGGCGCTGCTCACGACGCGGCCTCCAGCGCGTCGCCGGCGCGCGCCTCGACCGCGTCGGCGAACTGCCGCTCGAGCAGGCCGTGCTCGTAGATGTCGCGGTAGACCGGGCTCGTCCCGAGCAGCTCGTCGTGCGTTCCGCGGGCGGCGATCCGGCCTTCGTCGAGGACGACGATCTCGTCCGCGAGCGCGATCGTCGAGAGGCGATGGGCGATGATCAGCGTCGTCCGGTCGCGCATCACCTCGCGCAGCCCGACGCGAATCCGCGCCTCGGTCGTCGCATCCACGGAAGCGGTTGCGTCGTCCAGGATCAGGATCCGAGGGTCGACGGCGAGCGCCCGCGCGATCGCCAGACGCTGGCGCTGGCCGCCTGAGAGCGTGATCCCGCGCTCGCCGATGATCGTGTCGTAGCCCTCGGGCAACTCGGCGACGAACTCGTGGGCCTGGGCGACCCGTGCGATCGCCTCGACCGCCTCGTCGTCGAGGTCCGGCGCGCCGAAGGTGATGTTCTCGCGGACGCTCGCGGAGAACAGGAACGGATCCTGCGAGATCACGCCGATCGCGCGTCGGAGCGACGTCAGCTTCACGTCGCGGACGTCGATGCCGTCGACCAGCACGTGTCCGCCGGTCGTGTCGTAGAAGCGCGGCACCAGCGACGTCAGAGTGGTCTTGCCCGAGCCCGTCTGACCGATCAGCGCGATCGTGCGGCCGGCGGGAACGTCGAGCGTCACTCCGTCCAGCACCGCCCGCCCCGGGAGGTACTCGAACCGCACGTCCTCGAAGCGCAGGTCGCCGTCGCCCGGCGGTAGCTCGACGGCATCGGGCCGCTCCGCAATCTCCTCCGGCTCGTCCATCACCTGGAAGATCCGCTCGCCGGAGGCGGTCGCCCGCTGCGCCTGCCCGATCCACATCCCGAGCGAGCGCAACGGCACCACGAGCATGCCGAGATAGAGGTTGAAGGCGACGAACGCGCCCACAGTGAGCTCGCCGCTCGTCACCATCCGCGCGCCCACCAGTAGCACCGCGCTCTGGGCGAGTAGCGGCACCCAGGAGATGAACGGCACGTAGAGCGCGCGCTGGCGGTTCGCCTTGACCGTCTGCTGGAAGACGGCCTCCGAGCGCGCGTGGAACTTGGCCGACTCCTGCGGCTCCTGCGCGAACGACTTCACCACGTGGACGCCGACGATGTTCTCCTCGGCCACCGTGGCCACGTCCGCGAGCTTCTGCTGGACCTCCCGCAGCGTCGGATGCGTCACGTGGCTGTAGCGGTAGGCCACCACCACGAGCACCGGCGTGATCGCCAGCGCGATCAGCGCGAGCTTCCAGTTGAAGACGAGCAGCACGACGGTCACCGAGATCACGGTGATCGCGTTCTGGAAGAAGAAGATGAGGCCGTAGCCGAGGAAGAAGCGGACGCCCTGCAGGTCGACGGTCGCGCGTGACATCAGCTGCCCGGTCTGGTGGCGGTCGTAGAAGCCGAACGAGAGGCGCACCAGGTGCGAGTAGAGGCCGTACCGCATGTCCATCTCGACCGCCAGGGCCTGGCGGCCGGAGATCAGTCGACGTCCGGCCATCAGCGCCGCACGCGCGAACCCGACCGCGAGGACGGCGCCGACCAGGATCCACAGCATCTGGCGATCGTGCGTGGCGAGCGCCTTGTCGATCACGGCGCCGGTCAGCCAGATCAGTGCGATCGCCGCCCCTTGCGAGAGGACGGCCAGCAGAATCGAGACGGTCAGCGAGAGCTTGTACGGACGCAGGAACCCGAGTAGCCGGGCGAACGTCTGCCGATAGCGAGGGACCTCCTGCACCCTCGAAATCTAGCGATCCACCGGGTTGCGACCGATCTTGGCGAGCTCCTGGTGGATGAGCCGCACCGCAGCGTCGATTCGCTTCCGGTTGGCGGGGTCGTTCGGCCACGCGCTTGCCCCGGACGGGTGCGGCAAGGGAACGGCGACGGCGCCACGGCACGGAAAGGAGTCTCCGATGCACCCGAGATCGTCGACGTCGAGCAGTCGCTTGATCGCGAGCTTGCCCACCGGAACGATCAGCTTCGGCTGGATGAGGCGAATCTCCCACTCTCGCCAAAGGGCGCAGAGCTCCTGCTCCTGCCGGGTCGGCGTCCGGTCGCCGCGCTTCGGATCCTTGCCGGGATAACAGCGCGTGACCGACGCGCAGTAGAAGGTCGCGTAGAACTCGTCCTCGTCGAGCCCGAGCCAGCGGCGCAGCTTCCGGCCGGCATCGCCTCGCCAGGGGCGGCGCTCCTGGCCCTCGACCACACCCGGCGCCTGTCCGAACATGTAGGCGTGCTGGCCCTTGTACGGCTGGACGATGGGAAGCGACTCGAGCGGGAAGCCGGCCTCGGCGCAGGCACGGCACACCCAGTTGTCGCGTTGCAGCGAGACGATCGAGCGGTAGCGCGTCCGGCGGCGCGTCAAGAGCGAACGGCGACGAACCAGCGACCCGCGAAGACGGACTCGCCACCGCCGAGCTCGCGGGCCAGCGTGTCGGGCTCGAAGTAGCGCTTGTAGACCTCCCAGCGCGAGCCGTCGTTCAGGATCCGCTCCTGCCGTTCCTCGGCTTCGACGTCCTCGCGCAGGGCGGAGTCGACGACCACGAGCTCCGGCGCCAACCGGCGCGCCTCGGCGAGGAAGCGCTCCCGGTCATCCTGCTCGAGGTGGCCGTAGAAGTGCGCGGTGAAGACGCGCTCGAAAGCGCCCTCCTCGAACGGGAGCGACAGCGCGTCACCCTGGACGTAGGTCGCATTCGGGGCCTGCCGGCGGGCCTCCTCGAGCATCGCCTCGCTCTGGTCGAGGCCGACCACCTCACCCGGCAGGTGGCGCGTGAGGAAGCCGGTTCCGCAGGCGACGTCGAGCGTGTGGGCGGCCGGCAGCGCTGCGAGCGCGAGGCCGAGTGCCTCGACCTCCTGCTCCCAGCCGGGCCGGTCGCGCTCGGCGAAGCGGCCGGCACCGCGGTACCACTCGTCGTACTCGGGCGCCCGCCGGTCGTAGTACGCCTTCACGCTTCCTAGACTACGCGCGTGCCGCGGCCCCTCGAGTCCGTCCCGAACTTCTCCGAGGGGCGTGACCGGACAACGATCGACGCGCTCGCTGCGGCGCTTCGCTCGGGCGGCGCGCGGCTGCTCGACGTGCACGCCGACGAGGACCACAACCGCTCGGTCTTCACGCTGGTCGGCTCCGGCGACGAGCTCGTCGAGTCGCTGTTGGCGGGCATCGCCCGCGCGGCCGAGCTGATCGACCTGCGCAAGCACGACGGGGCTCATCCGCGGATCGGAGCTGCGGACGTCGTGCCCATCGTGCCCTTGGCAGATGAGGACGAGGAGCGCGCGCGCGAGGCGGCGGAGCGGCTCGCGGGTCGGGTCGGGTCGGAGCTCGGCCTCTCGGTCTTCCTCTACGGAGCGCTCGGCGGCGGGCGCGGGCCGGCCTTCTTCCGCAGCGGCGGCCCGGAAGAGCTGCAGCGTCGGATCGACGCAGGGGAGCTCGCGCCGGAGCACGGGCCGGCGCGGCTGTCGGAGTCGGCCGGCGGTGTGCTCATCGGGGTGCGCCGTCCGCTGATCGCGTTCAACGTCAACCTGTGCGGGACGCTGGAGGCGGCGCGGGAGATCGCCGCGCTCGTGCGCGAGACCGGCGGGGGCTTCCCGGGAGTGCGCGCCCTCGGCCTGGAGCTGCCGCGCGCGGGGCTCGTCCAGGTGAGCATGAACGTGGAGGACTGGGAGGCGGCCGAGCTGCACGAGCTCGTCGCGCGGGTGGAGCAAGAGGCCGCGGCGCGGGGCGCCGAGGTCGTCGGCTCCGAGCTCGTGGGCCTGATGCCGGCGGGCGCAGCGGCCGCCGCCGCGGGCGCGGCGCTGCGGATCGACGGCTTCGATGCCTCGCGCGTGCTCGAGCTGCGCCTGCTCGACGACTGAGCGCGCTTCCCGCGCCGCCACAGTTTCGTCACGGTCCCGTGACAGACACGTGCGCCGAGGCGCGATACGCTCGCCTCGGGGAGGAGGCCGGGCGAACCGTAGTCCCGGGAACAGCCGCCGAAAGGCGCCCCGGGGTGCGGGATAGACTCGCCGCATGATCGAGAGCAGGGCGCTGACGGGCGACGATCTCGCGCTCGCCGACGTCTGGGAGGTCGCCGTCCACGCCCGGCCGGTCGCACTCGCGGACTCCGCACGCGAGCGCATGGGCGCCGCCCGCGAGCTTGTCGAGCAGGTTGCGCACGGCCGGCAGGAGCACACCTACGGCGTCAACACCGGCTTCGGACGCTTCGTCTCGCGCTCGATCCCCGAAGAGCTGACCGAGGAGCTCCAGCTCCGCCTCCTACGCAGCCACGCCTGCGGGGTCGGCGAGCCGTACCCGGACGAGATCGTTCGAGCGGCGATGCTCCTGCGCGCGAACGCCCTGGCGAAGGGCTACTCGGGCGCGCGCCCGGTGACGGTCGAGCTGCTCGTCGAGTGCCTTAACCGCGGTGTGCTGCCGCATGTGCCGAGCCGCGGCTCTGTCGGCGCAAGCGGCGACCTCGCCCCGCTCGCACACCTCGCGCTGCCGCTGATCGGGGAAGGCGAGGCCACCTTCGAGGAGCGGCGGCTGCCGGGAGGCGTCGCACTCGAGCAAGCCGGCCTCGAGCCCGTCCGGTTGCAGGCGAAGGAGGGACTCTCGCTCGTGAACGGCACGCAGTTCATGGCCGCCTTCGGCGCGCTCGGCATGACCCGCGCCGACCGCCTGGCCAAGACCGCCGACATCGCCTGCGCGCTCTCGCTCGAGGCGCTGCAGGGATCGCGGACGAGCTTCCTGCCCCAGATCCAGGCGCTGCGCCCGCTCCAGGGCCAGTCCGACTCGGCGGCCAACGTCCTGCGCCTGCTCGAGGACTCGGCGATCAACGAGTCGCATCGCTGGTGCGACCAGGTGCAAGACGCTTATTCGCTTCGGTGCGCGCCGCAGGTGCACGGGGCGTCGCGCGACCTGCTCGATTACGTGCGCCAGACCGTCGCCGTCGAGCTGAACGCGGCAACCGACAACCCGCTCGTGCTCGTGGACGACGGGATGCTGGTCTCGAACGGCAACTTCCACGGACAGCCGCTCGCGCTGGCGCTGGACGCCCTGGCGATGGCGGTCGCCGAGCTCGCGAACATCGCCGAGCGGCGCGTCGAGCGGCTCGTCAACCCGAACCTCTCGGGGGGCCTGCCGGCCTTCCTGACCGGCGACGGCGGCCTGAACTCGGGCTTCATGATCCCGCAGTACGTCGCCGCCTCACTGGTCAGCGAGAACAAGGTGCTGGCGCACCCCGCGTCGGTCGACTCGATCCCCACGAGCGCGGGCCAGGAGGATCACGTCTCGATGGGCAATGCCTCCGGGCTGAAGGCGTGGCAGGTGCTGGCGAACGCCGAGCGCGTGCTGGCGATCGAGCTGCTCGCCGGCGCGCAGGGCGTCGAGTTCCTCGCGCCGCTGCAGCCGGGCGTGGGGGTGGGCGCCGCGCGCGAGCACGTCCGCTCGCTCTCGCCGAGGGTCCGCGACGACCGCTCGCTGTCGGTCGACATCGAGGCGGTGGCCGACTCGATCCGCGACGGCTCGCTCGTCGACGCGGTCGAGGCCGAGGTCGGCGAGCTCTCGTGAGCGCCGGCAACGGGGTCAATCCGAGACGGCGCAGGTCGACCCGGCCCTATCGCGACAGCGCGTTCGCGTACGGCGTGCTCGGCTCGCTCGTCGTGATCTTCGCGTACGTGACCGGCAGCAGCCTGCTCAGGTCGGTCGCCGGGGGCCTCGCCGCGTTCCTGCTCGCCACCGGCTACACGTGGTGGCGGGTGCGCGCGCGCCAGCGGCAGGAGGAGCGAGACCTATGAGCGCGACCCGCTCGCTCGACGCCACGGTCGAGGCGCTCTGCGGCGACCTCTCCGCGATCCGCGCGCCACGCGGCACGGAGCTGAACGCGCGCTCGTGGTCGACAGAAGCGCCGCTGCGGATGCTGCTGAACAACCTCGACGCGGAGGTCGCCGAGCGGCCCGGGGCGCTGGTCGTCTACGGCGGCACGGGCAAGGCGGCGCGGAACCCCGAGGCGCTGCGCGGGCTCGTCCGGTCCTTGCTGACGCTGGGCGAGGACGAGACGCTGCTCGTCCAGAGCGGCAAGCCGGTCGGCGTCTTCCGCACCAGCCCCGCGGCTCCTCGCGTCCTGATCGCGAACTCGCTGCTCGTCCCGCGCTGGGCGACCTGGGACGAGTTCCGCCGGCTCGAGGCGCTCGGCCTGACGATGTTCGGCCAGATGACGGCGGGCAGCTGGATCTACATCGGCAGCCAGGGAATCCTGCAGGGCACCTACCAGACGTTCGTCGCCGCGGGCGAGCAGCACTTCGGCTCGGCCGATCTGGCGGGGAAGACGATCCTGACGGCCGGCCTCGGCGGGATGGGCGGCGCGCAGCCCTTGGCGGCCACGCTCGCGGGCGCGTCCATCCTCTGCGTCGAGGTCGACCCCGAGCGGATCCAACGCAGGCTGGAGACGCGATACCTGGACGAGGCGTCCGAATCGCTCGACGACGCGCTCCAGCGTGTGCGGGCCGCGGCGAGCGAGGGACGTGCGCTCTCGGTCGGCCTGCTCGGGAACGCCGCCGAGGTCGTGCCTGAGCTGGCGCGGCGCGGTGAGGCGTTCGATCTCGTCACCGACCAGACGGCCGCGCACGACCCGCTCACCGGCTACGTGCCGGCGGGCCTCGACGTCGAGGCGGCCGCGGCGTTGCGCACGAGTGACCCCGACGAGTACCTGCGTCGCGCGCGCGAGTCCATTGCGCGTCACGTCGAGGGAATGCTCGAGTACGTCCGGCTGGGCAGCCACGTCTTCGACTACGGCAACAACCTGCGCGGCGAAGCGCTCGAGGCCGGCGTCGAGGACGCCTTCGCCTACCCGGGCTTCGTCCCGGCCTACATCCGGCCGCTGTTCTGCCGGGGCGTAGGCCCGTTCCGCTGGGCGGCGCTGTCGGGCGATCCGGGCGACATCGCCGCCATCGACCGGATGCTGCTCGAGCTCTTCCCCGCGGACGACGCGCTCCAGCGCTGGCTGACGCTTGCGCCCGAGCGGGTGGCATTCCAGGGCCTGCCCGCGCGAATCTGCTGGCTCGGCTTCGGCGACCGCGCCCGCGCGGGGCTGGCGATCAACGAGCTCGTCCGCAGCGGCGAGGTCAAGGCTCCCGTCGTGATCGGCCGCGACCATCTCGACTCCGGGTCGGTCGCCTCGCCCTACCGCGAGACCGAATCGATGCGGGACGGCTCCGACGCGATCGCCGACTGGCCGATCCTGAACGCGCTGCTGAACGTTGCCGCCGGTGCGACCTGGGTCAGCGTCCATCACGGCGGCGGCGTCGGGATCGGCAACTCGATTCACGCGGGGATGGTCGTCGTCGCCGACGGCAGCGACGAGATGGCCGAGCGCCTCGAGCGGGTGCTGACGGCCGATCCCGGCACGGGCGTCCTGCGGCACGCCGACGCGGGCTACGGCGAAGCGCTCGCGGCGGCCGAGGAGCACGGGCTCCGCGTGCCGCTGCCGCCGCATCCATGAGCGGTCTGCTCGTTCGCGACCTCGCGCAGCTCGTCACCGCGCCGCCGGACGCGCCTGCGCCTCTGCGAGGGGCCGCCCTGCGCAAGCTCCAGATCGTCGAGAACGCCTTCGTCCTCTGCGAGGGCGGCACGGTCGCCGCCGCAGGGGCGATGCGCGACCTCGCCCTCGACGCCGAGGTGGAGGAGCTCGACGGCTCCGGCCTCTGCGCGATCCCGGGCCTGGTCGACTGCCACACGCATCCGGCCTTTCTCGGCGACCGCGTCGAGGAGTTCGCGCTGCGCGCCAGTGGCGCGAGCTACGAGGAGCTGCACGCGGCTGGGGGCGGGATCCTCTCCACGGTGCGCGCCACGCGCGAGGGCCGTGAAGGAGAGCTCGCCGCCGCCGTCCGCCGGCACTCGGACGGGATGCTCCGGGCGGGCACGACGACCTTCGAGGGCAAGTCCGGCTACGGGCTCGACCGCGACACCGAGCTCGCCTCGCTCGAGGCCGTGGCCGCGGCCGGCGGCGTCCCGACCTGGCTCGGCGCGCACGCGGTGCCACCCGAGTTCGACGACGCCGACGCCTATCTCGACTTCGCGATCGCCGACGTTCTGCCGCGCGCCTCCGCGCTCGCCGTTGCGGCGGACGTGTTCGTCGAGGAAGGCGCGTTCAGCGTCGAGCAAGCACGCCGCTACCTGGCTGCTTGCCGAGAGGCCGGCCTGGCCGTGCGCCTGCACGGCGACCAGTTCAACGAGCTCGGAGCCGTCGAGCTTGCGATCGAGCTCGGCGCACGTTCGATCGACCACCTCGAAGCGACCGGCGAGAGCGGCGTCCGCGCCCTTGCAGCCAGCGACGTCGCCGCCGTGCTGCTGCCCGCCAGCGCGCTCTTCCTCGACCGGCCGATGCCGCCCGCGCGCGCTCTCGCCGACGCCGGCGCGGCGATCGTGCTCGCGACCGACTTCAACCCCGGGAGCGCCTTCTGCGAGAGCCTGCCGCTCGTCTGCGCGTTGGCCTGCACGCAGCTTCACCTCTCACCGGCCGAGGCGCTCGTCGC
>DATIOF010000013.1:0-3281 GCA_035473395.1 Gaiellaceae bacterium
TCGGTCGGCTCGGTGACCGCCGAGGGCACGAAGATCTCGACCGGCCGCGCGCAGGCGGCGCGCCAGCCGTGGACGCCCTCGACGGTCGCACCCCAGAGCAGCACGCGCCCGAAGACGCGCGATTCGACGCCGACGTGGAGGTAGTGCTCCCACGCGGCGAGCTCGCGGCCGGCGTGGATCCCGCACTCGCAGGACCGGGCCGGCGCCTCGTGCTCATGCCGGAAGCAGCTCGCCTGGATCGGCTCGTCGACCGGCCATGGATTCCCGTAGAGCACGCTCACGAGCTGCCCGTCGGCCACGCGCCAGACCTTCCAGCCGACCGCCGGTCGCAGCGCGTCCGCCGCCCATGCTCGCTCGAGCCGGCCGATCCTCATTCCTCTTCGGCGAGCCACGCGAGGATCGCCTCGCGCGAGAACCGCCACTCCTCTCCGACCTTGCGACCGGGCAGCTCGCGTTGCTCGGCGAGCTCGACGACGACTTCCTCCTCGACCTGGAGCAAGCCCGCGAGCTGTGCGGGCGTGAGGATCTCGAGCTCCTCGGCGGGCCGGAACGAGTGCTGCCCGACCGACCAGTCGGCCCGAGCCCCGCCGAGGGCGCTGAGCATGGTCGGGTTGTCCGGGTCGACGTACTGGTCGACGAGGCGCGAGATCAGCTCGCGCTTGGGCGCCCCGAGCGCGTCGGCGGCGCGGTGCAGCTTCGCCGCATGCTCGGAAGGGATGCGGACGAAAAGCGCTGTCTCGTCGGTCTGCTTCCGCGGCCTCGCCACGGATATCTTGATATCAGAAAGATATCGCCGAGCGCAAGTGCCTACTGCAGGACTTGCCGCGACTGCTGGTGTGCGAGCACCTTTCGCTTCACGCGCTGGAGCGCGTTGTCGATCGTCTTCGTGTCGCAGCCGAGCCGCTCGGCCATGTCCTCGTAGGACTCGCCCTCGAGGTAGAGCTTCAGTGCGTCGGCCTCGAGCTTCGAGAGGCCGCTGCCGAGGGTGAAGACAAGGCTTTGCAGCTCCTCGGTCGAGATCACGCACACCGACGGGTCGTCGACCGACGGCCCGGGCAGCGCGTCGCCGAGCGTGCAGTCGCCCTCCGACTCCTGGCCGGCCGGCGTGTGGCTGAAGGAGACGTAGCTGTTCAGCGGCGAATGCTTGAAGCGCGTCGCCGTCTTGATCGCGGTGATGATTTGCCGCGTCACGCAGAGCTCGGCGAAGCTGCGGAAGGACGAGAGCTCCGGGCTGAAGTCACGCACCGCCTTGTAGAGGCCGATCAGCCCTTCCTGGATCAGGTCCTCCGAGTCGCCGCCCGCGAGGAAGTACGAGCTCGACTTCAACCGGACGAAGCCGGTGTAGCGGCGGATCAGCTCGTCGAGCGCCTTCTGATCGCCGTTGCGGGCTCGCATCACGAGCTGCAGATCGGCGAGCTCTCGCTGAAGCTTTTGCGGTGACTGGACCGTCTGCTGCGCTGTCCGAGCGGGCACGACTCCCCCTCGTTCGAGGACGGTGAGCTAGACGCCTCACCCTGAGGTTGAGGGTCAAGATAGCAAGGTCCCAGTACGTTTACAAGACCTTGCTGTTTTTCGGACTTAACCGGACCCTTGCCCTCGGCGGAGCTTCTCAAGGCGTTTTCGCGTCTCTTCGTCCACGCGATCTCCGAGCTGCGATCTGCCCGGGTCCTCGTGCCTGGGCTCCTCGAGGTCCTGCATGAATGTTCGCGAGCTGCGCTTCTGTACCTCCTGCCCCGAGGTGCCGCGGATCGCCGAGTCCGAGGAGACGAGGCAGACGGTCTCGCGCCCGCGGTGCTCGGCGGCCAGACGCTCCAGCAAGGCGTCGGCGTGCTCGGCGTAGCGCACCTCGAGCGGGCCGTGCACCCGCTCCTCGCCCACGCCGTCGAAGACGACCACTCCGCGAGCCCCGCTCAGCGCGACGAAGCTGGCCAGCCGGTCGACGAGCTCGCGCGGATCCTCGAACGGGCCCGCGTGCAACATGTTGTAGCCGTCGAACAGGTAGAGCGTCGGCTCAGCCACGCCGCTGGCGCCTGGCCTCGTAGAGCAGCAGCGCGGCCGCGACGCTGACGTTCAGCGACTCGACTCCGCCGTGTAGCGGGATCGAGACTGCGTCGTCGCAGGTGCGCCGGACGAGCGGCCGCAGGCCCTTGCCCTCCGCGCCGAGCACGAATACCGCCCCGCCCGAGAGGTCGGCCTGCCACATCGAGGTCTCGGCGTCACCGGCCGCGGCCCAGATCCAGAGCTGCGGGCCCTTGATCTCGCCAAGGTAGCGCGCCAGGTTCTTGACCACCGCCACCGGAACGTGCTCGACCGCGCCGGCCGATGCACGCGCGACCGCGGGCGTGACGCGCGCCGAGTTGTGCGCCGGCAGCACGACCCCGTCCGCGCCTGCCCCGTCCGCGCTGCGGATCACGGCACCGAGGTTGCGGGGGTCGGTGACCGAGTCGAGCACGGCCAGCAGCGGCGCCTCGCCGGCCGCCAGCTCGTGCGCATCCGCATAGCGGTACGGCTCGACCCGCGCGAGCACGCCCTGGTGATCCTGCGTGCCGGCCTCGGCCGTCAGCTCCCGCTCGGGCTTCGCGTGGAGCCGGACCTCGGCCTCGCGCAGCCACGGCTCGGCCTTCAGCGCCCGCTCGGTCGCCCAGAGCTCGAGCACCTCACGCGACCCGCGCAACGCCTCGCGCACCGGGCGCCGGCCATAGACGAGCTCGGAAGTCACCGCTTCGGCACGAGCTGGAAGCCTGGCTCGGCCTCGACGTCACGCACGACCCAGCCCGCCGCCTCGATCTCGTCGCGGAGACGGTCGCTCGTCTCGAAGTCCTTCTCATTCCGAGCCTCGACCCGCGCGCGGGCCAGCTCCTCCAGCTCGGCCGGGGCCTTCGAGACTTCGGCCAGCGACTCGAGCCCGAAGACCTCGAGCGCACGCCGCAGCAGGTCGTGGTCGCGCCAGCCGTGCATCACCGCCAGCGCCTCGGGCGTATTGAAGTCGTCGTCGAGCGCGGCCACGAGCTCGTCCCAGTCGCCGCCGTCGGCGGACTCGCCGCGGAAGACGTTGCGGAAGCTCTCGGCCTGCGCGGCCGCCTGCTCGAGCACCTCGTCCGAGTAGTCGATCGGCTTGCGCCAGTGCCCGCCGAGGAAGTAGACGAGCAGCGTCTCGCGGCCCCACTCCTCCAGCGCCTCGCGCAGCGAGACGATGTTGCCGAGCGACTTCGACATCTTCTCGCCGGACAGCCGCAGCATGCCGTTGTGCATCCAGAGCTGGGCGAACCCATGGCCGAGCG
>DATIOF010000014.1:0-13179 GCA_035473395.1 Gaiellaceae bacterium
CGAGATCCGGCCGCCGTCGAGGATCTCCAGGAACTGCATGAAGCCCTTGCCGCGCTCGCCGAGCAGGTTGCCCTCGGGGACGGCGCAGTCGCGGAACGACAGCTCGCGCGTGTCCGAGGCGCGCCAGCCAAGCTTCTCCATTGGCGCCGAGATCTCGTAGCCCGGCGTACCGTTCGGGACGATCATGTTCGAGATCTCGTCCTCGCCGGTGCGCGCCGTGATCGTCACGCAGGCCGTGATGTCGGTGCCGGCGTTGGTGATGAAGATCTTCGAGCCGTTCACGACCCACTCGCGGTCGCGCAGCTCCGCAGTCGTGCGCGACGCCGCCGCGTCGGAGCCGGCGCCCGGCTCGGTCAGCCCGAACGCCGCCAGCTTGCGGCCGGAGGCGAGGTCGGGCAGCCACTGCTGCTTCTGCTGCTCCGAGCCGAAGTTGAGGATCGGCATCGTCCCGAGCGAGGTGTGCGCCGCCATCGTGATCGCCACCGACGAGTCGATGCGCGTCAGCTCCTCGACCGCGATCGCGTAGGAGAGCGTGTCGGTGCCCGCCCCGCCGTACTCCTCTGGGATCGGCATGCCCATCAGCCCGAGCTCGGCCAGCTCTGCGACCAGCTCGTAGGGGAAGCGATGCTCGCGGTCCAGCTCGGCCGCGACCGGCGCGACGCGTTGTTCCGCGAACTCGCGGACGGTCGAGCGGACGAGCTCGTGCTCGGGCGTCAGGTCGAGGTTCACTCGGAGAGACGCGCAGCCAGCTCGACGATCAACCGAACGCCGTAGCCCGTTCCGCCGCGCTGGCTGAGGTAGTCGCCGCGCGAGCGCTCGAGGAACGCCGGCCCCGCGATGTCGGCGTGGGCCCACGGGCCGTCGCCGGCGAACTCCTCCAGGAACTTGGCCGCGAGCACGGCGCCCGCCTGGCGCAGGTCGGATGAGTTCTTCAGATCGGCGAAGACGGAGTCGACGTAGCGGCGGTAGCGCGGGTGCATCGGGAAGGGCCAGATGTGGTCGCCGCTCGTCTCGCCGGCAGCGAGGATCTCGTCGCGCCAGGCCTCGTCGTTGGCGAAGACGCCGGCGTAGAGGTCGCCGAGCGCGACCTCCATCGCTCCGGTCAGCGTGGCGAGGTCGAGCACGTGCGTCGCGCCCTGCTCCCGCGCGTACCAGAGCGCGTCGGCGAGCACGAGGCGGCCCTCGGCGTCGGTGTTGGTGATCTCGATCGTCTTGCCGTTGGCTGCGGTGATGATGTCGCCCGGCCGGTAGGCGTGGCCGCTCGGCATGTTCTCGGAGGCAGCGGCGACGGTCAGCACGCGCACCGGCAGGCCGAGCTCGGCGATCGCGCCGGTGGCCTCGATCACGGCCGCGCCGCCGGCCATGTCGCCCTTCATGTCCTCCATGTGCAGCGAGGGCTTGAGCGAGATGCCGCCGGTGTCGAAGGTGATCGCCTTGCCGACGAGGCCGAGCACCACGTCTGTACGCGCCGGCTTCGGCGGGTCGTAGCGCAGCACCACGAGCCGCGCGGGGTTGTCGCTGCCCTGCGCGACCGCGGCCAGCGCGCCCATGCCGAGCTTCGCGATCTGGTCGGGGTCGAGTGCCTCGCTGCTGACGTGCTCGAGCGACGAGGCGATCTCCTGGGCGCGCGCGGCGAGCCGCTCCGGGGTGGTCTCGTTCGGCGGGCTGTTGACGAGGTCACGCGCGCGGTTCGTCCACTCCGCCACCGTCGCCGCGCGCTCGGCCGCCGCTTTCAGGCCGTCGGAGTCGCCAATCAGAACGAGGGAGGCGAGCTTCGACTTCGGCTCGTCGTGCTTCCAGCGCGCGGTCTCGTAACTGCCGATCGCGGTGCCCTCGACCAGCGCCCGCGCCTGCTCCTCGGCCGGGAGCTCCAGCGCGCCGTCGATCGCCCACGCAACGGTCTCCGCGTAGCCGCCCGTCTCGCGCGCGACGGCCGCGGCCGCCGTGCGCAGCGCGTCTGCGTCGATCTCCTCCCGCGGGCCGAGCCCGGCGACAGCCACCCTGGGTGCGCCGAGCTTGCCGTCGACGTGCACGATCGAGACGCGGCCGGCTTCGCCTCGCAGTTCGCCCTCGGCCGCGAGCCGTCCGAGCAGTCCGTCGAGCTTCGAATCCAGTGCTGCTGCAGCGCCTGCCAGCTTGTTGTCACCGGCCAGCGGGACGGCGACGACGTCGGCTTCGACCTGATCGGGCGTCACCGCCTGGACTTCGACTTGCATCGCGGCGCGATGCTAGCCGACCGCCTTCGTAGCCTGCCGCCGCATGAGGGGGGTTCACCTTCTGCGCGGTGGTGCCGATACAGGGCTCGTGGCACGCGGCATGTCACTGCGGCACCTGCGGCCGGCCCGTTTCCGACGGCGTCGTGCCGACGCGAGCGTCGAGGCGCTGACGTTTCGAATCTCCGCGCTCGTGGCGGAGCGCCAGGAGCTGCGGGACCGCGGCGCGAGCGAGTCTTCGCTCGAGCGGAACCGGCTTCAGCTGGCCCGCGCGCAGTGGGAGCTCGGGCATGCGCTGATCGACCGGCACCTGCCCGAGCCCGCCGAACAGCTCACCGCCTAGATCGCGCTCCAATCTCCGTGCGCCCCCGCGTGGAACTCGATCTCGACGGGCACGGCCGACTCGCGGGCCGCGTCGGGCAGTAGCTCGGATAGCGCGAGGTGTTCGGCGAGGAAGGGCGCCAGGTACCGGCCGACGATCTTCGCCGGTGGCCACCAGAGCGGCTCGGTGTCGACGACCGAGAGCGATGGGCTGCCCTCGGCGCGCAGGAAGCGCGGAGCCATGCCGGTCAGGAGCAGGCCTCGCACGACGGGCCTGAACGGGCTGGGCTCGAGTTCTGCGCCGGCTCGCGCTGCGATTGACTCCGCTGCCGCGTCGGCCTGCTGGGCTGCGATCCCGCCCTGCTTGACCGGGAATCGCGTCGCGTCCCCCGCGGCCCAGACGTCGGTCTCGCCGGCGACCTGCCCAAACAGATCGGTGGCGAGGAAGCCGTGCGCATCGCCGAAGAGGCCGCGCAGGCGTGGTCCCTCGAGTCGCGGCAGCGCCACCGCTCGGTCGGCGCAAATCGAGCCGCCGGGCGCGATCGTCAGCTCGTCCTCGGCGAACATGACCGGAGTGGTGCCGACGACGAGCTCGATCCCGCGTGCTGCGAGCAGCTCCGAGATCGCCGAACTGGCCGTCTGGCCGAACAGCTCCAGCGGCGCGTCCTCAGGTGTGACGAGGGTCACGGTCACGCGGGTGGCGCTCGCGTCGACGAGCCGGGCCCGGGCAAGCAGGGCGAGCTCATACAGTGGAAGCGCCCACCGGGCGCCGCTCGGAAGCGCGAACACGATGCTGTCGATCTCACCCGCCAGCGCGTCCTCGAGCAGCTGCGTCAGCTCTTCGGCCTGGGCCTGGCCGCGGAAGCACAGCGCGCCGGGCACAGCGAGCGTCGGAACTGCGCCGGGAGCCAGCAGCAGCAGGTCGTACGGCAGCTCCTCGCCCTCGGCCGTCCGGGCGACGTGCCGGTCGGTGTCGACCTCTGAGACGCGGCCCTCGCGTAGCGTCGCCCCGGCCGCGTCGACCAGGCGCCGCAGCGGGAACGACCGAGGTCCGCGTCCATCGAGGGTGACGAGGAGCGGTCGGTAGACGAAGTACGGCTCGGGTGCGACGAGCTCGACCTCGACGAGGTCAGGCGCGAGTTCCCGCAGGGCCAACGCCGCCTCGAGCGCCGCGACGCCGCCTCCCACAATGAGAACCCTGGTTGTTCCGTGCCGCTGCATCTCCCGGCCATCCTGTGCTCGAATCGACGGCCGCACATCGGCAGGCCCCCTGATCCGGAGTGCGGGGTTTCCCGCAGCTAGTCTCGGTCCGTGCGGGGCGAGCTCGACAAGCGGGCGATGGCGGTGCTCTCTGCCGGACACTGCGCGACCGACTTCTCTAACGGCGCCCTGCCGGCGCTGCTGCCGTTCATGGTCGACCGCTTCCGGCTCTCGTACACGCTGGCCGCGGTCGTGATGCTCGCCTCGACCGCCTCTTCGTCGCTCGTTCAGCCGCTCTTCGGCGCCTGGTCGGACCGGCGCGGGGCGCTCTGGCTGCTGCCGGCCGGGGTCGCGCTGGCGGGAGTCGGGATCGCGCTCGCCGCGGCGTCGCCGACGTACTGGCTCGTGCTGCTGCTGGTCGTGGTGTCCGGGCTCGGCGTGGCCGCCTACCACCCCGAGGGCTCGAAGTTCGCCGCCTACGCCAGCGGCGCCAAGCGGGCCAGCGGGATGAGCCTCTTCTCCGTCGGCGGGAACATCGGCTACGCGCTCGGCCCGACCGCGACCACGCCGCTCGTGGTCGCGCTCGGCCTGACGGGTGGGCTGCTGCTCGCGCTGCCGGTGCTCGGAGTGGCGCTGGCTCTCCTGCTGGTGCTGCCGTTTCTCTCGAGCTTCGTGCCCGAGCCCGGCACCGGCGCCGCGGCGAGCGGGAAGGACCGGCCCGGCGCGCTTGCCCTGCTGCTCGGCGTGATCGCCTTCCGCAGCGTGGCCTGGTTCGGGCTGATCACCTTCGTGCCGCTCTGGGAGGTCTCGCTCGGACACTCGAAGGCGCACGGCTCGCACCTGCTCTCGCTGATGCTGCTCGCCGGCGGCCTCGGCACGCTGGCCGCGGGGCCGCTGGCCGACCGGCTCGGGCGGAGGCCCGTGCTGATCGCGAGCCTGGCGCTGACCGCGCCGCTGATTCTCGTCTACGTCCTCGTCGGGGGCGTCGCAGGCGCCGTTGCGCTTGCGTTCGTCGGCGTCTGCGTGATCTCGACCTTCGGCGTCACGATGGTGATGGCGCAGGAGTACCTGCCGCGCCGGATCGGGATGGCGTCCGGCCTCTCGATCGGCCTGTCGATCGGCCTCGGCGGGATCGCGGCCGTGGGCCTGGGCGCGCTCGCCGACTCCGTGGACCTGCGCGCGGCCATGTACGCCGCGGCGGCAGCGCCGCTCGTGGCACTCGTGCTCGCCACGCTGCTGCCCTCAACTCGCCCGCAGCGGCGTCTCGCGCCTGAGCCGGTCCTGTAGTCTCGCCGCCGATGGACAGCACACGGGAATTCTTCGAGGGGCTCGAGACGCGGGTCGACCCGGCCAAGGCCAAGGGGATGACCGCGAGCTACAAGTTCGACATCGACGGCGCCGGCTCGTGGAACGTCGACGTGGACGACGGCAAGGTGACCGTCACCGAGAACGGCGGCGAGGCCGACACAACGATCTCGACCTCGGACGAGACCTTCATGAAGATCGCCAAGGGCGAGCAGAACCCGACCGCGGCCTACATGTCCGGCAAGCTCAAGGTGAGCGGCGACCTGGGCCAGGCCATGAAGCTCCAGAAGCTCTTCTAGGCACTACTCCTCCAGCTCGACCAGCACCGTGCCGCCCGCGACGCGGTCGCCTTCGGAGACGTGGACCGAGCGGACGGTCGCTTCGTAAGGAGAGACGACGGGCGTCTCCATCTTCATCGCCTCGAGCACGACCAGCGGCTGGCGCGGCTGGACGCGGTCGCCCTTGGCGACGAGCACCTTGATCACCGTGCCGGGCATCGGCGCGCTGAGCGAGCTCTGCTCATGCGCTCCTTGCTCGACCGACAGATCCGGGTCCGGCGGCGGGGCCGGCGGCGGCACGGGCAGGTTGAGCCGGAAGCCGCCGCGCCAGGGCGGGTCCGGCAGCCGCAGCGGCGGCGCCGAGAGCGGCGGGTGCTCGGTCAGGAACGCAGTGGTCGTCTCGCCGGCCCGCAGCGCCGGGTGCGCGACCAGCCAGCGCAGGAACGGCAGGTTCGTCACGACACCGCCGACCTCGGTCTCGGCCAGGGCTGCGGCCAGGCGGTCGAGTGCGTCGTCGCGGGTCGAGCCGTGCGCGATCAGCTTGGCGATCAGCGGGTCGTAGGACGTGCCGATCTCGTCGCCCTCCTCGACGCCGGCGTCGACGCGGATCCCGGTCGGCAGCCGCAGGCGCTCGAGCTGGCCGGTCTGGGGCAGGAACGTCTTCGGATCCTCGGCGTACACGCGAACCTCGACCGCGTGGCCGACGAGCCGCGGCTCGGCCGTGAGCGGCTCTTCCTGCGCGATCCTGAGCTGCTCGGCGACCAGGTCGGCGCCGCTGACGAGCTCGGTCACCGGATGCTCGACCTGGATCCGCCCGTTCAGTTCCAAGAACCAGAAGTCGCGTCCGTCGAGCATGAACTCGGCCGTGCCCGCGCTGCGGTAGCCGATCGCTTGCGCGAAGGCGACCGCAGCCTCGCTCATCCGCGCGCGCAGCTCCGGGTCGAGCGCGGGGGAGGGCGCCTCCTCGAGCACCTTCTGGTGGCGGCGCTGCACCGAGCACTCGCGTTCGCCAAGCGCGACGATCGTTCCCTGCGAGTCGCCGAGGAGCTGGATCTCGACGTGCCGAGGCCGCTCGACGTAGCGCTCGCAGAAGACGCGCTCATCGCCGAACGCCGCCTTCGCCTCGCGCTGCGCGGCCGCCAGGGCCTCGTCCAGCTCGGCCGCCTCGCGCACGACCCGCATTCCGCGCCCACCGCCGCCGGCCGCCGCCTTGATCATCAGCGGGAAGCCGATCTCGCCCGGCTCGCCCTGGGGCACGACAGGCACGCCTGCCTCGCGCGCCAGGCGCTTCGCCTCGAGCTTGTCGCCGCCCGCGCGCAGCGCCTCGGGCGGAGGACCGACCCAGGTCAACCCTGCGGACTCGACCGCCTCGGCGAAGTCGGCGTTCTCGGCCAGGAAGCCGTAGCCCGGATGGATCGCGTCCGCGCCGGTCTCCCGCGCCGCGCGCACCTGCTCGGCCGGGTCGAGATACGACGAGATGCGAACCGCCTCGTCGGCCGAGCGCGCATGCAGCGAGCCGGCGTCGTCGTCCGGGGCGACCGCCACGGTCGCGATCCCGAGCTCGCGGCAAGCCCGGAAGACTCGCAACGCGATCTCGCCCCGGTTTGCCACGAGCAGCTTGCGCATCGCCATCACCGCACTCTATGAGCGGCTAGCGGGCGGAGCTGCAGCGGTGCGGCTCGCCACCGCCGTCGGCGATCAGGTCGATCAGCGCACCGGCTTCCTCCGGCGCCTGCAGCACGAAGGAGCCAGGACGGCGCACGACCACCTGCGTCATTCCGCCAGGGCCGGGCTGGAGGCACAGCGCGCCGCGCTTGACCCGCCACAGCGAGGTGTAGTGGACGCGGAGCAGGTAGGTGCCGGGCGCCCCGGTCGAGCCGGCGATCGCGCCGAAGGTCAGGCGCGTGAGCCGGGCGTGGCCCGGACCGGTGAGGATCGCCTTGCTGCGGCCGAGCTCGTAGACGCTGCCGGTCGGGGCGTCGAACACGCGGTCGAGGCCCGAGTGTCCGCTGGCCAGGAGCCTGGCCTCGACCTCCGAGCCCGCCGCCGGTGTGGAGCGGGCGACGATCACGAAGCGGACGCCGACGCTACGGAGCCACGCTCTGTACGAGGCCCCGCTGAGCGTGCGCCGCTGGAGGCGCGGGTAGTCGCCGGAATCCAGCTGCTGGTACCAGCCGCGCGCGATCGCGAAGCCGGCCTTGGGCACGTAGTACGACTCCCAGTGGTTGATCGTGGGCACGACCTCGAGCCGGTAGCTCGGCGTCGAATGCGCAGACGCGTAGTGGAGGAGCGGCGCCCAGAAGGCGGTCTTGGCCGCCGGGTCCGAGCGCGCGAGCGCCGTCGTGACGTAGGGGCCGACGTTGGCCGCGAATGCAAAGGCGACCGCCGGATAGGCGAGGTATCGCGGCCTGAAGCGCGCGAGCAGCGCCGCGAGCAGCATCAGCGGGAAGACAAGCGTTGCGGGCCGCAGGAAGTTGTGGCCGACCGGAGTGTGGATCAGGAAGCCGGCGACCGTCGCGACCGTCCAGATCACGAAGATGCTCGCGAGCGGCTTGGCAGCCTTGCTCCGGAACGCGAGCGCCGCTCCCATCAGCCCAACAGGCACGCCCACCGCGAGCCGCACGATGTCGAACGGGTAGTAGAGGCCGCGACTGCGAAAGAGGAGCAGCGCGCCGAGCTCGACGCTCGCCAGCGCGAGGAGTGCGACGCCGACGACGATCGTCCGGAGGCGTGGCTGCGCCACGCTGAGGCGGATGGCGAGCAACGCGAGGCAGAGGAAGAGGAACGCGAGCGGGCTGCAGCCGAGCGTGAGCGCGGCGAAGCCGATCGCGAGCCAGGTCCGTCCGCGTTGCAGTGCCCAGAGCGTCGCGAGCAGGGCCGTGAAGCCGACCGTGTACGGGTAGTCGCCGGTGAAGAACTGGCCGCCGACGACGGCGGCGAAGCAGTACGAGGGCCAACGGGCCGCTCCCTGGTACATCCGCAGGAGGAGCGACGCAAACAGCACCGCGGAGAGCACGACGCCTGTCGCCGCTAGGAGCGCGTTCCCGAAGACGGAGGCGAGGAGGTAGTAGACGAGGCTGTACGAGACGAGCGGGTACTGGCCGGCGAACCAAAGGTTGTCCCAGAGCAGCGCGCCGTGCTGGACCAGTAGCGTCCGGTACAGGTGCGCTGAGGCGTCTCCGCCGCGCGGGACGACAACGAGCAGGAGGAGCGCCACCAGGCCCGCGATCAGCGCCGAGCCCGAGCGGACGCGCCAGTCGGCCGGTATCCGGAGGAGCGCGACTCGGAGCCGGGGGGCGGCTGTGGCGATCACGGGAGCCCGTCGATTGTGGCGAAGGCCGGCGGCTGTTGCGCGCGAGAGGTGGCTACGAGGAGCGTCGTGTTGCCCACGATGCACCGCGCTTCTCGAGGAAGGCGCGCAGGCCCTCCTGGCCCTCGTCGCTCGTCCGCCGCTGGGCGATCCGGCGTTCGGTGCCAAGCCCGTCGGGACGCTCGAGCACGAGCTTCTTCGCGTGGCGCGCCGCCTCGGGCCCGGCGGTGCGCAGCTCGGCCACGATCGCCGCGACACCGGCGTCGAGATCTGAGGCCACCTCGTGCACCAGCCCGATTCGCAGCGCGGTGGCGGCATCGAAGCGCTCGCCCGTGACGAAGTAGCGCCGGGCCGCGCTCGCCCCGATCTTCGCCAGCGCGTAGGGCGAGATCACGGCAGGGATGATCCCGAGCTTCACCTCGGAGAAGGCGAACTGCGTGTCGGGGGCGGAGACCACGATGTCGGAGCAGGCCACGAGGCCGCAGCCGCCACCCAGCGCGTGCCCGTGCACCCGCGCCACGACCGGCGCGGGGCAGGAGTCGATCGCCTCGAGCATCTTGCGCAGCCGCCGCGCGTCGGCGACGTTCTCCTCGTAGCTGAGCTCGATCGAGCTGCGCATCCAGTCGACATCGGCGCCGGCCGAGAAGCTCTCGCCGTCGCCGGCGAGCAAGACGGCGCGCACGTCGTCGCCGACGGCCTCGAAGGCCTCGGTCAGCTCGGCGATCAGCTCGGCGTCGAAAGCGTTGCGCCGCTCGGCGCGCGCCATCGTGACGCGGAGGAGATCGCCGTCCTGTGCTACTCGGAGCGCCTGCACGAGGCTAGATCGTAGAGTTGATGGATGTTGCGCGGAGCGCTCGCCGCTGCCGTCACGCCTCTCCGCGACGACGGCGCTGCCCTGGACGAGGAGGCCTTTCGGCCCTATCTGGAGTTCCTGAACGCGGCGGGGCTCGACGGGATCCTTGCGCTCGGGACGACGGGGGAGGGGATCCTGCTCTCCGCCGCCGAACGGCGCCGGGCGGCCGAGCTGTTCCTCGACGGGCCGCTGCCGGTGATCGTCCACTGCGGCGCCCAGACGTCGGCTGAGACGTGCGCGCTGGCCGAGCACGCGGCTGCCGCCGGCGCAGCCGGCGTGGCTGTGATTGCGCCGCCGTACTTCGCGCTCGACGACGACGCGCTGCTCGAGCACCTCGCGGCAGCCGCCCGCGCCGCCGAGCCGGTGCCCTTCTACGTCTACGAGTTCAAGGCCCGCAGCGGCTACGCCGTGCCGGTCCCGGTGCTCGAACGCCTGCGCGAGCGGGCGCCGAACTTCGCCGGGCTGAAGGTCTCGGACAAGCCCTTCGAGGCGGTCGAGCCGTATCTGCTCGAGGGGCTCGACGTCTTCGTGGGGGCCGAGGAGCTCGTGCAGGCGGGCCTTGCCCGCGGTGCCGCGGGCGCGGTCTCCGGGCTGGCCTCGGTGTACCCCGAGCGCGTGGTCGCGCTCGTCCGCAACGGGGACGGCGACGTCGGGGCGCTCCGCCGCGAGCTCGACCGTTTCCCGTTCCAGGCCGCGGCCAAGTACGTCCTCGGCAAGCGCGGAGTGCCGGTGCGCGAGGACGTGCGCGCGCCGCTGCGCACGCTGAACGCGGGGGAGAAGCGCGAGCTGGACGCGTGGCTCGAATCGTCGTAGCCGGAGCGGGCGCCACCGGCGCCTCCGTCGCGTTCCACCTGGCCTCGCTCGGCGCTCGGGACGTCGTGCTCGCGGACAAGGGACGGGTTGCCGGCGGTGCGACCGCGAAGGCGATGGGGGGCGTGCGCCAGCAATTTTCGACCGCGGCCGAGGTGCGGCTCGCCCAGGCGAGCATTCGCTTCTTCGAAGAGCTCGGGCCGCCGCTCTTCGACCAGGTCGGCTACCTGTTCGTGGCCACGACGGAGGACGGGCTGGCCGCGCTCGAGGAGCGGCGCGCACTGCAGGAGGAGCTTGGTGTCCCGGTGCAAGCCGTCGAACCGGCGTTCGTCGACGGCCTGCGCACGGACGACGTGCTCGGTGCGGTCTTCTGCCCGACCGACGGCACCGCCGACCCGCCTGCCGTCACGCGTGAGCTCGTCCGGCGCGCGGCGAAGCTCGGCGTCCAGGTACGTGAGGGCTGCGACGCGGCGACGCTTGCGGCGGACACGCTCGTGATCGCCTGCGGCCCGTGGTCGGCGGAGATCGGCGCGACGCGTGGCCTGGAGCTGCCGGTGCGCCCGCTCTGCCGCCAGTTGCTCGCAACCGGCGAGCTCGAGCTGCCGGACGACCTGCCGATGGTGCTCGAAGCCGAGAGCGGCTTCCATTTCCGGCGACGGGGCGAGCGGCTCGTGCTCGCAATGACCGACCCCGAGCCGCGCTGGGGCTTCGACGAGGTCGTGGACGAGTCGCTTTTCCTCGACCGCCTCGAGCGCCTCCGTCACCGTTACCCCGGCGCGGCCGAGGCGACGATCGAGGACGCCTGGGCCGGTCTCTACGACATGACCCCCGACGCGCACCCGATCATCGGCGAGGTCGCCGACGGCGTCTACGCGGCCTGCGGCTTCAGCGGGCACGGCTTCATGCAGTCCCCGGCGGTCGGCCGCGCGCTGGCGGAAGAGATCCTCGGCGAGAGCCCGAGCCTCGACCTCGGCCCGTACCGTCTCTCGCGCTTCGAGGAAGGCGTCGACTTCCCCGAGACGCTAGTCCTCTAGTTGGAACTCCTCGCCGACCTCGGGGTCCTTGCCGATCAGCTCGCGGGCCTGGGCGACCGACTCGTCGTCCTCCGAGAACGAGATCAGCCCGAAGCGCTCGCCGACCGGGTCGGAGATCCAGTGGTCGCCCTCCGGGGCATCGGGCAGCTTCGAGCGGAGCTCGTCGAGCGTCGTCATCGAGTCCGCGATGTTCCAGAGCAACAGCCTGACTATGGCCACTCTTACTCGTCGGGCACGCCGGGCGTCGGCAGCTTCTCGATCAGCTCCTTGATCGCCCGCAAGACGTCGGCCTCCTCGTGCCCGAAGTCGTCCAGGTAGGAGTGCAGCGCGGCCCGCAGGAGCGGGAGCTCTTCGTCGGTCAAGATCAGCGTGTGGTTCAAAACTGTCCTCTCGGCTCGTAGCTTCCTCGCCGAGCACCGACGGCGATCATCGTCATGCCGTCAGGCCCGGCGACCGGCACCCGGGTCGTCCCGGGATCGAAGCGGAGGAACGTGCCCACCCCGACCGGGATCTCCTGCCCTTCGATCCTGTAGACGCCCGAGCCGCGGATGATGACGTTGACCTCCTCCTGCTGCGTCTCGGACTCGTCGTGCTCAAAGCCTTCGGTGTCGGGGGGCAGCTCGAACCAGTTGATCCCGAACGCCTCGACGCCGAGCTCCCGGCGCACAAAATGCACCGCGCCGCCGGGCCCGGAGCCCTCGATCTCGTCCACGCGCACGATCGAATAGCCCATCCCTACATCCTGAAGACGCCGAAGGTGGTCTCGGGGATCGGCGCGTTGAGCGCGGCCGAGATCCCGAGCGCGAGCACGCGGCGCGTGTCGAGGGGGTCGATGATCCCGTCGTCCCAGAGCCGGGCGGTCGAGTAGTACGGGTTGCCCTCGGCCTCGTATTTGGCGCGGATCTCGTCGGGATCGACGTCGCCGACCATCGTCAGCACCGTCGCCGCCTGCTCGCCGCCCATCACCGAGATGCGGGCGTTCGGCCACATCCACAGCTGCCGCGGCGAGTAGGCGCGGCCGCACATGCCGTAGTTGCCGGCGCCGAACGAGCCGCCGGTGACGACCGTGAACTTCGGCACCTCGGCGCAGGCGACCGCGGTCACGAGCTTCGCGCCGTCGCGCGCGATCCCGCCTGCCTCGTACTCCTTGCCGACCATGAAGCCGGTGATGTTCTGCAGGAAGACGAGCGGCACCTTGCGCTTGCACGCGAGCTCGACGAAGTGCGCGCCCTTGGCGGCCGACTCGCCGAAGAGGACGCCGTTGTTGGCGAGGATCCCGACCGGGTAGCCCTCGATCCGGGCGAAGCCGCAGACGAGGGTCTCGCCGTAAAGCCCCTTGAACTCGTGGAAGCGCGAGCCGTCGACGATCCGCGCGATCAGCTCGCGCGGATCGACCTGGTGGCGGAAGTCGGTCGGGATCAGGCCGTAGAGCTCGTTCGGGTCGGCTGCGGGCTCCTCGGCGGGCGCGACGTCCCAGGGCGGGTCCTTCGGCGCGGTGCTGAGGTTGCGCACGATCTCGCGCACCAGCGCGAGGGCATGCTCGTCGGAGGTCGCGTAGTGGTCGGCCACGCCCGAGAGCCGCGCGTGGACGTCGGCGCCGCCGAGCTCCTCGGCGGTCACCTCCTGGCCGGTCGCGGCCTTCACGAGCGGCGGGCCTCCGATGAAGATCGTGCCGGTGCCCTTGACGATGATCGTCTCGTCGCTCATCGCCGGCACGTACGCGCCGCCCGCGGTGCACGAGCCCATCACCGAGGCGATCTGCGGGATCCCGGCAGCCGAGAGCCGGGCCTGGTTGTAGAAGATCCGCCCGAAGTGGTCGCGGTCGGGGAACGACGGCAGGAAGCGCGAATTCGTG
>DATIOF010000015.1:0-12402 GCA_035473395.1 Gaiellaceae bacterium
ACCGTCTACGCGGCGATGCAGGCCTGCGGCATCGTCAACGACCATCTCGCGACCTGCCCGTGGCGAGCGGCCGCCGAAGAGGCCCGCGCGGCCCTCGGCTAGGCTCGGCCACCGTGCTCGACGATCGCGTCCGTGCCGTGCTGGCCCGCCTCGAGGCGGAGGACGCCGACGAACGGGCCCGCAACGTCCCGCGCGAGCAGCGCGCTCGCCAGGTGGCTCGCACGACCGGGCAGTTCCTGTTCTCCTTCGTCGCGCCGCAGACCGACTGCGAGGTGCTCGAGCTCGGCGGCTCGCGCGGCTACTCGACGATCTGGCTCGCCGCCGGGGTCCGCAACCTCGGCGGCCGGGTGCTCTCGCTCGAGAGCGACCCGGTCAAGGTCGAGGCCTGGCGCGCCAACGTCGGGGAGGCCGGCCTCTCGGACTGGGCCGAGCTCGTGCCGGGCGATGCCTTCGAGACGCTGCCGACGATCGACGACGTCTTCGACGTGGTCTTCCTCGACGCTGAGAAGGAGCTCTACGAGCGGCTCTTCGAGGCGGCGCGCGACAAGCTCGAGCCCGGCGCGGTCGTGATCGCCGACAACGTGCTTTCGCACGAGGAGGTGCTGGGCGCGTACTCGCGCGCCCGGCAGGCCGATTCCACGCTCGAGAGCGTCACCGTCCCGCTCGATCGCGGGTTAGAGATTTCCGCAGTCCTCCGCAATCGCTAGAGTGCTCGTACCGCGGAAAGGAGGTGGTCCGGTAGTGATTTCATCAAGTACGGGCAGTGGAGGTACCAGCGGGTAGAGGTGCCGTCCCCGGGACCCACGGGGAACCGCCTAGCCAGCGTGGGGGGCTCGCGTAAGAAAGCGCCGCCGGCAGCACGACCGCCGGCCGGAACGCGCCTCTACCACTACGACGCTGGTATTCGGATCAGGGGCCGCCTTCGTGCGGCCCCTTTTCTTTGCACCTAGACGGCGCGGCGAAGCTGTTCGTCCAGCGGCACGAGCGGCAGCTTGAAGGTGCGAACCGCGTCCTCGTTCGAGACGACGTTGTCGCCGTGCTCGAGCATCGTCAGGAGGTCGCGCGTCAGCGGGATGTTCCCCGGTAGGCGCTCGGTGACGAGGGCGTTCGCCCGCATCAGCGCCATCGGCACGTGCACGGTCGGGCGCCGCTGCCCGAGCACGCGCTTCAGCCGCTCCCAGAACTCGTTCCAGCTGACGGCGTCCGGCCCGCCGAGCTCGAAGGTGCCGTTCGCGGCCTCGACCTTGTCCACGCTCTGCGCGAAGTACGCCGCCACGTCCTCGATCCAGATCGGCTGGATGCGCTGCTTCCCGCTGCCGGTGATCGGCGTCACTGGAGCGACCTTGGCCAGGCGCCGGAACGTCGGCAGGATCCCGCCGTCCTTGGCGAAGACGAAGCTCGGCCGGAAGATCACGTGCTCGAGCCCGGAGCCGCTCACCGCCTGCTCCTCTTCCCACTTCGCGTGGTAGTACGGGACGAGATCCTTCGTCTCCTCGGTCGTCCCGAGCGCGCTCATCAGGACGAAGCGCTTCACGCCGGCCTCCTTGGCGGCAGCGACGAGCTCGCGCGTGCCCTCCTCCATCACCTGCCGGAACTGCTCGCCGCTGCCCTGGCGGATGGCGACCAGGTGGACGACGACCTCGCTGCTCTCGACCGCGCGGCGCAGGCTCTCGCGCTCGGTCATGTCGCCCTGGACGAGCTCGGCGCCCCACGCGGCCAGCGTGGTCGCTGCCTTCCCGCTCGGGTTCCGCACGAGCGCGCGAACCTCCTTGTCGCGCTCGCGCAACGCGTGGACGACGCGAGGACCGATGAAGCCGGTCCCTCCGGTGACGAGAATCACGCCTCGATTCTACGGCGGTCGTGCGTTATGGTCGCTGCGAGGAACTGCGGCAGATGGGCAGGTGGGTCATGGCGCTTGTGGCGGCCGGCGTGGTGCTGGTCGCAGCCGCCGCGCGGGCGCAGAGCGATCAGGTCGTGCTCGCCCCGACCGTCTATGCCTCGCACAACCTGCCCTCGGACGCGATCACGGGGTTCACGATCAGCTGCCCGCCCGGGTACGTCGCCGTCAGCGCCGGCGTCTCGAGCCCCGGCCCGGGCTCGACGCTGCTGAGCGTCCGACCGGTGGGGCTGCGGGCGTACACGTTCCGGTTCGGCAACCCGGCCACGAACGACCCGACCCGCGTCACGGTTGCCGTCGCCTGCCGCAAGATTCGGCCGCCGGGGCCGGTGATCGTGCTGAAGCCGGTCAAGACGAGGGTCGTCGTCAGGCCGGGGGCGCAGAAGTCGGGCACGCTCCCCTGCCCCGCCAACACGACGCCGGCGGGAGCTGCCATCGATCTGGATCCGGGGCGCGCCAAGTCGGTCGGCGCCTTCGCCGGCACCGCGCTCAGCGTGCGGAGCACCACGGCGACGCTGCGAGCGTTCCAGTTCAGGATTGCGAACGCCGGCAGCCGGGCGCACGACGTCGTCGTCAACGGCGCGTGCGTGACGATCTTGCTGGCGCCCACAGTGGAGCGCGCCAAGCTGAACACGACCATCTCGACCTTCACGCGCTTGATCGCCCCGGGCAGACAGCGTCTGCACTACCGCTGCCGCAGCGGCTGGGCCTCGCTCGGCGCGGGCTACACGCTCACGTCCGGCGTCTTGCGGATCGACGGCGCAGCGGCTCTGGGCACGAGCGGCGCCTGGTGGGTGCGGAACACCGCGGCGTCGCCCCTCACGGCCCAGTTGCAGGTGGTCTGCGGCCGCGTCGCCTAAAAATTCTGCCAGTACCGGCTCGGCGTCGGGCCCTGTTGGCCCTGGTACTTCGAGCCGAGCTCGCCCGAGCCGTACGGCGTCTCGGCCGGCTCGGTCAGCTGGACGAACGAGAGCTGGCCGATCTTCATGCCGAAGTAGATCGTGATCGGCAGGTTGGCGACGTTCGAGAGCTCGAGCGTCACGTGGCCGTCCCAGCCCGGGTCGATGAACCCGGCGGTCGAGTGGATCAGGAGGCCGAGCCGCCCGAGGGAGCTCTTGCCCTCGAGCCGCGCGACGAGATCGTCGGGCAGCGTCACCCGCTCGAGCGTCGAGCCGAGCACGAACTCGCCGGGATGGAGGATGAACGGGCGGTCGCCGTCGATCTCGACGAGCTCGGTCAAATCCTCCTGCGGCTCCTTGACGTCGATGAAGGCGTAGCGCGCGTTGTGGAAGACGCGGAAGTACCGGTCGACGCGCACATCGACGCTCGAGGGCTGGAGCAGCGCTTCGTCGTAGGGGTCGATCCCGATCCGACCCTCCGCGAGCAACCGCCTGATCGTCCGGTCGGAGAGGACCACGACCAACGATTCTAAGGGCTTATGCTTGTGGGCCTTTCGATGGACGACCACGACAAGACCGCTCGTACGCGCGAGCGCCGGCGGCAGCGGCGGCGTCGCCAGGTCAGGCGAAGGCGGCTCGTGGCGAGCGCGATCTTGCTCGCGCTCGCGGCCGGGATCACGCTCGGCGCGCGCTCGGTCGGCGGCGGTTCCAGCCACGCCGCCCGGACCACGCAGACCACGACCACCACCAACGTCGTCGCGAAGCGCAACGCGAACCACGTCGAGGTACCGCACGAGATCCGCGGCGTCCACGTCACGATGGGGCTCGCGTCCCTGCCCGGGAAGCTGCAGCAGTACCTCGCGCTGCCCGGCCTGAACACGGTCGAACTCGACGTCAAGGACGAGAACGGCAAGGTCGGCTTCGTTCCTTCGGCCGTCCCGCTCGCCCGCCGTGTCGGCGCCGCCGCGCCGTACTACAAGGCCCGTCGTGCCGCGCGGCTCGCGCACGCGAAGGGCGTCTACCTGATCGGCCGCGTGGTCACCTTCGAGGACCCGGTGCTCTCGGAGCAGCGCCCCGAGCTGGCGATTCGCACAAGTGACGGTTCCCTCTGGCACAACAACGCGGGCCTCGGCTGGACGAACCCGTACGACAAGCGCGTCTGGAAGTACAACGTCGACCTGGGCGTGGCCGCGGCGAAGGCCGGCTTCGACGAGATCCAGTTCGACTACGTGCGCTTCCCGAGCGACGGCGACCTGTCGCTGATCCGCTACCCGGGGGTGCACACGCAGCCGATGTCGTGGACGATCCCGGCCTTCGTCCAGTACGCGCGGAGCCGGCTGCACCCGCTGGGCGCGCGTGTCTCCGTGGACGTCTTCGGGCTCGCGGCCACGCACGACCTCGGCATCGGCCAGGTGCCGCGCCGAATCTCGCGCTACGTGGACGCGGTCTACCCGATGGTCTACCCGTCGCACTACAACCCGGGCGAGTACAACCTGGCCGACCCGAACGCGGTCCCGGGCGAGACGGTCAGCCACTCGCTGCTCGACTTCCAGGCCGCGCTCGAGGGACGCAAGGCGCGCCTGACGCCGTGGCTGCAGGACTTCTCGCTGGGCCGCACGTACACGCTCGCCGACGTCCAGGCTCAGGTTCGCGCCGCGCGCCTGCGGCGGGCGAACGGCTTCCTGCTCTGGAACGCCGAGGGCCTCTACGACTCGGCCGCCCTGCAACCGCCTGCATGAGCGTTATGCACGTATGCATTCGACCGGCCGCTGCGGTATCGTCACCGGCATGGCGATGACACGGGCGATCGAGCTCCGGACCGAGGTTCCGGGGCCCAAGTCGAAGGAGATCCTGGACCGGAAGGCGCGCGTCGTCGCCGATCCGCTTTCGGTCTTTCTCCCGGTCGTGATCGACCGCGGCGAGGGCGCCACGCTGACCGACGTGGACGGCAACACGTTCCTCGACTTCACGGGCGGCGTCGGCTGCCTGAACGTCGGCCACTCGCACCCGAAAGTCGTGGCCGCCGCGCAGGAGCAGCTTGCGCGCTTCGCGCACACCGACTTCACGATCGTCCCCTACGAGGTGTACGTCTCGCTGGCCGAGCGCCTCTGCGAGCTCGCGCCGGTACGCAAGCCGGCCAAGGCGGCCTTCTTCAACGCCGGCACCGAGGCGGTCGAGAACGCGATCAAGTTCGCCCGGATCTATACGGGCCGCCAGGCAGTGATCGGCTTCGAAGGCGGCTTCCACGGCCGCACGCTGCTCTCGCTGACGCTGACCTCGAAGACGCACCCGTACAAGGCGGGGCTTGGGCCATTCGCGCCGGAGGTCTACCGTGTGCCCTTCCCGAACGCGTACCGGGGCCCGAGCGCGGCCGACGCGCTGGCATCGCTCGAGCGCGCGCTGGTGACCCAGGTCGCGGCCGAGAACGTCGCCGCGATCGTGGTCGAGCCAGTCCAGGGCGAAGGCGGCTTTGTGGTCGCTCCGCCGGAGTTCCTCGAGGGCGTGCGCCGGATCTGCGACGACAACGGGATCGTGATGGTCGTCGACGAGGTGCAGACCGGCTTCGGCCGCACCGGCCGCATGTGGGGCATCGAGCACTATGACGTCGAGCCCGACCTGATCACGGTCGCCAAGTCGATCGCCGCCGGCCTGCCGCTCTCGGGCGTGCTCGGCAACGCGGAGATCATGGACGCGCCCGGCGACTCGGCGATCGGCGGCACCTACGTCGGCAACCCGGTCGCCCAGGCCGCTGCGCTGGCCGTCCTCGACGTGTTCGAGGAGGAGGGCCTGAACGAGCGCGGCGCAGCGATCGGCGAGACGATCCGCGCCCGCATGCAGGCCTGGCACGAGCGCTGGGACGCCGTCGGCGACGTCCGCGGCCTCGGCGCGATGCTGGCGATCGAGCTCGTCCACGACCGCGAGACCAAGGACCCGGCGCCCGAGCTCGCGAGCGCGGTCGTCGAGGCGGCCGCCGAGCGCGGCCTCTTGCTGCTCAAGTCCGGGATCTACTCGAACTGCATCCGCGTGCTCGTCCCGCTGGTGATCTCTGACGCCGAGCTGGACGAGGCCCTGGGCGTCTGGGAGCAGGCGCTCGACGCCTCGCTCGCTTAGTACCCACGATCACGGGCACAATTGAGCGTTGTGGTGGGGGAGCTGATTGCGGATCGCTACGAGCTGGCGGAGCTCGTCGGCACCGGCGGCATGTCGAGCGTCTACCGGGCGCATGACCGGTTGCTCGAGCGTGACGTTGCGCTGAAGGTGCTGCACGAGCAGTTCACGGCCGACACCGACTACGTCGAGCGGTTCCGACGCGAGGCGCGCTCGGTCGCGCAGCTTTCGCACCCGAACATCGTCACCGTGATCGACCGGGGCGAGCAGGACGGGCGTCAGTTCATCGTCTTCGAGTACATCGACGGCGAGAACCTGAAGTCGCTCGTCGAGCGCGAGGGCGCGCTGCCCGAGGACGAGGCGGTGCGGTTGACGCTGCAGGTCGCGCGGGGGCTGGGCTTCGCGCACGACAACGGGCTCGTCCACCGCGACGTAAAGCCCCAGAACGTGCTCCTCAACGGCGCCCACCAGGCGAAGGTGACCGACTTCGGGATCGCCCGGTCGCTCGACGTCAAGGGCGGGCTGACCCAGACCGGGACGGTGATGGGCACGAGCGACTACATCGCGCCCGAGCAGGCGCGCGGCGCGCACGTCGACGAGCAGAGCGACATCTACTCGCTCGGGGTGGTGCTGTACGAGCTGCTCACCGGCGAAGTGCCGTTCCCCGGCGACAACTTCGTCGCGGTTGCGATGCGTCACATCAACGAGCCGCCGCCGAGCGTGCGCGAGCACCGGCCGGACGTCTCGCCTCGAGTGGACGCGGCCATCCGCCGCGCGATGGCCAAGGAGCCGCGTGACCGCTTCGGCTCGATGAACGAGTTCTGCGCCGAGCTGACCGCGAGCCTCGCGCCCGAGTCCGACACCTCGGGTGCCCAGACGATGGTCGTCCCCGGCAGGCGTCCGTCGCGGCCACCGGCGGACCGTCCGAGCATCGGGCCGTTGTTGCTGTTGCTCGGCGGCCTGGCGGTGCTGGCCGGCATCCTCGCCGCCGTCTTCGCGTTCACGGACCCCGGCGGCGAGCTCTCGAACCTCGTCGGCAAGAAAAGCACTCCCGCCGCCCACGCCGGGCCGGTCCACTTCACCGCGGCCGCCGCGTACGACCCGCTCGGCGACAACTCCGAGCACGACGCCCAGGCCGGGAATGCGATCGACGGCGACCCGGGCACCTACTGGAACACCGAGCATTACAACGGCGCCCTGCCAAAAAAGGGCGTCGGCCTCGTCGTGGGCATGAGCACCGCGAAGAAGTTGAGCAAGCTCACCGTCCGGAGCGATACGCAGGGCTTCACCGCCACGATCGAGTCGGGCTCTTCGGCGACTGGCCCCTTCAAGCCGGTCTCCGCCTCACAGCAGGTGGGAGGCAACACGACGTTCTCGCTCAAGGGCGACTCGGCGCGGTACTACCTCGTCTGGATCACGAACCTCGGCTCGAACTCCTCCGTCGAGATCAACGAGGTCAAGGGCAGCTAATAGCGAAGCCGCGAGCGCCGTTCGTGCCGCTCCAGCGCGAGCTGCACCAACCGCTCGACCAGCTTGGGGTACGGCACCCCGGATTTCTCGAAGAGCGCGGCGTAGACGCTCGTCGCCGTGAAGCCGGGGATCGTGTTCAGCTCGTTGACGAGCACCTCGCCGCCGGCCCGCACGAAGAAGTCGACCCGCGCCATGCCCTCGCACTCGCCGGCCACGAACGCCTGCACGGCGAGGTCCTGGACGCGCTCGATCGTCTCCTGCTCGAGGCGCGGCGGGACGATCAGATCCATGCCGCCGTCCGCGTACTTGGCCGAGTAGTCGTACCAGTCGGCGCCCTCGAAGCCGTGCGAGACGATCTCGCCGGGCAACGACGCCTCGGGCTGCTCGTTGCCGAGCACGCCGCACTCGACCTCGACCCCGTCCACGAACTCCTCGACGAGCACCTTCTCGTCGTGCTCGAACGCCAGCGCGACCGCCGTAGCGAGCTCCTCGTCGTCGTGCACCTTGGAGATCCCGACCGACGAGCCGAGCCGCGCGGGCTTGACGAAGGCGGGATAGCCGAACGGGTTCTCCGGCCCCTGGCCGATCCGCAGCGTGATGTTGCGCGTGACGGGGATGCCGCGGTCGCGCATCACGGCCTTGAAGACGTCCTTGTCCATCGCCAGCGCCGAGCCGAGCACGCCCGCGCCGACGTAGGGCACGCCGGCGAGCTCGAGCAGACCCTGCACCGTGCCGTCCTCGCCGAACGGCCCGTGCAGGACCGGGAAGACGACGTCGACCTCGCCGAGCGTGGCCGGCACCTTCGAGGTGGGCACGGGCAGCGTCTCGGCGATCGAGCCGTTCCCGCTGCCGAGCTCCCAGCGCCCGTCGCGACCGATCTCGATCGTCACGGTCTCGTAACGCTCGGGGTCGAGCGCGTCGATCACCGAGCGGGCCGAAGCGAGCGAGACGTCGTGCTCGGAGGAGCGACCGCCGAGCAGGACTGCGACGCGGACGCGGGCGCTCACGGCGTCGGTGGGGGCGGAGGTGCGGTCGGCGTCACGCGTCCGACGACGATCGTCACCGTCGAGCCCTGCGGCGCGCTCGAGTTCGGGCTCGGGCTCTGGCTGAGCACGATCCCGTCCAGGCCGGGGTCGGTCACGTCCTGATGCTGCACCTTCACCTTGAAGCCGGCGCTCTCGAGCGTCGAGCGGGCCGAGCCCTCGTCCTGACTCGTCACGTCGGGGACGGTCGACTGCTTCGGCCCCTTCGACACGCTGAGCGTGACCGTCGCGCCCGGTGACGCGCTCCCGCTCGGGCTCTGGTCGACCACAATGCCCTTCGCCTGGTCGCTCTCGACGTCCGTGCGCTGGACCGAGAAGCCCTGGTCCCGCAGTGCCTTGCTGGCCTGATCGAACGGCAGCCCGATCACCGAGGGCACGGTCACCGCGGCCGGCCCGGAGGAGTAGTTGATCCGGACGGAGCTGCCCTTCTGGATCACCTTGCCGGCGACCGGGTCCTGGGCGACGACCGTGTCGACCGGCTTGCTCGAATGCACCGCGAAGGTGTGCGGGTCGAGGCCCGCGTTGACGAGCGTGCTGACCGCGTCGTCGCGCGACTTGCCGATCACGCTCGGCACCTGCACGGTCTCTTTGCCCTTCGAGACGGTGAGCTGGACGCTCGTGTGCTTCGCGACGTGGTCGCCGGCCGCCGGGCTCTGGTCGATCACCGTCCCTTTCGGGACGGAGTCGCTGAACTCCCTGCCGACCTGCGGGTTCAGGCTCGCGCCGTTGATCTTCTGGACCGCCAGCGACTCGGTCAGGCCCTTCACGAACGGCACCGAGACCGGCTGGTTCTTGCTCAACTGATCCTGGATCTTCGTGTAGGCGAACCAGGCCGCGCCGGCGGCCGCGAGCAGCAGGAGCACCGACAGCACCCACGGCCAGACGGGCCGGCGCCGGCGCGGCGGGCCCTCGTAGCCGTAGTAGCCGGCGGGTGGCGTGCTGCCCGGCGGCACTCCGTGCACCGGCGGGGTCACCGGAGCCCGCGAGATCACCGAGGTCGGCGCGGCGGCCATCAGGCCCGAGCCGGCGAGCACTGCCGTCGCCGCCGTCTCGGTCTCGGGGTCGACCGGCAATCCCTCGGCCACACGCACCAGGTCGGCGTCCATCTCCTCGGCGCTCTGGTAGCGCTCGGAAGGATCCTTGGCCAACGCGCGCAGGACGACGGAGTCGAGGTCGTGCGGCACCTCGGGTCGCAGCTCAGAGGGCGGCTTCGGCACCTCCGAGAGGTGCTTCATCGCGATCTCGAGCGGCGTGTCGCCCGTGAACGGCACCTGCCCGGTCAGCATCTCGTAGAGCACGACGCCCACCGAGTAGAGGTCGGAAGTCTGGTCGACCGGCGCGCCGCGAGCCTGCTCGGGCGAGAGATATTGCGCCGTTCCGATGATCGAGCCGACCTCGGTCATCTGGCTCGCGCCCGAGCGGGCGATGCCGAAGTCGGTCACCTTCAGCCGGCCCTCGGGGCCGACGAGGACGTTGTGCGGCTTGATGTCGCGGTGAACGATTCCGTGCTTGTGGGCGAACCCGACGGCCGCCAGGATCTGGCGCGCGTAGTCGATCGTGATCTTGATCGGCGCGGGCCCCCGCCCGACGATCAGCTCCTTCAGCGAGCGGCCGTCGAGGTACTCCATCGCGATGTAGTAGGTGCCTTCGGCCTCGCCGCGGTCGTAGATCGAGACGATGTTCGGATGCGACAGGCCGGCCGCGTTCTTGGCCTCGCGCCGGAAGCGCTCGATGAACGAGTCGTCGGCCGCGTGGCGGTCGTTGAGGATCTTGATCGCGACGCGGCGGCCCAGCTCCTGGTCCTCGGCCAGGTAGACGTCCGCCATCCCGCCCGCGCCGAGCTTGCGCTCGATGCGGTAGCGGCCGTCGAAGACGGAGCCGATCAGCGTGTCCGAGACGGCCATGTCCTCATAAGAAGGTTAGTTCGACTTCCCGTTCAGGATTGCCTCCATCACGGCCTTTGCGATCGGCGCCGCGGTGGTGCCGCCGGAGCCCGTCTGATCCTGCAGCACGACAGCGATCGCGACTCGCGGCGCGCCCACCGGGGCGAAGGCGATGAACCACGTCGTGTTCTTGGATCCACGGCCTCCGGCCCCGACCTCGGCCGTCCCGGTCTTGCCGGCGACGCGGATGCCTGGGATCTGCGCGGCCGTGCCGGTGCCGCCGGTGACGACGGCCTCCATCATCCGCGTCAGGTCGTCTGCGGTGTGCGCCGTCATCGCGCGCTTGTACTTGCGCGGCTTGGGGCGGCTGACGATGCCGCCCGAGGGCGAGACGACCCGGTCGACGGCGTGCGGCTCCATGATCACGCCCTTGTTGGCCACCGCCGCGGCCACCATCGCCATCTGCTCCGGCGTCGTGAGCATCCGCTCCTGGCCGAAGGCGAGACGGCCCGGGTCGACCTGGGTCGCCGGATCCTTCGGGAAGTAGAGCTTGCTGTGGTTGTAGAGCCCGCTCGGCGAGCGCTCGTTGCCGGGCGTCTCGAGCGGCGGGTCCTCGTAGAAGCCGAACTGCTTCGAGGCGCCGAGGATGCGGCCGGCGCCGATCGTCTTGCCGATCTCGCAGAAGACCGCGTTGATCGAGTGCTCAAAGGCTTGCAGGAAGTCGACGGAACCGAAGTGCTCGGGGCCGCTCTGATCGCCGAAGTTCTGTACCTGCTTGCCGTACTCGGTGCAGTAGCCCTTGTCGAAGAAGCGCGAGTCGATCGTGTACTTGCCCGAGTCGAGGGCCGCGGCGCTCGTGACGGCCTTGAACGTCGAGCCGGGCGTGTAGAGGCCGTCGGTGGCGCGGTTCAGCAGCGGTGCCGCCGGCGTGCAGGCTGCGCGGATGTTGTTGATCCGCGCGAAGTTGCCTTCGACGAGGTTCGGGTCGTAAGTCGGCCGCGAGGCCATCACCAGCACCTTCCCGGTGCGCGGGTCGATGGCGACCACCGAGCCGCACTTGCCCGCGAGCTGCTGCATCGCCACGCGCTGGGCGCCCGGCTTGACCGTCAGCCAGACGTCGTTGCCCTTGATCGTCGCGCCGCGGATCTTGTCCAGCGTCGTGTTGAGCACGGTGCCGAGGTTCGAGTTGGAGCCGGTCAGGTAGTCGTTCAACGACGACTCGAGCCCCGAGCGGGAGCGCGACTGGGTCGAGTAGCCGACGAGATGGGCGAAGAGGCTGCCCTGCGGATAGCGGCGCAGGTAGAGCTTCTGGCCGGCGACCTTCTTGATCCGGTTCGCGGCCAGGATCGTGCCGTCGGACGCGCGGATGACGCCGCGCCGCACCGAGAACTGCGCCACGCGCTGGATCTCGTTGTCCTGCCGGTCGGCGAGGCTCGCCGTCGCCCAGGTCTGCCAGTACGTCGTGGCGACGATCAGCGCGGTTACGAGCCCGACGCCCACGAGTGCGAGGCGTGCGATCTGGCGGTTCACACGCCACGCTCCGCGTTCGCACGGTTGGAGATCAGCAGCAGGCCCGCGAGCAGGACGAAGTTCGCCACCACGCTCGAGCCGCCGTAGCTGACGAACGGGAGCGTGATCCCGGTCAGCGGGATGATCCGCAGGATCCCGCCGACGATGATGAAGGTCTGCAGCGCGAAGGCGAACGTCAGCCCGACGGCGAGCAGCTTCGAGAAGCCGTCATCCGCCAGCATCGCGATCTTGAAGCCGCGCGCCACGAAGAGCATGTAGACGAGCAGCAGCGCGGCGACCCCGACGAGGCCGAGCTCCTGCGCGAGCGCCGAGTAGATGAAGTCGGTATTCAGGTAGGGGATCAACGGGTGGCCCGAGGTCGTCTCGAAGGTGCCTTTGCCGAGGCCGGTGCCGAACCAGTTCCCGTGCCCCACCGAGTAGAGCGACTTGACGAGCTGGTAGCTCGCGCAGTCCTGGCGCGGCAGCTGCTTGCCGTTGATCGGGCAGTAGACCGCGTGGTCGGTCCACGGGTGCAGCCAGATCGTGACGCGGTCGCGGACGTGGCCGACGAAGTGGTAGACGCCGAACGCGCC
>DATIOF010000016.1:0-28206 GCA_035473395.1 Gaiellaceae bacterium
CTCGTCGCTCCCGCCGCTCGTCAGCAAGCCGACGAGGAACTGCTTCGTGGCTGGATCGGGCGCCGCTCCGAGCAGACGCTTGTACGCGCTGGTCGCGAGGTCGCCCCGGTACTCCGAGCTGCCGACCAGTTGCTGCACGAGCTGCGCGCGAGCGAGGCCGTGAGCGAGCGCCGAGGTCGCGACGCCGACCTCGCCCTGGCTCGGCGTGCGCGCGAGCAGGTCGTGGTAGAGCGCCTGCACGTAGCGCGTGTTCAGGTCGATCGCGGGTGGCTGGAACGGCGGGCTCGGCGTGCTCGGCGCGACGGTCGTGCAGCCGCTGACAGTCGCGCTGTCGTGCTGCGTGGCCGCCGCACCCCCGTCGTCGTGGATGGACACCGTGACCGAGTACGTGCCGCCGTTCGCGTAGGTATGGCCGCCGCTGACCGAGAAGCCGCCGGCGATCGAGCCCGCGCTCGTCTGGCCGTCTCCCCAGTTGATGTTGGCGCTGTAGCTCGCGGGCGGCTCAGGAGCCGGGTCGGTGAAGGTCGCCACCGTCGCCGTGAACGCCTGGCCGGCGCTGGCAGAGACGGCGATCCCGTCGCTCGCGCTCAGCGGCGCGTCGGCCACGATCGCGCTGCCGACGTCGCTCGACTGCCCACCGCTGGCGAGCATGTACGTGATCGTCGTCGTGTCCGTCCCTTCCTCGGCGTAGGTGTGGGTGCCGCTGATCTGGCAGGTGCCCGACGTGACGGTCGCGGTGCCGGCGCTCGGGCTCGTCGAGTCGCCCCAGTTGATCGAGACGCTGCTGGGCGTCGGCGTGCCGGGAGGGCACGCGAACGAGTCGACGAGACCACTGAAGCTCGCGCCCTCGGTCGGGTGGATCGTGGTCGCGACGGCAGCGTCGGACGTGCTCGCTCCCGACACCGCCAGCAACGCCAGGGCGAAGACGGCGATCGCGCACCGCGTAGCCCTCATTGCGCCTCGATCTTACGGATGCAGCGACGTTGTGTCGACGACCTCGAAGTCCGTCCCCGTGACTCGTCCGAGCGTGTGCAGCTGGTCGTTCGACCAGCCGGGGCTTGGCGCGCCGCTGATGTACCAGTTCGAGCCGTTGTCGGCGACGAGCATCCCGTAGCGCTTGAGTGCGGTCAGCACGACGCGCGCCTGGCGCGGGAACGGGCGGATGTCGAAGCTCGCCTTCAGGCGGACGCGCAGGCCCATCGGCGGCAGGTTCGCGTCGGTGAGCGAGCTCGCGTAGTGGCGAGCGGGGTAGAGGTAGGCGCGCCGCGTCCGCTGGACGGTGAAGCGGAGCGCGTGGTCGATCACGCCGCGCTTCGCCTCGTCCCAGCGGGCAAGCCCCGGGAAGATCGGCAGGCCGGCCGCGTCCGCCGACGTCCAGCCCGCGGGCCGCACGTGGTTCGAGCGCAGGTTCCAGGTCGCGCCGGCCCACGCGTGCCAGCGGCCGCTCCGCTTTTCCAGCCCGCCGAGCTCGTAGAGCCGGCAGGCATCGCGGTCGAGCAGCAGGGCGTGATGGTCGCTGCCGCCCTCGACGTGGACGCGCTTCGGGATCGGGTAGCCGACGCGGTCGCTCTCGTCGGCGTACTCGAAGCTCACGTGCGTGCGGGGCGTCGCGTGCGTGACGACGTCGAACGGGATCCCGATCGGCGAGCCGTCCCAGAGGCCCGAGCCGAAGTCCGCGTGCAGCCCCGTGCCGGCGCCGATCGAGGCGATCACGGCCGCAGAGTTGCGCGCAACCGGAAGCCTGTCGACGCGCCGGTTCCACGGGTTGGTCTTCGGGAAGACGGTGCACTTCGGCGCCGCCGGTACGCGGAGCGCGTGGGCGGAGCCGCCCGCGCAGGCCAGGGCGAGCAGGACGACGGCGACGGCTCTCACGGTTCCACTATCGGCGCGCGGCCGGCTACTGCTGAGCGCGCAGCTTGGCCTTGTACGCGCGCTTCTTCGCCTGGTACTCCTCGAGCGCCTGCGGCGAGTCCACGTCACCGAGCGTCGGGTGGCCCGGGTCGAGCTCCTCCGCGGCCGGGACGCCGAAGCGCTTCCACAGCACCGCGCCGAGGGCCTTGACCTTCATCTCGCCGAAGCCGGGCAGCTCCGAGATCCGCCTGCGGAGGTCTGCGCCGTCGGCGGCGTCCCGCCAGACGCGCTCGGCGTCGCCGCCGTACTCCTCGGTCACGACCGACGCCAGGTCCTGGACGCGCCGCGCCATGTTGCCGGGGAAGCGATGGATCGCCGGCTTCTCCCGGAAGACCTCCTCCAGCCGGCCGGGATCGGTCGCCGCGATCTGGCCGGGATCGAGCGTGCCCAGCCGCTGCTTGAGCTTCAGCGGGCCCTGGAACGCGGTCGGCACCGGCACCTGCTGGTCAAGCGCGAACCCGACGAGCAGCGCGAACGGGTCGTGCGCGAGGAGCTGATCGGCCTCGTCGTTACCCGTGTAGTGGAGCCGGTCCGGCTTCGTGGCGGCCACGGCTCGATGCTACACCCACTCGGCGGCCCGCTCGGCCAGCGCGACCGTCGTCAGGTTGGTGTTCGCGGCCGGGATCTCCGGGATCGCCGAGGCGTCCACGACGTAGAGGTTCTCGACGCCCAGCACGCGGCAGCGCTCGTCGAGCACGTTCCCGATCGCGCAGGTGCCGACGGGATGGAAGAAGCCTCGCGCCGTGGCGCGCACATGCGCCTCGGCGTCGACCTGGTTGCCGGGCCGGAGCTCGGCGGCCGCGTAGGCCGCGACCTGCGGTGAGGCGACGAGCTCGCGCAGCCGCTCGAAGGCCTCGACCAGCACCTCGACGTCGCGCTCGTCGCGCAGGAAGCCGTGGTCGATCGCCAGCGGCGTCTCCGGGTCGGGACCGTTTAGCCGCACCGAGCCGTGCGAGCGAGGCTTCATCGCGAAGGCGGCGCCGCTGATCTCGGGCCCGACCTCGAGCGCCGGGAAGACGAACAGGTCGCGCACGCCCGGCTGGCACGAGCGGCTCGAGAGCGCGATCGTCACTTGCCCCATGTAGAGCCCATGCTCGGCCTCGTGGGCAGCCGTCTCGGCGAGCAGCCGCTCGGTCGGCTCCCAGGCCGCGCCGACTCCGACGTGGTCGACCAGGCCCTCGCCGACCGGCAGCTCGTCGCCGAGCCCGCTCCGGAGCAGGATCCCGGGCGAGCCGTAGGCGCCGGCCGAGACGACGACGGTGTCGGCGTGCAGCTCGCGGCCGCCGGCGAGCGCGCCGACGGCGCGGCCGTCCTCGAGCAGCACCCGGTCGACGAGCGTGTCGCCGAGAACGGTCAGGTTCTCGCGCGCGCGGGCCGGGTCGACGTAGGCGAAGCCGGAGTGCCAGCGCACGCCGTCGACGATGTTGACCGGATGGACGATCGAGCCTTCGCCGCCCGCCTCGCGGAACGCGCGGTGCCAGGGCGTCAGCTCGTCGTCGGCGAGCACGTGGCCGCGCAGCGTCTCGTAGGCGCGGCGCAGGTAGGGCGCGAAGGCGTCGTATGACCAGTCGCCGCCCCAGTCGTAGTCCGACCGCGCGCCTTCGAGCAGCACGCAGGCGTTGTGTGCCGAGCAGCCGCCGAGGATGCGCGCCCGCGCCTGCGAGCGGTCGTCCTCGTCCGCGCGCTCCCAGAGGTGCGACTCGAGCGCGAGCCAGCGCGGGTCGAGGATGTCCGCCGGCCAGCGGCCTTCCGAGAGGTGCCCGTAGTCGGGGCCGGCCTCGACGACGCAGACGCTGCGGTCGGGGTTCTCGCTCAGGCGCGCGGCGAGCGCGCAGCCGGCCGCGCCGCCGCCGAGCACGAGCACGTCGTAGGTCATGCGAGCTCCTGTGCGGCGAGACGGACCCGCTCGAGCGAGGCGCGGTTTCCCTTCTGCTCGAAGATCTCAGCCGCCTGCTCGTACGCCGCGGCGGCCTCGGCGGGACGGCCGGCGAGCGCGATCACCTCGCCCAGGTCGGCGAGCGTGTCGCCCCGCGTGTTCAGCAGGTCGGTCCGCTCCGCCACCGCAACCGCCTCGCGTCCGAGCGCTTCGGCCTCAGCCAGCTCGCCGCGGCGCGCGCGGATCTTCGCCCGGGCGCTGCGCCAGAGCACGTGGGAGAAGGCGTCGTCAGCCGCGGCCGCGTCCTCGCTCGTCTGGCTGAAGCGCTCGGCCTCGTCGAGCCGGCCCAATCCGGCAAGGGCGTGAGCGAGCAGCGCGGCCGCAGAGGAGAGGTAGCCGCGCTCGCCCATCCGTTCGAGTGTCGCGTAGGCATCGCGGGCGATCCGCTCGGCGGCGTCGAGGTCGCCGGCGAGCATCTCGACGTAGAACGCCTCCTGCGAGCTCATGGCCGCGCGCAGCGGGAACCCGAGGCCGGCGATCGTCTCCAGTCCCTCCGCAACCAGCTCCCGCGCGAGCGGGAAGTCGCCGCGCATCGCCTCGAGCGCGCCCTGCTCGACCCTGGCGTTCCCGCGGATGAACAAGTCGTCGACCGCCTCGTCGTGGAACCGGCGGCAGCGGGCGATGCCCTCGTCCACGGGCAGTGGCCCGAAGTTCGCGGCCATCATCAGCCAGCCGATGCTCTCGGCCCGCTCCGCGCGCAGGTCGGCGCGTTCGGCGTGCTTGAGCGCCTGCTGCCAGGCGTCCTCGGCGCGGGCCAGCGACCCGACCAGCGTCCCCTCGACGCGGCCGAGCAGGTTCCAGGCCTGCGCGAGGGTGAGCGGGTCGCCGAGCTTCTCGGCGGCGCGCAGCACCTCGTGCACGTCGTCGAGCAGCCCGTCGCTGTTGCCGCTGAACACCCTCAGCGAGCACAGGCCGAGCAGCGCCCTCGCGGGGCGGCGGCCCGACAGCTCGAGCGCGTCCTCGAGCGCCTGCCTTCCCTCGGCCACGTAGCCGCGCGTCGACCAGAACGACCACAGCGCCGTGGCGAGGCGGAGCAGCAGCTCGCCGTCCCCGTCCTCGCGGGCACGCTCGATCGCGGCGCGGAGGTTCGGGTAGTCGTCGGCGAGACGCGCGACCGAGGCCGACTGGTCGCCGGTGCCCGACTCGGCGTCCAGGCACTCCGCCAGTTCCGCGAACCAGGCGCCGTGCCGCCGGCGGGCGCTCTGGAGGTCGCCGTTCGCGACGAGTTGCTCGCGCGCGTACTCGCGGATTGTCTCGAGCATCCAGAACCGCGCTTCCCCGTCGGCGTCCTCGCGGAGCCGCAGGACGAGGCTCTTCTCGACGAGCGAGTCGAGATCTTCGAGGATGTCGGCTCCGCCGTCCGGAGCGCCGACCGCCGCGGCCGCCTCCAGCCGGAAGCCGCCGACAAAGATGCCCAGCCGCCGGAACAGCGCCTGCTCCCGCTCGAGCAGCAGGTCGTAGCTCCACGCGATCGTGTCGCGCAGCGTGCGCTGGCGCTCGTCGGCGTCCTGCGCGCCGCCCGTGAGCAACGGCAGCCGCTGGTCGAGCCGGCGCAGAAGTGCCTGCGGCGTGAGCGAGCGCACTCGCGGCGCGGCCAGCTCGATCGCAAGCGGCAGGCGGTCCAACCGGTTGCAGATCTGCGCGACCGCGTCCGCGTTCTCGTCGTCGAGCCGGAAGTCGGGCGCGGCGGCCCGAGCCCGGTCGGCGAAGAGCTCGACGGCCTCGTCGAGCGCGAGCTGCGGGACCCGGTACGCGTGCTCGCCCCTGAGGTGGAGCGGTGTGCGGCTCGTCGCCAGCAGCTTCAGGCCCGGCGCATCGGCGATCAGGCTCGCCACCGCCGGCGCCGCGCCGAGTATCTGCTCGAAGTTGTCGAGCACCAGCAGGAGCTGCTTGCCGCGCAGGTACTCGATCAGCGTCTCGAGCGCACTCTCGCCCGGCTGGTCGTGCAGGCCGAGAGCCTGGGCGATCGCGGGCACGACGAGCTCCGATTCCCGCACGGGCGCGAGCTGGACGAAGGCGCCGCCGCCCTCGTACTGCTCCTCCACACTGCCCGCGAGCTGAAGGGCAAGCCGGGTCTTGCCCGTGCCGCCGGGGCCGATCAGCGTCAGCAGGCGCACGTCGTCGCGCGCGAGCAGCTCGCCGGCCTCCGCCAGCTCGCGCTCGCGGCCGACGAAGGCGTTCGGGACCGTCGGGAGGCTCATGAACCGATCGTCGAGCGTGTTCAGCGGCGGGAACTCGTCCGGCAGGCCGTCGATCTCGAGCTGGTAGAGCTGTTGCCTGCCGGCCAGGTCCTTGAGCACGTGCTCGCCGAGATCGCGGAGCTCGACACTTGGCCCGAGCAGCGAGCGCGTTGCCTGCGAGACGAGCACCTGGCCGCCGTGGCCCGCCGCCATGACGCGTGCCGCCTGGTGCACGTCGAGGCCGACGTAGGTGCCGTCCACCTGACGCGGCTCGCCCGTGTGCAGGCCCATGCGCACGCGGATCTCGTTCCCATCGGGCCAGTCGTTCCCAGCCAGTGCGCGCTGGCCGTCGGCAGCCCCCGCCGCAGCGTCTCCGGCAGTGGCGAACGCGACGAAGAACTCGTCCCCCTCGGTGCCGAGCACTCGACCTCCGTGGCGTTCGAACGCCTCGCGCAGGAGCGTGCGATGGCGCTCGAGCAACCCGGGGTAGGCGTCGCCCGTCCGGCGCAGGAGCCGGGTCGAGCCTTCGATGTCGCTGAAGAGAAGCGTCACGGTGCCGCTGGGGGCGGCCATACGCTCAGTATCGCGTTACGGCTGTGCCTCGAGCCAGCGGCGGGCCTCGGCGACCGAGCGCAGCCGCACGAAGCGCGGGTCGTCCCCGTAGAGCCGCGGCCAGGTGCGCCGCTGGCGGAAGTGCGTCTTCAGCATCCACCAGAACAGCGAGTCCCGGCCCCAGAAGGCTCCGCGCCAGCTTTCGCGATTGCCGCTCCAGAGCTCGACGTCGTCGCGGATCCGCTCGATCGTCCGCCGCCAAACGCGGCGCAGCTTCAACGGGAGCGGCAGGTCAAGCCAGACGATCGTGTCGGCGGGGCCGATGACCGTGTCGCCGAGCTTCGACTCGTAGTTGCCGTCGATCACCCAGCCGTCGGGGAGCCGGGCCATCGCCTCGAGCACCGTCGCGCGGAACTCCTCGGCACTCGGCTGGTACCAGTCCGGCCCGTGGTGGAGCGCGTCGAGCTCGACGAACGGCACGCCGAGGCGCTCCGCCAGCTCCTGCGAGAACGTCGTCTTGCCGGAGCCCGAGGTGCCTTTCACGTTGATTCGCCGCGCCACGAGCCCAGGGTACGCTTGCCCGGTGGACGCGCTCGCCCCGTTTTCCCCGGAGACGCGCGCCTGGTTCGAGCAGGCGTTCGACGGGCCGACTCCCGCGCAGGCGCTCGGCTGGCCCGCGATCGCGCGGGGCGGGCACACGCTGATCCAGGCGCCGACCGGCTCGGGCAAGACGTTGGCCGCGTTTCTCTACGGGATCGACCGGCTCACGGTCGCGCCGGGCGAGGGCCTGCGCCTGCTCTACGTCTCGCCGCTGAAGGCATTGAACTACGACATCGAGCGCAACCTGCGCGGGCCGCTGGCCGGCCTCCGCTCGGAGCTGCGCGTCGGCGTCCGCACCGGCGACACGCCGCAGAAGGAGCGCGCCGCGATGGTGCGCAACCCGCCCGACATCCTGATCACGACCCCGGAGTCGCTCTTCCTGCTGCTCACCTCGCAGGCCCGCGAGACCCTTCGAGGGATCGAGACGGTGATCGTGGACGAGGTGCATGCGGTCGCAGGCACGAAGCGCGGTGCGCACCTGGCCCTGAGCCTCGAGCGGCTCGACCGGCTGACCGGAAAGCCGATCCAGCGGGTTGGGCTTTCCGCGACGCAGCGGCCCCTCGAGGAGATCGGCCGCTTCGTCTCCGGCGGGCGGGAGATCGAGCTCGTGGACGCCGGCCGAGCCAAGGAGCTCGACCTGAAGGTGGTCGTCCCGCTCGACGACATGCGCGAGCCCGAGGAGCAGCAGTCGATCTGGCCTTCGATCTACCCGGAGATCCTCGAGCTCGTGCGTGCGCACCGCTCGACGATCGTCTTCGTCAACAACCGCCGTCTCGCCGAGCGGCTGGCCCTGCGGCTGAACGACCTGGCCGAGGAGGAAATCGCGCGCGCGCACCACGGTTCGCTCGCGCGCGAGCAGCGCGTCGAGGTCGAGGAGCTGCTGAAGAAGGGCGAGATTCCCTGCCTGGTCGCCACCTCGTCGCTCGAGCTCGGGATCGACATGGGCGCGGTCGACCTCGTGATCCAGGTCGAGTCGCCGAAGTCGGTCGCGCGGGGCCTGCAGCGCGTCGGCCGCGCGGGACACGAGCTCGACGCCGTCTCGAAGGGCCGCATCTTCCCCAAGTACCGCGCCGACCTGCTCGAGTCGGCGGTCGTCGTCAAGCGGATGCTCGAGGGCGGGATCGAGGAGACCAAGATCCCGCGCAATCCGCTCGACGTGCTGGCGCAGCAGATCGTGGCGATCTGCGCCGACGAGGAGGTCGCGGTCGACGAGCTGCACGCCTTGGTGCGCGGCGCCTACCCGTTCGCCGACCTCTCGCGCGTCCAGCTCGAGAACGTGCTCGACATGCTGGACGGGCGCTACCCGTCCGACGAGTTCGCCGAGCTGCGGGCGCGCGTCGTCTGGGACCGGACGGCCGGGGTCGTCAAGGGTCGCCAGGGTGCGCGGCGGCTGGCCGTCACGAACGCGGGCACGATCCCCGACCGCGGGCTCTTCGGCGTCCACCTGGTCGACGGCGGCGGCCGCGTCGGCGAGCTCGACGAGGAGATGGTCTATGAGGCGCGGGCCGGGCAGACGTTCCTGCTCGGCGCCTCGACCTGGCGGATCGAGGAGATCACCCGCGACCGCGTTCTCGTCTCACCGGCTCCGGGCGTTCCCGGCGCCGTGCCGTTCTGGAAGGGCGAGGGCGTCGGCCGGCCCTACGAGCTCGGGCAGGCGATCGGCGCCACGTCGCGCGAGCTGGTCGCACTTTCGGACGAGCAGGCGTCGCAGCGGCTCCAGTCGGAACACAAGCTCGACGAGCGCGCGGCGACCAATCTCCTCACGTTCCTGCGCGAGCAAGAGGCCGCGACGGGAGCCGTCCCGAGCGACCGGACGATCGTGGTCGAGCGCTTTCGCGACGAGATCGGCGACTGGCGCCTCTGCATCCTGACGCCGTTCGGCGGCCGTGTGCACGCGCCGTGGGCGCTCGCGCTCGGCGCGCGGCTGCGCGACTCGCTCGGGCTCGAGACCCAGGCCATCTGGTCGGACGACGGAATCGCCATCCACCTGCCCGACGCCGACGCGCCGCCGCCGATCGAGGACGTGCTGCTCGACCCGGGCCAGGTCGAGGAGCTCGTCACGCAGGAGCTCGGAGAAACGGCGCTCTTCGGCGCGCGCTTTCGCGAGAACGCCGGCCGCTCGCTGCTGATCCCGCGCCGCCGCCCGGGGGAGCGCACGCCGCTCTGGCAGCAGCGCCTGAAGGCCCAGTCGCTGCTGCAGGTCGCGCGCCGCTACCCGGCGTTCCCGATCGTGCTCGAGACCTACCGCGAGTGCCTGCAGGACGTCTTCGACCTGCCTGCGCTGAAGCAGCTGCTGCAGGGCTTGCGCACACGGCAGATCGACCTCGTCGACGTCGAGACCGCCTCCGCCTCGCCGTACGCGGCCTCGCTGCTCTTCGACTACGTCGCCAACTACATGTACGAGGACGACACTCCCGCGGCCGAGCGCCGGGCGCAGGCGCTGTCGCTCGACCGCGACCTGCTGCGCGAGCTGCTCGGCCAGGAGGAGCTGCGCGAGCTGATCGACCCGGGCGCGCTCGAGCAGGTCGAGGAGCAGTTGCGCGGCAATGCCCGTTCGCCCGACGAGCTGCACGACCTGCTCCGCCGACGGGGCGACCTGCGCGACGGCGAGTTCCCGGAGGACCTGGCCGAGCCGCTGCTGGCCGAGCGCCGCGCGGTCCACGTCCGCGTCGCCGGCGAGCGGCGTCTGATCGCGGCCGAGGACGCCGGGCGCTATCGCGACGCCGTCGGCTCGATGCCTCCGGGCGGCCTGCCCGAGGTCTTCCTCGAGGCCGAGGAGGAGCCGCTCCATTCGCTCTTGCGCCGCTTCGCCCGCTCGCGCGGGCCGTTCACGACGGCCGAGGCGAACGAGCGCTTCGGGCGGGACGTCGAGCCGGTGCTGCGGGAGCTCGAGCGACGCGACGACCTGGTTCTCGGCGAGCTGCGCCCTGGAGGGACCGAGCGCGAATGGTGCGACCCCGACATCCTGCGGCGGTTGCGTCGGGCCTCGCTGGCCGCGCTCCACCGGGAGGTCGAGCCGGCGGAACAGGCCGCGCTGGGTCGCTTCCTGCCGAGCTGGCACGGGATCGGCCGGCGCGCGTCGCTGCGCGAGGCGCTTGTGCCGCTGCAAGGGCTCGCCCTGCCGGTCGCGTTGTGGGAGAGCGACGTCCTTCCCCGGCGCGTGCCCGGCTACCGGCCCGAGCAGCTCGACGCGCTCTGTGCCTCCGGCGAAGTCGTCTGGGTCGGTGCCGGTCTCGACCGCGTCACGGTCTACTTCCGCGAGGATGCGCCGGCACTCGGCCCGCCGCCCGCGGCGGACCGGCCCGAGAAGGAGATCCACGAGCGGCTCCGCGGCGCGCTCGGCCGGAGTGCCCTGTTTTGGCACGACCTGCTGCTCGAGACCGGGCTCGAGGCCGAGGAGGCGCTGCCGGCGCTCTGGGATCTCGTTTGGGCGGCTGAGGTCACGAACGACGCCTGGACGCCGTTGCGCGCCGCTCGCCGTTACAAGACGCAGGCCCAGCGGCCGCGGCCGAGGCGCTTCTCGCGCCGCCGCGCGGGCGAGGTGACCGCCACGCAGGGCCGCTGGTCGCTGACCGCGCGGCTCTTCCCGGGCCGGCCCGACCGGAGGGCGCTGGCCGAGCTGCTGCTCGAGCGGCAGGGGATCGTCACCCGCGACGGCGTCCGCGGTGAGGGCATCCCGGGCGGCTACGGCGCGGTTTACGGCGAGCTGAAGGCGCTCGAGACGCTAGGTCTCTGCCGGCGCGGCTACTTCGTCGAGGGTCTCGGCGGCGCGCAGTTCGCGCTGGGCGGAGCGGTCGAGCGTCTACGCGAGCTGCGGCCGAAGGACGGCGAGGAGGCCGAGCCGCTCGTGCTCGCGGCCGCCGATCCCGCGCAGCCGTACGGGGCCGCGCTGCCGTGGCCCAAACGGTCGGACGGCCGTGCCGCCCGGGTCGCCGGCGCCCATGTCGTCCTGCTCGGCGGCGAGCCGGCGCTCTACGTCGAGCGCGGCGGGCGGTCGCTCGTGCCCTTGCGGGAGCCGGACGAGGATTGGTTGCGGCCTGCAATCGCGGCACTCGTGGCGCACGTCAAGGCCGGCGGGGCGAAGCGGCTTGCGGTCGAGCGCTTCGACAGCGAGCCAGTCGGCGACACCGAGATCATGCCGCTCCTGCTCGAGGCGGGATTCATCGCCGGCCCACGCCGCGCCGTCCTCCGTCCTTAGCGCGGTCGCGGGCCGGCGGTTTCGGCTAGGCGACCGGCGCCTCCCAGTCGTCCTCGGCGGTGATCCCGCCGTCGACCCACGTCCACGTGATCTTCTGGTACGTGAACGAGATCGTCTCGTAGTCGCCCTTCTGGACACGATCCGACACCGACGCGTTCGTCAGCCTGATCGTCATCACCTGGTTGCCGTTGCGGAGCATCCCGATCAGCACCGAGGTGAGGTTCTCGTTCTGCACGAGCGCGTTCATGAACAGCGGCGTCGACTTGTCGATCTGCTTCGTGATCGTGAGCGGCTTGTGCTGCCGCTTGCCGGTGGGCAGGCCGCTCGCCGCGTCCCTCGGCGAGACGATCTCGTGCCCGATCCCGTTGATCGGGATCGTCGGGCCGTTCGAGCCCTGGAACGCGCCCTGCTTCTGGCCCGTGGCCGCGATCGATCCGGTGAACACCGGATCGCCCGCCGGAGTGCCGGCCGGTCCCTGATCGCCCTTCTGGCCCTGGGCGCCGGTCGCGCCCCGGTCGCCCTGCGGTCCCTGGACGTTCCACTGCACGCCCGTCTCGCCTGCCTTGCAGGTGTCGCCTGCCTGGAGCAGCCGCAACTGGCCGTCCTTCTTCGCGCAGGCGTTGATCGTGGTCGAACCGCCCTCAGCGAGCGCGTAGGTCGCGCCTGCCGCAGCAATCGCAAGGCACGCGATTGCGAGGGCAATGATCTTGCCTCGCATGTCCTTCTCCCTCCTGCTGATGACCCCCTGCCGGCGAGTCTAGGCAGCTGTCTCGATTGCTACAAGGCGCGGGACCTAGACTTCGGCTCGTGCCCGAGGGCGACGCTCTTCATCGCGCGGCCCGTCGCCTCCAGGCGCTGGTCGGGGAGCGCGTCGCGGTCGCGACCCCGAATCCGCGCGCGGCGGCCGCCGTCTCGGCCGAGCGGCTCGACGGCCGCCGTCTGGAAGCGGTCGAGGCCGTCGGCAAGAACCTGCTGCTGCGCTTCGAGGGCGGGCTCGTGCTGCGCAGCCACCTGCGCATGAGCGGGCGCTGGCAGGTCGTCGAGCGCGGCACCGTCAAGCACGGCCAGCCATGGCTCGTGCTCACCGGCGCCGAGCGCGAGGCCGTGCTCTGGAACGGCCCCGTGCTCGAGCTGACCACGCGCGGCACCAGACGCCTGGGGCCCGACATCCTCGCCGACCCGCCCGACCTGGCCTCGATGGTCGCGAACCTTCGGCGCGAGCACCAGGGCCGCGAGCTCGGCGATGCGCTGCTCGACCAGCGCCTGGTCGCGGGAATCGGGAACGTCTGGAAGGCGGAGTCGCTCTGGCGCGCGGAGCTCTCACCGTGGCTGCGGCTCGGCGACGCCACCGACGAGGAGCTCGAGCGCGTGCTCGGCCATGCCGCACGCTTGATGCGCGCCGCTCTGGACGGCGGTGGTGACAAGCGCGTCGTCTACCGGCGCGCCGGCCGTCCGTGCCCACGCTGCGGGGCTCCGATCCGCTCCCGTGGCCAGGGCGACGACAACCGCACGGCGTACTGGTGCCCGGGCTGTCAAAGAGGAGAGGAGCACCCCGGCGCGTAGAGGCCAGTCGTGGCCGTACGCGCTCCGCATCTCTACCGCTCGCTGCGCCTGTTCTGTCTCGCGGGCTTCTCGCTGCTCGCGGACGACGTGGCCGGCGGAGACGAGCTTCCGTTCGCGTTCGAGGAGCACGCGTCGCGCGGGCCGAGCTCGCTGTACGAGTACCGGCCGCTCGCTCGTTCGTACGTCGAGGCGCGCGCCGAGCGGCTGAGCCAGCTCGCGGACGCCAAGCTGGCGGTCGAGGATCTGGGCCGCGAGCCCGCTGCCGCCATCTACGCGGCCGCCCATTCCGGCAAGGCGGGCGACCAGCCGCTGCTGCGGACGATCGTGCTCCCGCTGCTCGCAGATGTCACCGAGGCCTGCGGTGGCTTCGACTGGAGCGACGAGGCGTTCGACCGGGCCTATGTCGAGCTGGAGCGCTCGCTCCTCGGCGAGCGCCGAACCTACGCCGCCGTCGCGCCGCTGCTCGGCCTGTCGCTTGGAGCGCAGGTGGAGCTCGCCGACGGGCTGAGAGTTCGGGTCGCTGCCGCGGGCGAGCTCGCCGCGCATTGGCCGGAGGCGAACGGCTTGCTGCCGGCCGGTTTCGGCACGGAGCCGGACCGGCTCTGCGTGCTCGAGCTGGAGCGCTCGCTGCTGCCGAACGAACCGCGCGCGCCCGACGCGCCCGGGGAACTCGCGGACGCGGTCAGCGCGCTCCGGCTGGCGACTGCGGCCCCGGTCGCGGTCGGCCCGGTGCTGTTCGAGCGGCTCGACTGGCGGCCACTGGCCATCCGGCCGATGCTCCCGATCGCCGCCACCGAGCCTCCCGGTGAGCCGACCCGGCTTGACGCTTTCCGCGCCCGGCTGGCGTCAGACCTGCTCGCCCGCCTCGGACGCGCCGAGGAGGATCCGGAGCTCGCCGAGGCGCTCGATCGCTGGGAGCTGTCGCTGTTCGCCGACGAGCCGTTCCGCTCGGAGCAGCTGCGCGAGGCGCTGTCGGCGCTGCTCGGCGGGCCCGACGGGTTGTGGGCCGCATCCGTGCGCGCCGCAGTGCTGCTCGGCGAGACGGCGCGTGACCGAGCCGACCAGCTCGAGTACCTCCGCGGGCTCGCGCGCGGCGAGCCGGCGCGAGCAGGTGCTGCCGACGCGGTGCGCAAGGCCGTCGTGGAGACGCTCGTCCACGGCGATCGGGCTGGTCTGGTGGCGACGCTGGACGACGCGCTCGTCGGCGTCCGGCCGCGGCCGGCCGGCTACTTCGCCGCGCTCGCCTCTTAGAGCGTCGAGTCTCTCGACCCGCCCGGCCGCGGGAGCACCGTCGTCCCGGGGCATGGCGTCGCCTGAGAGAGCTTCGCCTGGAGGGCGGCAGGCTGGCCGAACGCCTGGTAGGCGTCGTGGACCCGCAGCGGCAAGCACGCGTCCGGGCCGGGCTGCTCGAGCCTGAAGACCTGGACGAGCTTCTCCGCATCGACCTCTGACTCCGTTCTCTCGCCCGGGCCGACTTCGTGGCTCGGGCAAAGCCCGTCCGAGCAGGCCCGCACCGTGATCGTCCGCCCCGTGTCGTTGCGGAGCCGCACCGTGACGGTCGTGGCGGGGCCGGTGTCGACCAGGATGCCGGCGAGCACGATTCCGACGATCGCCGCGGTCGCCACCAGCACGCCGACCGCGATCCAGAGCTTGACTCCGCGCGTGAACACGAACCCGGTGTGCTCGGTGGGGGCCTGGAGGTCGGGGAACGGGTCGGTCCAGGGCCGGCCGAGCTGCCGCGCCCGTCGACGACCCTCCTGACGCAGGTTCTGCTTGACCGCGTACGCGAGGTTGTCGCGGCCGATTCGGACGTGCTCCTCCGAAGCGTCGACGAGCGCGGCCATGTCGAGCACGTGCTCCAGGCCTTCCGCGTCGAGTGCACGCGCGTAGCCCTTGCGCGCACGGTCGAGGCTCTTGAGGGCGGCGCGCGCGTCGCCGCGGTCGATGGCGGCGCGAGCCTCGCCGAGCTCGTGGTCGGGGCTGGCGGCCAAGCTGGGGACGAACCGTATCCCTTTCGGCACGGTCCGGACACACCCGCGTGCGAATTGCCCGGCTACGTTCGGGACATGGACGAAGCGCGCGCGGTGCTGCGGCGGTTGAGCCGGATCGAGGCGCTCGAGCGCGAGGGCGCGCCCCCGCGCTCACTGCTCGCGGAGGTGCGCGCGCTACTTGCGGAAGCCGAGGCCTGGACGGCCGCGGAGCGGGGAGGAACAGACCTCGCCGAGGCCGCGCTCGAGCGCTGCCGCGACGCGCTCGCCGCGCCGGCCGCGGTTCCATGAGGGGTGGTCCGCCGGGCATGATTGGGCGTGTCCTCGCCACCCTCGGGCTCGGAGTCGCGCTACCGCGACGGCATCCGCGCCGCGATCGCGGTCGCGGCGACCGTCTGGTTCTTCGGCGCGTCGTTCGGGCTGCTCGCGCGCTCCGCGGGCATGGGCGTCCTCGCACCGCTCGTCCTGTCAGCGACCACCTTCGCCGGCTCGGCGCAGTTCGCCATCACCTCGATCCTCGGCACCGGCGGCGGTGCGGCGGCGGCGATCGTCGCGGCGGTGCTCCTGAACACCCGCTACGCCCCGATCTCGATCTCGGTCGCAAGGCTCTTCCACGGCCCCCGCCTGCGTCGGCTCGCGGAGTCACAACTGATCGTGGACGAGTCGTGGGCGCTCGCGAGCCGAGGCGGAGGCCGCTTCGACCGCCGGCTCCTGCTCGGGGCCGGGCTCCTCCTGTACGTCTCGTGGCTCAGCGGTACCGCGGTCGGCGTGCTCGCTGGTGACTCGCTCGGCGACCCGAAGAATCTCGGGCTCGACGGCGCGTTCCCCGCGCTCTTCCTCGCGCTGCTCGTGCCACAGCTCCGCGCACCGCGAGCGGCCCTCGCCGCGCTGGTTGGTGGAGCGATCGCGCTCGTCCTGATCCCGGTCACGCCTGCCGGAATCCCGATCGTCGCCGCGAGCGGCGCGTGCCTGCTCGGGCTGCGCGGGAGCAAGTCGTGAGCACGGTCTGGCTCGTGGTGCTGATCGTCGGGATCGCGACGTGGGCCTTCAAGGCGGCCGGTCCGGTGCTGCTCGGCGACCGGGAGCTACCCGAGCCTGTTGCGCGCGTCGCAGCACTGCTCGCACCGGTGCTGCTTTCGGCGCTGGTGGTCACGCAGACCGTCGGTGGGGACAACGAGCTCGTCCTGGACGCGCGGCTGGCGGGCGTCGGCGCGGGAGCGATCGCGATCGCGGCGCGAGCGCCCCTGGCCCTGGTCGTGGTCGTCGCCGCGCTGGCGACCGCGCTGACCCGGCTGGTCACCTGAGGTTCGTCCTGTCGCCGTCGTACATTTCAAGGCGTCGACCGGCCCGGGCCGAGACCGCGAAAATCGCTGGTTCGCTGCGGAGGTATCGCTAGCATGAGCGCGAAGAAAGGGGCTCTATGGGGCTCGCACGCCTGCTTCCGCGACCGGGAAACCGGACCGAAACCGCCCAAGGACCGCCGATGGGACGAGTGATCTCATTCGCGAACCAGAAGGGCGGCGTCGCCAAGACGACAACGACGCTCAACCTGGGCGTCGCCTTGGCCGAGCAGAACCTGAAGGTGCTGCTCTGCGACCTGGACCCGCAGGGCAACCTGACGATGAGCCAGGGGCTCAACCCGGACACGATCGAGCGCTCGATGTTCGACGTGCTCGTCCACCGGCTCCCGATCCAGGAAGTCGTCCACCACGCGGAGGTCGACCTTGCTGTCTCGTCGATCGACCTCGCCGGCGCCGAGCTCGCGCTCTCGAGCATGATCGGCCGCGAGCGGGCGCTGGAGAAGGCGCTCGCGCCCGTGAGGGACACCTACGACTACATCCTGATCGACACGCCGCCGTCGCTCGGCCTGCTGACGATCAACGCGCTCGTGGCCTCGAACGGCGTGATCGTCCCGGTTCAGTGCGAGTACCTCTCGCTCCGCGGTCTCGTCCAGCTGGAGAACACGCTCTCGATGATCCGCGAGAACCTGAACCCGGAGGTCGGAATCGAAGGGATCCTCCCGACCATGTACGACAGCCGCACGCTGCACTCGCGCGAGGCGGTGGAGATCCTGCAGGAGAATTTCGGCGACCTCGTCTTCGACACGAAGATCAAGAAGACCGTTCGCTACGCGGAGGCTCCGGTGAAGGGCACCTCCGTGCTCAAGTACGAACCCAGCGGCAGCGCCGCCCAGGCCTACCGCGATCTCGCGAAGGAGGTGCTCAATGGCGCGCAGGCGCGCGAGCATGCGTGAAGGCCCGCTGGCGGAGCTCTTCCGAGCGACCGAGGCGGCGCAGCGGCAGGCCGAGAAGGAAGGCCGCGACCCCGAGCCCGAGGCTCAGCAGGCTGAGGCCGCACCCGCGGAGACTCCGCCCGCGCCGACGCCGGTCGAGCCGCCCGAGAAGACCGTCGAGCACGTCCCGGAGTGGGAGGAGGCGGCACCGCCTCCGACACCACCGCCGCCGCCCGAGCCGGTGCGACTGCCCGAGCGCGCACCCGAGCCCGAGCGCGAGGCGCCGAAGCCGAAGCTCGAGCCGCTGCCAGAGCCGCCGCCGCGGCTCCATCGTGTGCCCGAGCCGGGCGCCTACATCGCGGTCATCCGCGTCGTTGGCGTCGGCGGGGCCGGGCTGAACGCGGTCAACCGCATGATCGACGCCGACATCTCGCAGGTCGAGTTCGTCGCCGTCAACACCGACATCCAGCAGCTCCAGACGAGTGACGCGCCGGTGAAGATCCACATCGGCCGCGAGCTGACCGAGGGCCTCGGCTCCGGCGCAGACCCGGATCTCGGACGCCGCGCCGCGGAAGAGGCCTACGACCAGATCAAGCGCGCGCTGCGCGGCTCCGACATGGTTTTCGTCACCGCCGGCGAGGGCGGGGGCACCGGCTCCGGAGCGGCGCCCGTCGTCGCGCGGATCGCCAGGGAGCTCGGCGCGCTGACGGTCGGGATCGTCACCACGCCGTTCAGCTTCGAGGGCACGCGCCGCCACAAGCAGGCCACCGACGGCGTCGACACCCTCCGCGCGAACTGCGACACCGTGATCGTCGTCCCGAACGAGAAGCTGCTCGAGGTACTCGACCGCGAGACGTCGATGCTGGACGCGTTCCGGATCGCCGACGACGTGCTGCGCCAGGGCGTCCAGGGCATCTGCGACCTGATCACGCTGCCGGGCCTGATCAACCTCGACTTCGCCGACGTGCGCACGATCATGAAGGACGCCGGCACGGCCCTGATGGGCATCGGCTTCTCGGCCACCGGCGAGAACCGGGCGCGCGAGGCGGCCGAACGGGCCCTGCGCTCGCCGTTGATCGAGACCGACGTCGGCGGCGCGAAGGGCATCCTGCTCTCGATCGCCGGCGGCGACGACCTCTCGCTCTACGAGGTCAACGAAGCCGCGGAGGTCGTGCGCGGGGCCGCCACCGACGACACGAACATCATCTTCGGCGCGACCGTCGACGACCGGCTGACCGGCCAGGTCTGGGTGACGGTGGTGGCGACGGGCTTCGGCGCGCGCGGGGCCCAGCGCAGGGTCACCATGCGGGCCGAGGCGCCGGACGAAGACGCGCTCGAGCCGCCGAGCTTCCTGCAGAGCTAGCGGTCGGCCTGCCGGGCTCGCTCGTCCTCTCGTACTTCGAGCCGCGTGAGACCGCGACGCTCGTGGCGGCGGCGCGCGCTGCGGGCCTGCCCCCAGCCGCGACCGTCTACATCGGCAGCTACGGGGTCAGCGACCGGATCGCCGCGCGCGTGCACCAGCTGCCGCAGGGGCGCTACGCGCCGATCTTCCACATCCAGCCGGGCTGGTTCTGGGAGCGCCGGCGGCTCGACCCGCGCGCGGAGAAGACGCTGCTCGCCCACAACCCGCGCAGCGAGCAACTGGCAGGGCCGTTGCCGGAGCTCGAGCAGCTGCTCCGCTTGCCGACGGCCACGCGAATCACCTGGAGCGTCGAGCTCGGTGCTCGGTTCCGCGACACGCTGCGGGCCAGCGGGGTCGCCGACACCTGGCAGCTCGACGAGATCGTGGCCGAATGCGCGGGGCGGTCAGGCCAGCCATACCGCGAGCTGACCCGCGGCGCGCTCCGCGGGCTGACGTACGGCCGGCCCGTGCTCGGCGACCGTCCGCTGCAGGGCCTGGTCTGGTGGGCGAAGACCGCGCACGTGCTTCCGGCCCGGCCGATCACGCCTGAGCTCGCGGCGTTCTGGCGGATGCTGAATCGAGCCTGCCTCGGCCTGATCGGGGAGGAATATCCGGTGTTTGCCGGGGATCCGCGGTCGGCCGCCCGCGCCGGTGCCGCCGGCCAGCGGCGGTTGAGCCAGGGTGGCCCGGTCCGCCGCGCGCTTTCGCGCAAGTACTTCTGCGGCGTCCAGCCGGGGTTCCGGCTCGCGCCCGGACTCGGCGGCAACACGCAGGGCCTGCCGCGGGTCGAGGCATTGCGCTGGCGCGCGGCCTACCTGAAAGCGCGCGCCGCGAGCGGTGTGGCCGGGTTCGCGGAGTTCGACTTCCGCTTCGAGAACAGCCCCGCGACGGTCGTGCGCGACTTACTCCACCAGCTGGCTCCGTTAGTGGCCTAGTCGTCGCAGACGCGGTCGCGCGCACCGACCACGGCGGTCGCCAGCGCGCTCGCGGCGCCGACGTGGAACGAGAGCTGCATGGGCCCCGCCCGCGTGGCTGAGACCGTGGTCATGCCGTCCGAGCGCCGGATCAGACACGCGCCCGGTGCGTGCCAGTACGGCGAGAAGCGCACCGCGAGCCGGTAGTCGCCCGCGCGCGGGAGGTCGAGCAGCACGCGCGTCGCGGTCAGCTCGACGACCCGGCCGGGAGCCGGGCCGGTCAGGATCGGCCGCGGCCGCGGCACAGCAAAGATCGTCAGGCGCGGCGTTTCGAGCACACGCCAGAGGCCCGAGCGGCCCGAGCGCAGCAGCGCCCCCTCGGCGCGGGCGCTGTAGTCGGCCGGAGCATTCGTCAGGACGACGTAGCGGACGCCGAGCTGCCGCAGCCAGGCGCCGTAGGCCTTCGACCCGAGCAGCTGGTCGTAGAGCAGCTCGTTCTGCGGAAAATCGTCCTGGCGATAGCCGCCTCGGGCGATCGGGATCTGTGCCTCGGCGAGGTAGGCCGCCTCCCAATGGCCAGTCGTGGACACCACTTCCACGCGGTACGACGGCGTCAGGTGCCCGCGCAGGTAGCGGATCGCCGGCGTCCAGTACGCGCGTGACGCAGAGGGGTCGCTGCGGCCGTGCAGGAAGCTGTAGGTGAGCGGCGACACGTTCCAGGTGATCGCGAGGGCGAGCACGCCGAGCGCGATCGGCAGCGGCCGCCAGCGACGGAGGGAGAGCGTCAGCACCGCGAGCGGGATCGCCGCGTAGCGCAGGCGGATCACGTTCTCGCCGACCGCGCTCGGGATCGCGAAGGAGCCGAGACACGCAACGAGGTAGACGACGTACATCCACCGGAGCGGCCCGGCCCGCTCGACGCGCCAGGTGAGCGCGATCCCGAGCGTGCAGAAGACGAGCGCCGCCGTCAGCTCCTGCCACGAGAACGGGTACATCCCCGAGCCGGGGAAGGCTCGCCAGAGGGCAACCTCCAAGATGCCGAAGGCCGCGATCGTCAGCGCGGGCGCGAGCAGCGCGCGCCGCTCGTGCCAGCGCGCGATGCCGAAGCCGGCGAGCAGCAGCGTGAGCAGCAGGAACGCCAGCGGGCTGGCTGCGAGCGTCAGCGCGGCGAGGATTGCGAAGCGCCAGGAACGGCGAGCCTGCAGGGCCCAGATGGAAAGCAGCGCGAGCGCGGCACCGAGGGCGAACGGGAACGCGGCCGAGAAGATGATTCCCGACCAGACGACCGCGAAGGTGCGGCTCGACCAGCGCGCGGTCGGACCCCATTGCCGCGAGACGATCACCGCGAACGCGAGCGCCGCGGTCGAGATGGTGGCGACCGCCAGCAGCCGGATCCCGAAGAGCGCCGCCAGCGGGTAGTACAGCGTGCTGTAGGTGACGAAGCTGTAGCGGCCCGCGTACCAGAAGTTGTTCCAGAGGGCGAAGCCGTGGTGCAGGAAGAGCGTGCGCTGGTAGGCGTGTGCGGCCAGGTCGGAGCCCGGCGGGCCAAGCCAGGCAAGCGCCGCCGCGAGCGATGCCGCGGCGGCAGCGGCGAGAGTCGCCTCTCGCTGGACGGAGGTTCGCGTCACGGCAGCGAAACGAGGATAGCGGCCTTTCCGGAGTAGCCTTGAGTGAATGCGTGGCGCCGTCGCAGCAGGACATCCGCTCACCGCCGAGGCGGGGGCCCAGGTGCTGGCCGAGGGCGGCAACGCCGTCGACGCCTGCATCGCGGCCGCCTTCGTCTCCTGGGTGGCCGAAAGCACGCTCACGGGGCCGGGCGCGGGCGGCTTCATGCTCCTTCACCGCGCTCGGGACCGCTCGACGCGGCTGCTCGACCACTTCGTGACGGTTCCCGGCCTCGGGTTGCCGCGCGGCGAGGTCAGCGCCATGGACGAAGTGGCGGTCGACTTCTCGTCCGAGTCGAGGCAGCTCTACCGGATCGGGCCGGCGTCCTGCGCTGTGCCGGGAGCCGCGGCCGGGCTTGGAGAGGCACACCGCCGCTTCGGTTCCTTGCCCTGGAGCGTGCTGCTGGAGCCGGCGATCGAGCAGGCTCGCAACGGCGTCGAGTTGAACGCGCCACAAGCGTTCCTGCACGAGATCCTCGACGCGATCCTGCGGCACACTCCCGAGAGCCGGGAGCTGTACGGCCCGGAAGGCGACCGCCTCCTAGAGGGCGAGCGGCTCGTGATGGGCGACCTCGCCGGAACGCTCGAGCGACTCGCAGAGCACGGCGCCGCCGATCTCTACACCGGCGAGCTCGGCCGGGCGCTCTCGGAGCACGTGCTCGGCGGCGGTGGTGGCATCACGATGCGCGACCTGGCCGAGTACCGCGTCATCCAGCGGCGACCCGTGAAGCTGCAGTTCCTCGGGCACGAGTTCGAGTCGAACCCGCCGCCGTCGACCGGCGGCATCTTGATCGGCCTCGGCCTGCGCCTGCTCGACCGGCTCGGCGTGGCCGGCGCCCCCGGAAGCGCCGAGGCGATGGCGCAGCTCGTCGAGATCATGCGCGAGCAGGAGGCGGCACGGGGCGGCCCGTTCGCGCGCGAGCTCTACCGCGGCGGGCTCGCGGGGCGGCTCTTCGACGACGGCGAGCTCGATGCCACGGCGACACGGATCCACGGGCGACTGCCGGAGCTGCAGCGCGGCACGACGCACATCTCGGTCGTGGACGGGCAGGGCAACGCCGCCTCGCTGACCGCCTCGACCGGCTCGGGGTCAGGAGTGATCGTTCCCGGCACCGGGATCCAGCTGAACAACATGCTCGGCGAGTTCGACCTGGCCGTCACCGGAGGCGTCTCGCGGCCGGGCCTGCGATTCACGAGCGCGATGGCGCCGTCGCTCGTGCTCCGCGACGGCCGGCCGCGGCTCGTGGTCGGCAGCGCCGGCTCGCTCCGGCTGCGCGGCGCGATCATGCAGGTGATCGTCAACGTCGTCGCCCACGGGCTCGGCGTGCAAGAGGCGATCGAGCGTCCGCGCGTCCACTTCCAGACGCCGGTCGTGCAGGCCGAAGGCGGCAACGACCCGGCCGAGCTCGACCGCCTCGCCGAGTTCGGCTACGAGCTCTCCCGCTGGCAGAGCCGCAACCTCTTCTTCGGCGGCACGGCGGGCGTCGAGCTGCTCGAGGACGGAACGCTCGCCGCGGCCGGTGACCCCAGGCGCGGCGGCCACGGCGTTGTGGTCCCGTGAGCTTCCAGATCCGCGAAGCGACGGCCGGCGACGCCGCCGAGCTCGTCGCGCTTGCGCGTGCGGTCACCTCGGAGCCCGAGGACTGGCTGCTCGCGGCGGCGGAATGGCGCAGCGTCGCCGCCGAGCGGCGCTACCTGCGGGCGGCCCGGCGCTCGCCGCATGCGGCGGTCTACGTCGCCGAGGCGTCGGAAGGGCTCGTCGGGCGACTCTCAGTCGCGCGTGACGTCCATCCCGCCAGCCGCCATGTCGCCGACCTCGGGCTGATGGTCGCGGCGAGCCACCGGCGACAGGGGATCGGCCGCGCGCTGCTGGAGCGGACGGTCGAGTGGGCCCGCGCCAGCGGGATCCGCAAGCTCGAGCTCCACGTCTTCGCCTACAACACGCCCGCGATCGCGCTCTACGACTCGTTCGGCTTCGTCCAGGAGGGCTACCGGCACGGGCATTACCGCCGCGACGGGGAGTACCTCGACGCGATCCTGATGGCCTTCGCCACACTCCCGGAGTGAGCGGGCTCGTCCAGCACTACGGCCTCTTCGCGCTCTTCGCGATCGTGATGCTGGAGTCCGGCGGCATCCCGATCCCGGGCGAGACCGCGCTGATCGCCGCGGGCATCTTCGCCTCGCGGGGGAGGCTCGACATCACGGCCGTGATCGCGGTCGCGGCGATCGCGGCGATCGTCGGCGACAACATCGGCTACTGGATCGGCCGCACCGGCGGGCGGCGGCTGCTCGACCGCTGGGGCCGCGTCACCCGCGTCTCCGAGCGTGCGCTGCCCTGGGCGGAGGATTTCTTCCGCCGGCACGGCTCGAAGACGGTCTTCCTGGCGCGCTTCTTCTCGGTCCTGCGCGTGACCGCGGCCTGGATGGCCGGCGTCTCGCGCATGCAGTGGTGGACGTTCTTCGGCTGGAACGCGGCCGGCGGGATCTGCTGGGCGCTGCTCGTCGGGCTCGCCGCCTACTACGGCGGCCACGCGCTTGCCGACGCGATCTCCCGCTACGGGCTGATCGGCGGCGCCGTGATCGTCGTGCTCGCGGTGGCAGCGTTCGTCGGCTTCCGCTTCTGGCGCAAGCGCCTGGTGGAGTCGCCGTGAAGCGCGCCGCGCTGCTCGTCGCGCTCTTCGTATGCTCGGTCGGCCAGTCGGCGCCGCCTCAGGTGCCCGCCTTCAACCGCGTCGTGGTGGTCGTGCTCGAGAACAAGGCGCGCGGGCAGGTGCTCGGCAACCCTGATGCGCCGGCCTTCAACGCGTTCGCGCGCCGGGGAGCCGTGCTTAGAGCGTACCGTGGCGTGACGCACCCGAGCCTGCCGAACTACCTGGCGCTCGTCTCGGGCTCGACGCACGGCATCTCGAGCGACTGCACGAGCTGCACGGTCGCCGGTCGCAGCCTGGCGGACACGCTCGAGGCGAAGAAGCTGACGTGGAAGACCTACGCCGAAGGCCTCCCGCGGCCTGGGTGGACCGGGCCCTACAGCGGCCGCTACGCAAAGAAGCACGTGCCGTTCCTCTACTTCCGGCGCGTGCTCGACAGCCCGGCGCGGCTGAAGCGTGTCGTGCCGCTGACGCAATTGGCTCGTGACCGCGCGGCGGGGCACCTGCCGAACTTCGCGCTCGTCGTGCCGGACCTCTGCCACGACATGCACGATTGCTCGGTCGCGACCGGTGACGCGTGGCTGAAGCGCTTCCTGCCGCCGCTCTTGAAGCTTCCCGGCACGGCGGTGTTCGTCGTCTTCGACGAGTCCGACACCGCCGACCCGGGCGTGCCTGCGCTCGCGCTCGGCCCGCTGGTGCGGGCGCGCTCGTACCTCACGAGCGCTATGAGCCACTACGGCCTGCTGCGCACGGTCGAGGAAGGCTTCGGCCTGCCGCTGCTCGGCCAGTCCGCCCGGGCGGCGCCCGTGACCGGAATCTGGGTTCTTCCTCCGCGTCAGTCGAAAGAGGGATCCGCGCCTCGACATTGAAGCTTTGCGCTCGTGGCGATGCTGCCGATGCTGACGAGGGCGATCGAGGCGCGTGATGCGTACACGCGGGGCCATTCCACGCGCGTGACCGCGCTCGCCGAGGAAGTCGCCCGCCGCCTCGGCTGGAGCGCCGAGCAGCTCGCGTCGCTGCGCATCGGCGGGCCGCTGCACGACATCGGCAAGCTCGCGGTCTCGGACGAGGTGCTGCGCAAGGAAGGCCGGCTCGATCCGGCGGAGCTCGACCAGATTCGCGAGCACCCGAAGGCAGGCGTCCGGATCCTGCTGCGGATCGCCGAGCTGCGCGAGGCGATTCCGTACGTGCTCTACCACCACGAGCGCTGGGATGGGAAGGGCTATCCGTCCGGCAAGGCCGGCGAGGAGATCCCGGTCGGGGCGCGGGTGCTCGCGGTCGCGGACGCGTTCGACGCGATGACGAGCGACCGGCCGTACCGGCGGGCCCTGACGCGTGAGGAGGCCCTGGCCGAGGTCGAGCGTTGCGCCGGGACCCAGTTCGACCCCGAGATCGCGCGGGTCTTCCTCGAAGTGTTCGCCGAGGCCGAGCTACCCGCCGCCATTTCGGCCTAGAGCTTCGCCTTCGTGCGGCGGATGACCTCGTCCGTGAACTCGCTCGTGCCAGCGTCGCCGCCGAGATCCGCCGTGCGCACGCCCGCTGCGACCGCTTCCAGCGACGACTCGCGGATCGCGTTCGACGCTTCCGCGCCCCCGGGCGCATAGGCCAGCACCGCCGCGCCGGCGAGGATCATCGCCATCGGGTTCGCGACGTTCTTGCCCTGCAGGGAAGGCGCCGTGCCGTGCGCGGCCTCGGCCAGCACGACCGTCGGGACGTAGTCGTCGCCGAAGCCGACGAGCAGCGACTCCGAGCCCGCGATCGAGCCGAACAGGGGCAGCACGAGATCGGAGAGGATGTCGCCGTCGCGGTTCAGGGCCGGGATCACGAGCGGGTCGCCGCTCGAGGCGACCAGCAGCGCGAAGGTCGCGTCGATCAACTGCGGCTCGTACGGGACGCCGGGATGGCGGGCGGCTGCCGCGTCCATCTCCTCCTTCAGCATCCCCTCGTAGACCGGGCTGACCGTGTACTTCGGCCCGCCGAAGACCTTCGCGCCGGTGTCCTCGGCGAGACGGAACGCGAACTCCGCGACCGAGTGGCAGATCCGCCGCTCGATCCGCTCGGTGCGGAACGCCACCTCGTCGTCGCCCTCGCCCTCGCGCCACTCCTTGGCGCCGTACGCGTCGCCGACGGCCATCCGGACGACCGAGATCGGCGCGTGCACCCCACCGAAGGGGACGATCCCGGGGATTCGCCGGCCTGTGCGCACGATCACGCGACCGCCGATCTCCTCGCGCAGGATCCGGTTCGGCGAGCCGACGTCGCCGGCGGTCTCGGGCGTCACCGTGGCGCCCTTCAGGCCGAGCCCGGCCTCACGAACAGCCGCAGCCGCCTCGTGGACGATTGCGTTGTCGGTCGCGCGCCGGGACTCGAGCGACAGGTCGTAGCGCGGCAGCTCGAAGTCGAGCCCGATCACGTCGGGCGCGAGCACCCGCAGCGCCTCCTCCAGCAGCTCCTGCCCTGTCTCGTCCCCTTCGAGGACGACGATCATCGTGCCCGCCATCAGCCTCCTTGGATTAGCACCGCCGCCGCGCGGCTACATCCCAGACTCTATGGCCCGACGCGGAGGATGGAGGCGGCTCGGCACGAGGCGATTCCGGTACGAGGACTCGCGCGGCCGGGCGGTCACGAAGAAGGATGCACTCGAACGGATCGAGTCCCTGAGCATTCCGCCTGCCTGGAAGGACGTCTGGATCTCGCCGCGCGCGGGCGCAAAGCTGCAGGCAACCGGGGTCGACAAGGCGGGGCGCCGCCAGTACCTCTATCACCCGGATTTCCGTGCGCGACAGGAGCAGGCCAAATTCGACCGGCTCGTGCTGTTCGCGGAGCGGCTACCCACGTTGCGCGAGGCGATGGACAAGCATCTCGACCAGGACCCGCTCAGCTTCGAATGGACGGCCGCGGTCGCGGTGCGGTTGATCAACGAGGGCTGGTTTCGCGTGGGCGGCGAGCGCTACGCGAAAACGCACAAGACGTTCGGGATCACCACCCTGCGCAAGGGGCACGTCAAGGTGCGCGGGAGCAGGATCGCGTTCAAGTTCCGCGCGAAGCACCGCGTGCTCTGCCGGACGGTGCTCGTCGACGACGAGCTCGCGGCCGCGATCAAGGAGCTCCGCGCGGCGCCCGGCGGGTCGAGGCTCTTCCGCTACGAGCACGACGGCGAGTTGGTCAACCTCGGCGCGCGGCGGCTGAACGACTACCTCGGCGAGCATCTGGGCGAGGAGTTCACAGCCAAGGACTTCCGTACCTGGGGCGGAACCCTGGTCGCCGCGATCGAGCTGGCCGAGCGTGGCGAGGCGGAGACCGCGACCGAGCAGAAGCGCATCGTTACGGCGGTAATGCGCTCCGTGGGCGAACGGCTCGGGAACACCGCGGCGGTCGCGCGGTCTTCCTACGTCAGTCCGGCGGTCGTGGAGCAGTATCTCGACGGGCGAACGATCGACGACTTTCGCCCGCGCCATTTGCGGGTCGTGCGCGCGCGGAATTCCGAGCTCGATCCCGAAGAGCAGGCGCTGCTCAGTCTGCTGCGCTCATGGCGTATTCGCCGGGCGCGCGTAGCCGCTTGAGATTCTGCGCTTGCTTTCGTTACTCTGAAGCGAAAGCCCGGAGAAAACGGAGGATGACAATTGGCACGTAAAACGATCCGCGTCAGTGACCAGTCCGGAGCGGAGATTGCGGACGGTAAGGGCGCGACAGTGCGCATCACCTTTGCGGACGCGCGCAAGGGCGTCCGCGAGCTCGACTTGACCGACGCCGAGGCCGAACGGCTCGGTGGACGGGCGGTCGCTCGACGCGGCCGCCGGCCGAAGTCGGCCTCGTAGAGCCTGAAGGGCGGGGCGACCCGCCCCGTTTCTTTCGCGCGTTCGGCATCGTCACGTCCCGGAACTAGGATGGGCCGGGTGCCGTTGAGCCTGCTCGCAGGCCCTGCGAACGCGGGGAAGGTCGCGCTCCTGCTCGAGCGCTACCTTGCCGCGCTCGAGTCCGATCCGATCCTGATCGTGCCGAACCGGCCGGACGTCGACCGGGCCGAGCGCGAGCTGCTGACCCGCGCGGGCGCGCTCGTCGGCGGCTCGATCGGCACCTTCGACGATCTCTTCGAGCGGATCGCCCAGGGCAACGGCTCGCACCGACCGGTCATCAGCCAGGCGCAGCGCAGGCTGCTGCTCCGGCGCGTCGTGGCGGGAGCCGAGGGCCGCTCGGCGCGCTTCGCCGGCTACGCGGACTCGCTCGGCTCGACCGTCGCCGAGCTCGAATCGGCGCTGCTCGAGCCCGGCGAGCTAGAGGGTGAGCTCGCCGCTCTCTACGCCGCCTACCGCGAGGAGCTCGACCGCCTCGGGCTCTGGGACCGCGAGCTCGAGCGCCGCCACGCGGCCGAGCGTGCCGCCGGTGACCTCGCCGCGTGGGAGCCACGGCCGGTGTT
>DATIOF010000017.1:0-16307 GCA_035473395.1 Gaiellaceae bacterium
GAGCAGCGAGCCGCCCAGGCCGAGCGGCTCCGCACCGAAGCGGCCGCCCGTCTGCAAGAGGAGCGGCGCGTGCTCGAGCAGCGAGCCGCCCGGACCGAGGCGATCCGCGCCGAGGCGGCCGGCCAGGCCCAGGAAGAGCGCCGCCGCCTACAGCTCGAAGCAGAGCGGCGCGCGGAGCTCCAGGGGCAGGCCCGTGCGACGCGTCTCCGCCAGCTGGCTGCGCAACGCGCCGCGGCCGCAGCCGCCGGCGAGCGCGCGGCCGGCCTCCGCGCCCAGGAACGAGCCCGCCGGCTGAGCGAGCGCCGCGAGCTGGCCGCACGCGAAGCGCTGAGCCGCGAGCGTACGGCAGCAGCCGGCGCGGAGCGCCGGGCCGGCCTCGAGTCCCCGGAGCTCCCGTGGCTGCGCACCGAGGCGAACGAGCTCGTCGCCTGGGGTGGCGAGCCCTTCCTGCTCCGAGGGGTCGGCGTCCGCGGTCTCGACGAGGCCGTCGCGGGAGCCATCCCGTTGCGCGAGGCGCTCGCCCTCGACGACCGGAACCTCGAGCAGCTGAGCGAGCGCTGGGGGGCAAACGTTCTTCGCCTGCCGTTCGCCGCCGAGACGATCGGGGCCGCGAACCTGACCGAGTTGGACGAGCTCGTCGGCACGCTCGCCGCAAGCAGCATCTACGCACTGCTCGCGCTCGAGCCGCCCGTCGCCGGTGGCGAGACGCCACTGCCCGATGCCGAGACCCATCGCGCGTGGCGGCTGCTCGCCGAGCGCTACCAGGGCGAGCCCGGCGTGCTGTTCGAGCCGTACGCGGCCACTGCGCCGCTCGCCGAGGGCTGGCCGGCGGCGGCACTGACACTCATCCACACGATCCGCAGCCGGCACCAGTCGTCGCTGCTGCTGTTCCCCGAGTCCGGCGGCGAGCTCGGGCCGCTGCACAACCTCGTCTACACGGTGCGGCTGGCACCCGGCTCCGGCACGCGGCTCGACGAGCGTTTCGCGGCGTTCGCGGCACGGCAGGCGGTGCTCGTCTCCGACTGGCGCGAGGAGGGTCTCGACCCGGCAGGCCCGGCAACCACGACGGCCGGCTTGCTCGAGCGCCACCGGCTCGGCTGGTGCGCGGGCAACTGGAACGCACACCCCCGCCTGGTCGCCGACGCGGCCGCCAACCGGCTCGCCGAGACGCGGTTCGGTCTCGCCGTCCGCCGCGCGCTGGCCGCGCCCGTGCCGCCGGCGCTCAGGCCCTTCTGACGGTGACCTCGACCTCGGCGCGGTCGTAGGGCAGGAACACCTCGCCGGAGAACAGGAGCTCCTCGTCGAGCGCGACGAAGTACGGACAGCGGCGGCACGACGAGACGGGCATCCCGTTCAGGTCGGCGGACGCCAGCTCGTGCTCGCCGGCGCAGAGATTCGAGTAGGCGGGCGGACCCCAGGGCTCGGGATCGGTCGGGTGCCACGCGAACGGGGGCTCGTGGATGAAGACCTTCCTCCCGCCGGAAAGGCGCTTGCCGAAGGACTGGTCCTCGCCGCTCTGGCGGCACGAGAACGCGAGGTCGAAGCCGCCGAGCTCGTGGACGAGCGAACGTTCGGCTCCGAACGCGCCGCCGTAGCAGCTGAGCCAGAGATGCCAGCTGTTCGGCGGCGTCTCCCGCGGCCGCCCGAGCTGCGGCGGCAGCTCGAGCAGGCGTTCCGGCGAGTAGCCGGCGAAGGAGATGTAGCGGTGGTGGCCCCAGAAGTGCGACTCGCGCTCGAGCAGGGCCAGGCTCGACTCGACGAGGTTGGCCGGCGCGACGAGGTCGTCGTCGAGGACCAGCACGTGCGAGCACTCCGAGCTCCAGATGCCGACGTCGCGGCGCAGGGCGAGGTCGCGGTCGCCGATCGGGTAGCGCTCGCTGCGGAAGCGCACCAGGCGCACCTCGAGGCCGTGCGTCTCGATCGCGTCCGGCACCTCGTTCGAGACGAGCGAGACCGCGTCGGGCCTGACGGTGTTATGCGCCAGGCTCCAGAGCAGGCGGTCGACCGTCGCGGTGCGAAGGGCGGGAACGACCACGTCGAGGCTCACGGCCCGCCGATCTTCCTAGCGCTTGGGCGGCAGCGACCGCGCGTATGCGAGGCAGCGCTCGACCCACTCGGCCAGCGCATCGTCGGCGACATCTGTCGAGTCGAGCCGCAGCCAGCCGCGCATCCGGCGGCCACGCATCTCCATCTCCTCGGCCGGCGTGGTCTCGAAGAGCTCGTCCGACTCGGCCGGGTCGACGCGGGCGAGCAGGCCGCCCTGGCCGCTCGCGGCCACGGCCATGTTCCCGTCGACGAGGAACGCGAGGCCGCCGAACATCTGCTTCTCCTCGAGGCCGCTCTCGTTCGCAAGGAACTCGCGGATGCGATCGGCCAGAGCCTCGTCGTAGGCCATCGCCCGATCGTACGTCAGCGCGCGGCAGGCGCCGCAAAGGCCCGCCGCGCGCAGCTGTGCAACGGAGCTAGCCGGTGGCCGGGTGCTCGACGCGGCCGTAGCGGTAGCCGGCGGCCTGCTTCGTCGTCAGGCCGAGGAAGATCGCGGCCAGGCCGACGATCACGTGGGGCAGCCAGACGTTCGTGCCCTGGTCGGCGAAGCCGAAGATCCAGGGCGAGAGCGCGAGGAGCGCACCGGCGCCGATGTCGAAGAGGTTGTGCACGGCCATCGGGACGACCTTCCAGACGCCAAGCTCGTAGTTGGTGACCAGGCTGTAGGCGATCAGGCCGATTCCCAGCACGATCGGCACGACGGTCGCCGCCGTGTCCTCCGAGAACCGAAAGATCCACGGCGCGGCGATCAGCGCGACGCCGACGATGTAGTCGAGCGGCGCGTGGAACTTGGTCGGGATGAAACGCATTGCGGCTCCTTTCAATCTGCTTCCCGACTGATTCGCACGAGCCGCCGATCCGGTTCGACGCGAGAGAGCAAACGCGATCAAGCGCGCCGGCCGGCGGGCTGGCAGATTCCGTGTCGTGAGCGCTGCAACGGACACCTTCGCCCGCTTCGTGGACGTGCTGGCCGAGACGCTCGACCAGCCACGGCTCTCCGGGGACGAGCTTGCCTCTCGCGCGCACCTCTCCCGATTCCATTTTGACCGGCTCGTCGCAGCCGCGGCGGGCGAGCCGCCCGCTGCGCTTCGCCGCCGGATCCTGCTCGAACGGGCCGCCTACCAGCTGATCACCAGCGATCAGGACGTGCTGGACGTCGCGCTCGGCGCTGGCTACTCGTCGCACGAGGCGTTCACCCGCGCCTTCACGCGCGCCTACGGCCGGTCGCCCTCCGACTGGCGCCGGCGGCCGACGAGCTTTCAGATCGAGGCACCGAGCAAGGTGCACTTCAACCCGCCGGGCGGCCTGCGCCTTCCGGCCGACAGAAAGGTGACAGCGATGGATCTGCTCACTCGCATGGTGGAGCACCACGTCTGGCTGGTCGGCGAGATGCTGACCCGGGCGGAGCGCCTGCCGGACGAGACACTCGACGCGCCGATCGAGCTCTCGGTCGAAGATCTCGACGACGACCCGACGCTGCGGTCGTTGCTGTCGCGGCTGGTCGGTCAGCTCGCGATGTGGGACGCCGCCGTCCACGCTCGCCCGTACGACTTCGAGCTCGAGGACGGCGAAAGCCTCACGAGCATGCGCGCGAGGCTGGCCGAAGCAGGGCCTGCCTTTCTCTCGGAGGTGCGGACGATCGCCGACGAGGGGCGGCTCGACGAGACCTTCGTGGACGCGATCTGCGATCCGCCGGAAGTCTTCACGTACGGCGGGATGATCGCGCACGTCCTGACCTTCGCGGCGCACCGCAGGACGCTGGTGTGCGGCGCATTGATCGAGGCAGGGGTCACGGATCTCGGCGCAGGCGACCCGATGCGTTGGGTGGCCGAGCCCGCCTGATCAGTCGATCAGCTTGCGCTCCATCGCGTGAATCGCGAACCGCCACATGAGGAGCGCGAACACGACGAGCACCCCCACGCGGAGGAGGTCGTTCCACTCGAAGCCGTACAGCACCGCTGCGCGCACGAGCTCGACGCACTGGTGAAGTGGATTCGCCTCGGCGATCACCTGCAGCCACCTGGGCAGGCCGTCGAGCGGAAAGAACGTGCCGGCAAGGAGGAAGAGCGGCGTCAGCACCGCGCTGACGATGTAGTTGAAGTTCTCGATCGCCTTCGCGTAGCCGGCGACCATGATCCCGAAGTTCGCCCACCCGAGCCCGGTCAGGAAACCGATGAATGGGACGGTCAGCATCCCCCACGCCGGGTCGAGCCCGAAGAAGATCGCGACGATCATCGGCACGCAGCCGTAGACGCCGGCGCGCACGGCGATCCAGAGCGACTCGGCGGTGACGAGCTCCTCCGTGTCGACCGGCGCCGCGAGAATCGCGTCGTAGGTGCGCTGGAACTGGTACTTGACGAACGTCCCGAACATCGCCGCGAAGGCGGACGAGAAGAGGACGGCCGTCGCCACCGTCCCCGTGCCGACGAACTCGACGTAGCTGTACCCGTTGATCGTGCTGACGAGCGAGCCGAAGCCGAAGCCGAACGCGAGCAGGTAGATCGTCGGCTCGACGGTCGAGGAGAACGTCGCGGCGCGCCAGTACGACGAGAAGTTGACGATCTCGCGGACGAGGACGCCGGTGATTGCCTGGCGCTCGAGCCGTCCGATCTTCGCGGTGCGCGCCTCGGTCGCCATCAGGCGATCTCCTCGCCGGTGAGGAGCACGAACACGTCCTCCAGGGTCGCCTGCCGCCGCTCGCCGTCGAAGCCGAAGCCGTCGCGTCCGTCGAGCCCCAGGAGCGAGACGCTCGTGCCGGTACGACGTGTCTTCAGCCCGGACGCAGTCGCCTCGGCCTCGACCTCTGCCAGCCGCTTGGGCGGGCCGTAGACCTCCAGCACCTCGCGGCCGGCGTGCTCGAGCACGAGGTCGGCGGGCTTGCCGCGGGCGACCCCCTCGCCGTGGGACATGATCAGCACGGTGTCGGCGAGGCGTTCGGCCTCCTCGATGTAGTGCGTGGACATGAGGATGGTCGTCCCTTCGTGGCGCAGCCGGTCGATGAGCGCCCAGAGCTGCTGGCGCACCTGCGGGTCGAGACCGACGGTCGGCTCGTCCATCAGCACGAGGCGCGGCTGGTGCACGAGCGCCCGGGCGATCAGCAAGCGCCGGCGCATGCCTCCGGAGAGCTTGTCGACGCGCGTCTCGCGCCGATCGGTGAGGTTCGCCAGCTCGAGCGAGCGCTCGATCGCGGCCTGCCGGTCATGGCGGCCGATCCGGTACAGGTGCGTGAAGACGAGCAGGTTCTGCTCGACGGTCAGCGAGACGTCGAGGTTGTCGAGCTGCGGCACGACGCCACACTGCGCGCGGGCCTGCTTCGAGTCCTGCGGCAGCCGGTAGTCGAGCACCTCGAGCTCGCCCTCGTCGGCGATCGCCTGCGCCGTGAGCATGCGCATGGTGGTCGATTTCCCTGCGCCATTGGGGCCGAGCAGGCCGACGCAGGTCCCGACCGGGACGTCGAGGTCGAGGCCGTCGACGGCCGTGATCGGGCCGTAGCGCTTGACGGCCCCGCGCAGGCGGATGGCGAGCTCCCCGGTCACACGCCAAGGATGCCAGCGCGCTCAGGGCGACGGCATGGCGTCGTCCCAGAGGCGGAAGGCGCCGACGAACGCGTTCTCGTTCGCACCCAGGCGTGAGTTGGGCGGCAGCTCCTTCAGCCGCTTCGCGTTCCCGCCGCCCAGGACGACGTAGTCGGGCTCGAGCGCCTTGCTCAGCAAGTCGACGGTCTCGGCGACCGCGTTGCGCCAGTCCTTCTTGCCGAGCCGCTGGCGGCCCGCCTCGCCGACGTAGTCCTCGAACGTCGCCTTGCGATACGGCAGGTGGCCGAGCTCGAGCGGCTCGACCGCCTGGCCGTCGATGAGCGTCGAGCCGAGCCCCGTGCCGAGGCCGAGAAAGAGCATCTTGCCGCCCTCGTAGCTGCCGAGCGCCTGCATCACCGCATCGTTGACGACCTTCGTCGGCTTGCCGAAGGCCTCCTCGAAATCGAGCCCGGCCCAACCCGCGCCGAGGTTGATCGGGTCGTGCGCGAGCTGCCCGTCGCGCACCGGCGCGGGGATCCCGACCGAGACGGCGTCGTAGTCCCAGTCCGCGGTGAGCTTGCTGACGCCGTCGACCATCTGCTGCCCCGTCAGCTCCGGCCCCGAGTCGAAGCGCCGTTCCTCGTCGCCGGTCGAGAGCCGCACCTTCACGTGGGAGCCGCCCACGTCCACGCCGAGCACCTTGGGATTCTCGCTCACGCGGTCAGCATCTCAGAGGATCGCGCGCGGCTGCGACACTTGGCCCATGAAGCTTGCGCTCGCAGCAGTGATTGCCGCCCTCGTGGTGACGTCTACCGCGTCGGCCTCGCCCTCGATCCGCTTCGGGGTGCAGGACGACGCGTACCTCGCGCCGGGACCGTCGCTCGAGCCGAACCTGCTGACGCTCGACCAGCTCGGCGTCGGGCTCGTCCGCTACCTGGTCAACTGGCGCCAGGTCGCGCCGACGAAGCCGCGCCAGCCCTCCGACCCCGGTGACCCGGCCTACGACTGGACGGCCGCCGACGCCACCCTCGGCGCGCTGCACGCGCGCGGAATCACGGTGCTGGCGACGCTCGTCCGCACGCCCGCCTGGGCCAACGGCGGGTTCGCCCAGAACGTCGTGCCGACCAGCAAGTACGCGCTGGCCGCTTTCGCAACCGCCGTCGCCAAGCGCTACCCGTGGCTGCACCTGTGGGAGATCTGGAACGAGCCGAACCTGCAGTCGTTCCTGAAGCCGAACTCGCCGAAGCTCTACGTGCAGCGCCTGCTCAACCCGGCCTACGTCGAGCTGCAGGCGCTCGACCCCGCGAACCGCGTGGCCGGCGGGGCGACCTCCCCGCGCTCGACGAGCACCGGCCTCTCGCCGGTCGCGTTCATGCGCGGCATGTCCGCGGCGCACGCCCGGCTCGACGCCTACTCGCACCACCCGTACGCGGTCACGCGCGGCGAGACGCCCTTCGGCTTCGCCCGCGGCGTCTGCCGCTTCTGCACCGGCGTGCTGACGATGGCGAACCTCGAGAAACTGATCCGGGAGGTGAAGCGCGACTTCGGCCCGAAGCGGATCTGGTTGACCGAGTACGGCTACGAGACGAACCCGCCGGACCCGAAGGGCGTCTCGTGGGCCTCGCAGGCGCAGTTCGTCGCGGAAGCCGCGGAGCGGGCTGCCGCCGCGCCCTACGTCGACATGCTGGTCCAGTTCATGCTCCAGGACGAAGGCCGGCCGAACGGCTGGCAGAGCGGCCTGATCTCGAGCACCGGGATGTTCAAGCCGGCGTTCAACTCGTTCATGCTCCCGATCGCCGTCGCAGGCCGCGTGATGGCTCGAACAACGATCTGGGGTCAGGTTCGGCCCGGCCTCGGGCCGCGTCCCTACGTGCTGCAACGACTCACGCCAACCGGCTGGGCGCCGGTCGGCGCCGCCGCGACCTCGACCGACGCTAACGGCACCTACAAGCGCGTCGTGTCCGCGCCGGCTGGGACTCGTTTCCGCGTGCTCGCGCTGCAGTCGGCGACGGCCAGCCGGCCGATCGTCCTCCGCTAGCAACCGCACACAGCGCGCTAGGCTCGGCTGGTGCTGGTGCTGAGCTTCAGCCACGGCGACAGCGCCCTGCTGGCCCTCCTGCTCGCGACCGGGCTTCTGCTGCTCGCGGTCTCGCAGTTCGTGCGCATCCCGTACCCGATCGTGCTCGTGCTCGGCGGGGCGGTGATCGGGTTCATCCCAGGCGCGCCGGAGGTGCACCTGAACCCGGATCTTGTCCTCGTCGCGGTGCTGCCGCCACTGCTCTACGGCGGTGCCTTCTTCACCTCGTTGCGCGAGCTGCGGGCGAACATGAAGGCGATCGGCTTCCTCGCGATCGGGCTCGTGCTCGTGACGATGCTGGCCGTCGCTGCCGTCGCCCACGAGTTCATCACCGGGCTCGACTGGCCCGAGGCGTTCGTGCTCGGCGCGCTCGTCTCGCCGACCGACCCGACCGCCTCGAGCGCGATCGCCGAGCGGCTCGGGCTGCCGACGCGGATTGTCTCGCTGATCGAGGGCGAGAGCCTCGTCAACGACGGCACCGCGCTCGTCGCCTACCGCTTCGCCGTCGCGGCCGTGGTCACCGGCAGCTTCTCGCTCTTCGACGCGAGCTGGCACTTCGTGCTCAACGTCGCCGGCGGGATCGGCGTGGGGCTCGCCGTCGGGTACGTGATCCGCCAGCTGCGGAAGCGGCTGGACAACCCTCCCGTCGAGATCGCGATCGCCCTGCTGAGCGGCTACCTCGGCTATCTCCCGGCTCAGGCGCTCGGCGTCTCGGGTGTGCTCGCAGCGGTCACGGTCGGGATCTACCTCGGCTGGCACACGCCGGAGCTGACGACGGTGCAGACGCGCCTGCAGGGACAGGCAGTCTGGGAGATCGCCTTCCTGCTCCTGAACGGGCTCCTGTTCGCCCTCGTCGGGCTGCAGCTCCCGACGATTCTCGACGCGATCTCAGGCCGCTCGACAGCGCAGCTGATCGGCTACGCGGCGCTCGTCAGCGCCGTCGTGATCGGCGCCCGGATCGCGTGGATGCTGGCGACCTACCTGCTGGCGATGCTGAGCCGCCGCGTGCGGATGGACGATCCGGTGCCCTCGTGGCGAGCCAAGGCCGTGATCGCCTGGTCCGGCATGCGCGGCGCGGTCTCGCTCGCCGCGGCGCTGGCGCTGCCACTGACCACGGATGCCGGCGAGAGCTTCCCCGACCGGAACCTGATCATCTTCCTCACCTTCGGCGTGATCTTCGCCACGCTGGTCGGCCAGGGCCTGACGCTCGGGCCGCTGATCCGCGTGCTCGACCTCGACGACGGCGGCGTTGGCGAGCACGAGGAAGCGAAGGCCCGCATCCGCGCCGCCGAGGCCGCGCTCGAACGGCTCGACGAGCTCTCGGACGAGGAGTGGGTGCGAGAGGACACCGCGGAACGGATGCGCGGGCTCTACGGCTTCCGGCAGGAGCGCTTCCGCTCCCGCTACGACCCCGACGGCGACGGCGAGATCGAGGAGCGCTCGCAGTCCTACCAGCGCCTCCGGCGCGAGCTGCTCGACGCCGAGCGCTCGGCCGTGGAGGACCTGCGGCAACAGGGCGTGATCGGCGACGACGTGATGCGCCGCGTCGTCCGTGACCTCGACCTCGAGGACGCCCGGCTCGACGTATGACGAGGCGGGTCGTCACGCCGGAGCAGGCCCGGCGGATCGCCGTGCGTGCGCAGCTGCTCGACGGCTCGGCGACGGGCGTGCTCGACACCGTGCGGCGGCTCGGCTTCCTGCAGATGGACCCGATCGCCACGGTGGCGAGGCCGCAGGAGCTCGTGCTTTTCAGCCGGCTGGGGCCGTTCGACGTGCACGAGCTCGACCGTCTGCTGTGGGAGGAGCGAACGCTGTTCGAATACGACGCGTTCATCTACCCGATCGAGGATCTGCCGCTGCAGAAGGCGCGCATGGCCAGGCGGCGCCGCGGCGGAAAGCTCAAGCGCGACGAGTGGGTGCGCGACTTCCTGCGCACGAATGCCCGCTTCCGCCGCCACGTCCTGCGCGAGCTCGAGCGGAACGGGCCGCTGCTCTCCCGCGATCTCGAGCACGACCTGATGCCGAGCGGCGAGGGCCACCGCTGGTGGGGCGACCGGCAGGTCCGGCTGATGCTGGAGATCCTGACCATGCGCGGCGAGATCGGCGTCGCCGGCCGCGTCGGCAAGCAGCGGCTCTGGGACCTCGGCGAGCGGGTCTTCCCCGAGACCGACAAGCTGAGCTGGCGCGAGGCCGAGCGCGAGCTGGACGCCCGCCGTTTCCGGGCGCTGGGCGTCCGGTTCGAGAAGGGCGAGTGGGTCGCGCACCCCGACGTCAGCGACGAGCCGGTGCCCGACCGTGCCACGCTGCTCTCGCCTTTCGACCGGCTGATCCACGACCGCGCGCGAACCGAGGCGCTGTGGGACTTCTACTACCGGCTCGAGATGTACGTGCCGCGGGCGAAGCGCGAGTACGGCTACTACGTGCTGCCGCTGCTCGCCGGCGACCGCCTCGTCGGGCGCGCCGAGCCGCGGTTCGACCGGAAGAACGCCACGCTCGAGCTGCTCGGCTCGTGGGGCGACACCTCGCGGCTCGACGAGGCGCTCGCGCCGCTCCAGAAGTGGCTCACGGAGCGAGCGTGACCGGGATCCGCACCGAGTGCGGCGGCGCGCCGGTCCCGGCTGCGTCGTCGTCGTGGACGACGATCGTGCCCGGCTGCTCCTTCGTGACCTTGTAGGTCACGTCGACCGAGAACGTGCCCCGGCAGCCGGTGCCGCAGCTCGCGGTCGTGAAGGTCTTGCCGACGACCTTGCCCTTCGCGTCGATGACTTCGACGGTCACGTTCGCCTCGAACACGTTCGCGGTCCCGGAGACGGTCACCGGGCTCGTGACGCGGTCGTCGATCACCGGCTTGTCGACCACGATCGCCGGCAGCTGCGTTCCCGTCTGCCCGGGCGCGGTCGCCGTGGCCGTGGACTGGGGCTTGCTGGGCGAGACCGCCTGGTCCGAGCCGCAGCCGACCAGCGCGAAGCCGGCCGCGCCGGCGACAAGCAGCCCGAAGAGAGCGACGAGCATCTTCATTGGTGACCTGGTTCGACGCCGCACACCGTGCTCCCTTACGGTTGGTGCTGCTGCTTCCGGCGCTACGGCGTCAGCACAACCGAGACTTGCACCGAGTGCGAGCTGTCCTCGTCGTGGACGAGCACCGCGCCCGGGATCAGCTTCTTGGCCGTGAACGGCACCGCGACCGAGAAGCGGCCGTCGCCGCCGCTCGTCTGCGCGCTGCCGAGCTGCTTGCCCGATGCGTCGAGAACCTCGACAGTCAGCTTCCCCGAGAGGCCCGAGACGCCCTTCACCGTGATCGGGCTGCGCCATTGCGAGTTCGGCACCGGCGTCTTGACGGTGATCGGGGACTTGGACGGCAGCGAGACCGTCGTCGAGGTCGTCGGTGGCGACGCCTTGTTCGAAGACGAGCAGGCCGTCACGCAGAGGACGAGCGCTGCGGCGAGGACTAGACGGGCCACGTCGCCTTCACCTGCCGGAAGTTGCGCGGCACCTCGCGGTAGGCCTGCTTCGGGTCGTCGGTCTCCTCCGGCGCGGCGACGCCGTGCTTCTGCGCCAGCTCCGTGACCGGGTAGTGCAGCGTCTTGCCGGGGCCACGCGCGCCGACCATCAGGATCGCGCACGGCCCGTCGCCGGCGCCGATGCAGATGTGCCGCGTGCCGGGCGCGAAGTGGATGAAGTCCCAGGCCTTGAGGCGGCGCTCCTGCTCCTCGACCAGCAGCAGGCACTCGCCCGAGAGGACGAGGAAGTCCTCCTGCACGCTCTCCGAGTGGTAGAGCCCGTTCACCTGGCCGGGATGCAGCACGTGGATACCGATCCCGTACTGCTGGAACTCGCCCTCGGGCTCGCCGTAGGTCGACCACTCGCCGCCGCGCTCGTCCCGCGTCCAGGCACAGTCGGCCATGTTGAGCACGAACCAGCCGGGCGACGTCACGACTGCGCCCTCGCCGGTCTGCTCGATCGTCGCCTCGGGAGCAGTCACGCGCGGAAGCCTAGTGGGGGAGCGGCCGAAGCCGCTCCCCCAAAGCGACGTCCTAGGCGAAGAACATGAAGGTGGCGTTGTGCACGGTGCCGTCCTTCAGCTCGACCTGGAACATGCGGCAGGTGCCGGCCCAGGCGGCCGACGTCTGCCAGCCGTAGGTGTAATGACCCGAAGCGACACCGAACGAGAGGCCCGCGACGCTCCCGGCTCCGGCGGCCGGGACCGAGTGCGGTGTCCAGAACGGGCAGATGACCGGGGCGGAGGCCGGGAAGCCGGCCGCGAAGACGTCAAGGCCGCGGTCGCCGTCGAGGCCGAAGCCGAGCTTGATCAGGTCGCCCGCGTGCACCAGGTTCAGCTTGTTGGTGCTCGAGTTGGTGATCGGGCTGAAGAAGCCCTGCCAGGCGTAGTGGACGTGGTAACTGCGGTTCACCGTCGTCACGTTGCCGGCCTTGTCGGTGCCGGTGACCGTGAAGGTGTGGAAGCCGACGCTCGAAGTGTCGATCGGCGAGCCCTTCGGCACGGTGCCGACACAGGAGGCAAGGCCGGAGCCCGTTGCCTTGTCGACGCACTTGAAGTTCGCCTTCACGACCTGGCCGAGCTTGTAGTCGCCGCCGACCGCGGGCCGGGTGATCGTCACGGTCGGCTTTTCCGCATCGACCTTGAAGGCGAGCAGCTTCGTCCCCTCGACGTTCCCGGCGTTGTCGGTCGAGTAGTACTGCACGAAGTGGTTCCCGGTCGTGAAGCCCGAGACCGGCCCCGTGTAGGTGTTCCAGGGACCGCCGTCCACCGAGTAGCTGGTGCTCGCGACGCCGGAGCCTGAACCGTCGCTCGCGCTCAGGGTCAGGGTGGGCGAGGCGTACCAGCCGTTCTGGATTCCGGGGGTCAGCGTCGCCGTCGTCATCGGCGGAATCACGTCCTGCACGATCGTGATGTCCGAGTTGTTGACGTCGAAGAACACGTTCCCGATTGCCTCGATCTTGATCCGGGCGTGCGACGTGTTGATGTTCGGCAGCGTCACCGACTGCGAACCGTCGTTCGGCGTCGACGCCGCCAGCACCGTCGGGAACGTCTGACCGCCGTCCGTGGACAGGCTGATCTTCACGTTCGCCGTGTTGATCCCGTTGGCGTCCGTCCCCGCGACGTCCCAGGTCACGGGCATCGACCCTGCTCCGCTGACGGAGGACGGGTTCGAGGTGACGAGGAACGGCCCGGTGCCCGCAGCGAGCGTGAGCACCGCGTCGTCGTTGCTCGTCCCGCCGTGGCCGTCACGCACCGTGAAGCGCATGTCGAGCCGCGGGGGCGTCGCGTTGCCGGCAAGCGTCGAACCGGTGTACGACGACGTCGGCAGGAAGTCCATGAAGCACTCCCTCACCGGGATCGACACCGGCGGGGCGATCGGCCCCTGGGTGCAGGAGCCCGTGTCCGCGTTCGTGTTGTTGGCGAGGATGTTCCGCATCTCCGGGAACACCCGCGTCGGGTTGTTCGTCAGGTGGTTCTCGTTCGGCGAGTTGTAGAGCAGCGTGTCCGACTCGCTGATCGGCGCCGACGTCGCGAACATCGCGAACAGCGGGCCGTCCACCTTCGTGTTGTTGAGCAGCGATGTTCCCGCAGCGCCGCCGCGGTCGTTCTGCTCCCAGCTGTAGAGCAGGGACGCAGGTGCGTCGTTGGCGTCGGTCGCGGAGCCGGTCAGGGCGAACGGCGTCCGCAGCGGGATCGTGTAGTCCGCGCCTGCGTCGACGACCGGAATCGCGTTGCCGGTCGACGAGGTGTTGCCCTTGTTCGTGACCGGGCCGCCCTGGTCGGTCTCGCCCGTGAAGCCCGAGGCGCCGGCCGTGAAGTTCCGCACGCCCAGCAGGACCGGGTTGTCGAGCCCCGCGAGCGTGCCCGTGTACGTGACCTGGAAGCCGGTGTTGCCGAACGTGCCGCCGCCGAAGCCCGCGACCGTCGCGGTGGCGCCGGCCGGCAGGAGCGGCGTGAGCGCGGCGAGGATCCCGGCCGCCGAGTAGTTGGTGCCGTTGACGATCGGCACGGAATCGGTGCCGTTGTAGTTCAGCGTGAACGAGTCGTTCGTCCCGCCGTGGTTCGTCTCGTCGATCGCGCCGAAGCAGCCGCCGCAGCTAAGGCCGGTGATCGAGAGTGGCGAGACGTCAAGGCCGGCGGACCCGGCGCCGCTGAACGTCACGACGAAGCCCGTCGAGGCGGCGCCGGTGACCACCGCGCCGCCCGGGAAGCCGGTGATCGCGTTGATCGCAGCCTGGATGTTCGCGTTGTTGTACGCCTGGCTCGAGCCGCCGATCACGGCCGAGTCCTGGCCGCCGTAGCTGAGCTTGAACGGCGAGTTGAAGGTCACCGACCCTGCACCCGAGTTGGCAAGACCCGAGGCCGCTGCGGTGTACTGCAGCGTGCGGGCCGTCGGCACCGCCGTCACGGTGAACGTGCCGTTGTAGCCGGCGACGCCGACGCCGGCGACGGTGATGATGTCGCCCACCGAGCGGCCGTGCGCGGCCGAAGTGGAGAGCGTCACCGTAGTGCCGGACTCGGTTGCGCCCGGAGCGTTCAGCGTGATCGTGCCGCCGCCCGACCGCGGGAGTCCAGCGGTCGGGTTGGTGTACGTGAACGAGCGTGACGAGGGCACCGTGCTCACCGTGAACGTGCCGTTGTAGCCGGCATTGCCCGCGCCGGAGATCGTGACCACGTCACCGGGCTGGAGCGTGTGTGTCGCGCCGGTCGCGCCTGTGGCAACCGTGACGGTGTTCCCGACCTCGTCGAGGCCGCCCTGCTGGGTCGCCGACGGGGCGGCGCCGATCGCGACCGTCAGCGGCTGGATCGTGGCCGCCGGCGCGAAGCCGGGGCCGAAGGTCGCGGTCTGCACCTCGTTGCCACCGCCGAAGTGGCGCAGCGACACGGTCTGCACCTCGTTGATCGCGTTCTGGCTCGATGACGTGTAGGTCGAGATCTCCTGGAGGCTGCGCTCCGACCAGTAAGGGTCGGAGTGCGGCTGCAGGTCGTCGGTGAGGCAGATGCCCGCGTAGGCCATGATCGACGAGCCCGAGCCGGGCTCGACCGAGGTCGCGGCGTTGCGATTGCTCGAGGAGCAGTTCAGCTGGTTCCCGTTGAACGGGTGGTTGCCGCTGAACTGGTGGCCCATCTCGTGGGCGACGTAGTCGATCGCGTAGAAGTCACCCACCGGGGTCGGAATGCCCGTGCAGCCGCCCGCTTTGTTGGAGCGGCCCACGACACCGAGGTTCGCCACGCCGCCGCCGGGCTGGCCGAGGGCGAGATGGCCGATGTCGTAGTTGGACGCGCCGATGATCTGGCCGATCACGAAGCGGGCGCGCGTGGTGCTCGAGCAGCCCGTGACCTGCGACTGCGTGAAGCACGCGGCAGCGCCACAGGGACCGTTCGGCTCGATCGCCTGCGCCCACGTGTTGAGGTTGAGCAGGTCGTTGTTCGGGATGATCTGCAGCTGGATCGAGATGTCGTCGTGGTAGACCTGGCTGACGCGGTTGATCAGGGCGACCTTGGCCGCGGTCACGTTCCCCGGGCCGCCGACGTAGGCCGCGTAGCCCGGGTCGGTGATCAGGGCGAGCCGGTAGGTGCGCAGCACGTCACCGGTAGGCGCGAGCGCCGTCAGGCCGGAGGTCTTGGCGACCTTCTCGTCCGACTTGATCACGCCGTGCTCGACGAACGGGAACGACTTGGCGAGGTCCGCGCCCGAGTAGCTGACGTAGCGGCTCGTGTCGTTGCGGAAGTACGGATCGATGTACCAGCCGCCGTGAGCCGAGCGAACGGAGGCGTGGAAGCCGATGTGGCTGATGTCGGCGGCGATCGTTGCTGACGGATCGTCGATTCCGCGTCCGTAGTAGGTCCCGATGTCGCGATGCTTGCGCGCGAGACCCGGAGCCATGATCTGCGACTTCGTCAGCGCGAACCGCTCGAAGTGCCCGTTGGGCGCCGGCAGCGAGACGATCACGGCCCGCGTGCGAGCGGACCGGGTGCCGTACTGCGGCGCCTTGGCGAGCACCTTCCGCAGCGAGGAGGCGTTCAGTGCAAACGAGCGCACTTGCGCGTTCCTGAACGTCAACGCCGGGCGCAGCTGCGCGGGCGTTGTCCGCTTCAACGTCGCCGTGTGCCAGAAAGCCTTGGTCTTGTGCACGTCACGGAAGGCGTGCCTGTCCGCGCCGCCTGCTGCCGTCGGCAGCACCACGATCACCGCGATGGCGGCCAGCAGTCCGATCAGGACCGTCGCCGTGCGCTTGCTGCGCAGGTTCAACCCGCGCCCGCTCCCCGAAGCCCGCATATGTCCGCTCTCCCCTCCCGTAGGTACGACCCGGTATTGCTTTCGCTTTCTGCGAAGAGTCCATCCTCCGGCCGGCGACGGTTGAAGTCAAGCGCCGGCATGGCCGCTGCTACCGTCCGGCCCCGTGAGCGCCAGCGCCGCTTCAACCGCCGAGCCGCAGCGGCGTATCCGTCCCCGCTGGGTGTACACCGTCGCGGGCGTGCTCTTGCTGGTCGCGGTCATCCTCTCCTTCGCGGGCGTCGGGGAGAAGGCCGGCCGGCTCTCCGACTGGCAGGCGTTCGTGCTCGGAGTCACGCAGGGCGTGACCGAGCTGCTGCCGATCTCCTCCTCGGGCCATCTGATCCTCGTTCCGTGGATCGCAAACTGGCACTACCTCGAGGCGCACCC
>DATIOF010000018.1:0-32505 GCA_035473395.1 Gaiellaceae bacterium
CCTCGAGGGCTTCGACGGCGACGTGCTCGTCGTCACCGGCGACGCGGCCACGATCACGACCGAGCTGCTCGGAAGCCTGCTCGAGACGCACCGCGCCGCCGGAGCCGCCGCGACCGTGCTCTCGTTCGAGCCGCCCGAGCCGGGCGCCTACGGCCGCATCGTCCGAGACGGCGACGGCTCGCTGCAGGCGATCGTCGAGGCACGGGACGCGAGCGAGGACGAGCTGGCGATCCGCGAGGTCAACTCCTCGATCTACGTGTTCGAGGCCCCCAAGCTCTGGCCGGCGCTCGAGCGGCTGAGCCCGCAGAACGCGCAGGGCGAGCTCTATCTGACCGACACGGTGCGCGACCTCGCCGGCGCGGGCGAGCGCGTCGCAGTGCACAAGGCCGACGACCCCGCCGAGGCGGAAGGCGTGAACACGCGCGCGGAGCTCGCCACTGCCGGGGCCGTGCTCCGCGACCGCATCAACCTGGCCCACATGCTGGCCGGGACGACGATCGTCGACCCGGCGACGACCTGGATCGACCCGACCGTCGAGCTCGAACCGGACTGCACGATCCAGCCCTTCACCGTCCTGCGCGGCGGCACGCGCGTCGCCCGCGGCGCCGAGGTCGGGCCGCACGTCGTTGCGGTGGACTCGGAGATCGGCCCAGACACGCTGGTCGGCCCCTTCTGTTACCTTCGCCCCGGAACGGTGCTGGAGACGGGCGCGAAGGCAGGCGCCTTCGTGGAGATCAAGAACTCGCACATCGGGGAACGAACGAAGGTGCCCCACCAGTCCTACATCGGAGACGCGGAGATCGGCGCGGACACGAACATCGCGGCGGGCAACATCACCGTCAACTTCCCCCATCAGCCTGGCAAGCCCAAGGGCAAGACCACGATCGGGCGCAACGTCAGGACCGGAGTCCACAATGCGTTCGTCGCGCCAGTGGAGATCGGCGACGACGCGTGGATCGGCGCGGGCTCGGTCGTCACCGAGGACGTGCCGCCCGAGTCGCTGGCGGTCGCGCGGGCGCGGCAGGAGAACAAGGAAGGCTACGTGCGACGAAAGCGGGAGCAGGAGGATGAGTGAAGCCACGCTGCCGGGGCTCGAGACCGTCGAGCCGGTCATGCCCGTGACCGAGCGCAAGCCCTGGATCGAGCGTGGGCCGCAGAAGCGGCTGATGCTCTTCTCGGGCCGCTCGAACCCGGAGCTGGCCGAGCAGATCGCCGACAAGCTCGGCGTCCACCTCGGCGAGGTGAAGCTGAAGACCTTCGCCAACGGCGAGACCTACGTCCGCTACGAGGACTCGATCCGCGGCGGCGACGTCTTCATCGTCCAGTCGGGGAACGCGCCCGTGAACGACCACCTGGTCGAACTGCTGATCATGATCCAGGCCGCGAAGCTCGCCTCGGCCAAGCGCATCACGGCCGTGATCCCGTGGTTCCCCTACTCGCGCCAGGACAAGAAGTCGGCCCCGCGCGAGCCGATCACCGCCAAGCTCGTCGCGGACGCGCTCGAGAGCGCCGGCGCCGACCGCGTGGTGACGATGGACCTGCACGCGGGCCAGATCCAGGGCTTCTTCTCGATCCCCGTTGACCACATGACCGCGCTGCAGCTGTTCGCCCAGTACTACCGCGACAAGGGCCTCCAGGGCGAGGGGATCGTGGCGGTCTCGCCCGACCCGGGCCGCGCGAAGATGGCGCGCCGCTTCGGGCAGATGCTCGAGGGCGACCTGGCGATTCTGAACAAGACCCGCCCGGGCCACGACGAGGCCTCGGTCACCGAGGTGATCGGCCGGGTCGAGGGCAAGGTCGCGATCATGAGCGACGACATCGTCGTCACCGGTGGCACGCTGATCGCGGGCGCGGAAGCGCTGCTCGAGGCGGGCGCGACCGAGGTCTACGCCTGCGCCACACACGGGCTCTTCCCGGGCAACGCCTTCGAGAAGCTCTCGGCGAGCAAGATCAAGCAGATCACCGTCACGAACACGGTCCCGATCGACCCGGTCAACCGCCCGGCCAAGATCGACGTGCTGCCCGTCTCGAGCCTCCTGGCCGAGACGATCCTGAACGTCTTCGCCGACGACTCGGTCTCCGCGATCTTCGCGGGCGAGAACCAGCTCTTCTGACCAGGATCTGGGTCCTGGTCGCGGTGACCGCGACCTTCACGGTCGCGGCCGGGATCGCCCACTTCTCCGGGGCGTCCGCGCTGCTCACCTTCGGGCTCGCCACGGTCGGGTTGGCGGGGCTGGCCTGGATCGTCTCCTTCGCCACCGAGCGGGTCGGGCAGCAGTACGGGCCGGCCGTGACCGGCGTGCTGCAGTCGACGCTCGGGAACCTGCCCGAGTTCTTCATTGTCCTCTTCGCGCTCGCGGCCGGCGAGCTCGTGGTGGCAAAGACCGCGATCCTGGGCTCGATCTTCGCCAACGCGCTGCTCGTGCTCGGGATCGTGATCGTCGCCGGCTGCCACGCGAGCGCCGACGGGGTGATGCGCTTCCAGACGCGCCTGCCGAAGGACAACGCCGTCCTGCTGCTGCTCGCGAGCTTCCTGATCGTCCTGATCGGGCTCTCGGCGGCGACCGAGGACCAGGCGTCGAGCCACATCAAGGCGATCTCGGTCGTCGGAGCGGTCGCCCTGCTGGTGACCTACGGGGTCTGGCTCTACGACTACCTCCGCTCGGACATGCCGCGCGAGGCCGGCGAGGTTGGGCCGCGCATCTCGATGAGGCTGGCGCTGGCGCTGCTGGCGGCCGGCGGGGTGGGGGCGGCCTTCGTCTCCGACTGGTTCGTCTCCGCGCTTACGCCCGCGATGGAGCAGATCGGCGTCTCGAAGGCGTTCGCCGGGATCGTGGTGGTCGGCATCGCCGGCAACGCGGTCGAGAACACGACCGGGATCGTGCTCGCGCTGAAGGGCGAGGCCGACCTGGCGATCTCGGTGGTCAAGAACTCCGTCGCCCAGATCACGGCCTTCCTCTTCCCGGCGCTCGTGCTCGTCTCGCTGCTGTTCTCGACCCAGCTGACGTTCAACCTCGGGCCGGTCTACATCGGCGCGCTGGCGCTGACCGCGGTCGCGCTCTGGCAGATCACCGCCGACGGTGAAGCGACCAGGTTCGAAGGCGTGGCGCTGATCGCCTTCTACGTGATCGTCGCCGTGCTCGCCTGGTACGAATAACTTCGGCCGTCGCGGGTAACAGGCGCTTCGTGCGCAGATTCCCTTCGTTGTTCGTGCTGATCTACTTCGGCATCGGCGTCGCCGTCGCCGCCGAACGTCACTACTTCCAGCACGTGCACGGCGTCCACGGGGTCGTCGCGGCCATCCTGGCGATCCTGCTCTGGCCGCTGCTGCTGCTCGACCTGATCACGATCAAGCGCACGTAGCCCGCCGTCCGCGCAATAGTTGACGGGCATGGCCGAGCTTCCGACCGGCACGGTCACCCTGCTCTTCACGGACATCGAGGGCTCGACGCGCCTGCTGCGGCGGGTGGGCGACGCCTACGCAGGGCTCCTCTCTCAGCATCGCTCGTTGCTGGAGCAGGCCTTCCTCGCGCATCGAGGTGTGATCGTCGACCGGGAAGGAGACGCCTTCTTCGTCGCGTTCGGCTCTGCCAAGGACGCGGTTGCCGCGGCCGCCGATGCACAGCGCGCGCTCGTCTCGCACGACTGGGTGGACGAGAACGAGATCCGCGTGCGGATGGGCCTGCACACCGGGGAGCCGCGCGTCGTCGAGGGACGCTACGTCGGGCTGGACGTCCACGAGGCCGCGCGCGTGATGGCCGTCGCGCACGGCGGCCAGGTGGTGGTCTCGGAGTCGACCCGGGTGTTGCTCGAGGACGACACGAGCCTACGCGACCTCGGCGAGCATCGGCTGAAGGACATCGCGCGGCCGCAGCGGCTGTACCAGCTCGAGCTCGAGGGTCTGCCGAGCGAGTTCCCGCCGCTCGCCTCGCTCGACAACCGCCCGACGAACCTCCCCGCCCAGCCGAACGCGTTCATCGGCCGCGAGCGCGAGCTGGCCGAGACACGCGATCTGCTCGAGCGCGAGGACGTGCGCCTGCTCACCCTGATCGGGCCTGGAGGCACCGGGAAGACCCGGCTCGCGCTGCAGCTCGCGGGGGGCGTCCTCGACCGTTTCCGCAACGGCGTGTTCTTCGTCTCGCTCACGCCCATCCGAGACTGGGAGCTCGTCGTGCCCACGATCCTGCGGACGCTCGGCTCGCGCGAGCAGCCGGGCGAGACCTCGCTCGAGACGCTGACCGAATACCTCCAGGAGAAGGAGCTGCTGCTCCTGCTCGACAACTTCGAGCACGTCCTGGCCGCCTCGCCCGCGGTCGCCGGCCTGCTCGGGTCAGCGCCCGATCTGCAGCTTCTCGTCACGAGCAGGATTCCCCTGCGCCTGCAGGCCGAGCACGCGCACCGCGTCCCGCAGCTGGCCGTGCCCGACCTGCGCCGGCCGGCGGTGGCCGAGGAGGTCGTCGATTTCGAGTCCGTTCGCCTGTTCGTCGAGCGCGCACGGGCGGCCGCCGTCGACTTCTCCGTCGACGACGTAAACGCAGAGGCCGTGGCGGAGATCGTCGTCAGGCTCGACGGCCTACCGTTGGCGATCGAGCTCGCCGCGCCTCGGGTGCGGACGCTCACGCCTCCCGCGCTGCTGCGCCGTCTCGACCAGCGTCTGCCCTTGCTGACGGGCGGGGCGCAGGACGCCGACGCCCGGCAGCGGACGCTCCGAGGGACGATCGCGTGGAGTCACGACCTCCTGTTGGCGAGTGAGAAGACGCTCTTCGAGCGCCTCGCGGTCTTCGTCGGCGGCTGCCGCCTCGAGGCCGCGGAGGCGGTGTGCGACTTCGACGGCACTTTCGGCCACGATCTGCTCGACGGGCTCGACTCGCTCGTCCAGAAGAGCCTTCTGCGCCAGCGCCAGGACTCCGACGGCGAGCCACGCTTCTGGATGCTCGAGACGATCCGCGAGTTCGGGCTCGAGCTGCTCGAGGCGGCCGGCGAGCTTGAGGCTGCCTGCGAGCGGCACGCCGCCTGGACGGCCGGCCAGGCCGAGCGGCTCGACGCCGACTCGCGGACGGGCGACCACCCGGCCTTCCTCGCGCAGGTCGACGAGGAGTACCCGAACCTGCGCGAGGCGATCGCGTTCGCACGCAAAGTCCGCGACGGCGAATTGCTGTTGCGGCTGGCGACGGCGCTCTGGGGCTTCTGGTCGTCGCGCGTCTACGGCGCCGAGGGGCGGCGGGCGCTCGAGGACGCGCTCGAGCTCAGCGGCCGCCGGCCGGCACGGACGCTGCTCGGGCTCTGCACGCTGCGCATGCTCAGCGGGAGCAGCGAGCAGCTGAGGGAGGCCGCCCAGGAGGCACTCGAGGCGAGTCAGCAGCTGGACGACGACTACAGCCTCGCGCAAGCCTGGAACCTTGTCGGGCGGGTCGAAGGAACCGTGATGGGCTCGCTCGCGACCGCCGAGGAGGCCTGGAGACAGGCCCTCTCCTTCGCCCGTCGCGGGAACTACCGGGCCGAGCTGGCCGAGAGCATCTCGTGGTTGATGGTGAGCGCCGTCTTCGGCCCGCTACCTGTCGAGGACGGCATCGCCCGCTGTCACGAGTTCCTCGCCCTCGAGGGCGAGGACCCGACCATCCGCGCCACGTGCTCGGTCGAGCGGGCGGTGCTCGAGGCGATGCGCGGCGACCTCCCGTCCGCGCGCGAGCTGCTGGCCGAGGGCAGGAAGACGATCGAAGAATCCGGCCTCACCCTCTGGGCCGCGCTGAATGCCCAGGAGACCTACCTCGTCGAGCAGCTCGCGGGCACACCGGGTGCTGCGGCCGCGGCCCTGCGCGAGAGCTTCGCGACGCTCGACGGCGGCGGCGAGCGCGCCTACCTCTCGACGATCGCCGGCTTCCTCGCACATGCGCTTTACGCCGACGGCGAGCACGCTGAGGCTGAGCGCTTTAGCCGCGAGAGCGAGCGCGCGGCCTCGTCCGACGACGTGCTTTCACAGGTGCTCTGGCGGACGGTGCGCGCGAAGATCCTGGCGCGGCGGGACGAGCTCGAGACTGCCGAGACTCTCGCGCGGGAGGCGGTCGGGATCGCCGAGCCGACCGACCTGCTCGGAACCCGAGCCGACGCCCTCTTCGACTTTGCCGAGGTGCTTGCGGTCGCCGGTCGCCGCGACGAATCGCTGACAGCTGTCGGCCGCGCCTCGGAGCTGTACGAGCGCAAGGGAAACCTGACTGCCCTCGCGCGCGCCCGTGCGCGCACGGCCGAGCTCGCAGCCACCTAGCTTCCGGTTTGACAGTGGGGGCCGGAGCGACCATATTCGGGCGCGGTCGCCAAACCCGAGCGAAAGGGCCACCGATGACTAAGGAACCGAAGGAACACGTCAAGAAGCATCTAAAGAAGAACAAGGTCGACCCGGAACGGCTCTCGCAGGACGTGATCAACGCCCTGAACGCATTCACCGAGCTGGAGCTGGCGAAGGTCGACGTACTCGGCGAAGCGCTCATGAGCGACCCGGGCCTTTCGCCGGACACGCGCATCTGCGCGGTTCACTGAGCGACACGCCGAGCGCTCGTCTACGCCGAAAGCTCGGCCTGCTCGTGGTGCCGTTTGCGCGGGCCTACGGAGCGCTCGTCGAGCACCCGCGCCTCGGGGAGCTCTGGCCGGAGTACCTGATCCTTCAGCACCAGATCATCCGCGCGACCGTGCCGCTGACCGAAGCGGCGCTCGTGCGGTCGCAGGAGCTGGAAGGTGTCGATCCCCTGGCCGAGCCGCTCGCGCGCTACCTGCAGGAGCACGTCGACGAGGAGCTCGGTCACGACGAGACGCTGATCGGCGACCTCGAGCTCCTCGGGATCGATCGCGCCACGGTGTTCGCGCGAATGCCTTCGCCGGCGGTCGCCGGGCTCGTAGGCAGCCAGTACTACTGGATCCTCCACTACCACCCGGTCGCGTTCCTCGGCTTCGTCGCGCTGATGGAGGGCTACCCGCCGACGCCCGACCTGATCGACGAGCTGGTCGAGCGGAGCGGCCACCCGCGCGCCGCCTTCCGCACGTACACCGAGCATGCCGAGCTCGACCCGGGGCACCGGGACCATCTCGACCGGACGATCGACGCGCTTCCTCTCGACGCCTCGCACGAGGCGGCGATCGGAATCTCGGCGATCGCCACCGCTGCTCTCGCGGCGAGGTCGCTCGAGGAGCTACTGCCCGAACGGTAGGTACACTGCGCCGCCGATGGCCGGAGAACGAGTGAAATTGCAGGTCCAGGAGCGCGACAGCCGCGGCTCCTCCGAGTCGCGCCGCCTCCGCAAGGAAGGCCTGATTCCGGGCGTTCTCTACGGCCGCGGCAAGACGCCGCACCCGATCTCCATCCCCGAGCGCGAGCTGCGGCGGGTGCTGACGGGCGGCCAGGGCCTGCACGCGATCCTCGACGTCACGCTCGAGGGCCAGAAGACGACCCACCCGTCGATCCTCAAGGAGTACCAGCAGCATCCCGTCAAGGGCGGGATCATCCACGTCGACCTGCAGGAAGTCCGCCTCGACCAGCCGATCCAGGCGCGGGTCGTGGTCGAGCTGAGCGGCGAGCCCGTCGGCGTGACCGAGGGCGGCGTGCTCTCGCAGGTCAACCGCGAGATCACGGTCGAGGCGCTGCCGATGGAGATCCCCGAGCACCTCGAGCTCGACGTCAGCGGGATGGCGATCGGCGACACGCTGCGACTGGTCGACCTGCCGGTGCAGGAGGGCGTCAAGTTTTTGGACGACCCCGAGGAGACGGTGCTCGCAACGGTGACGATGCCGACGCGGATCGTCGAGCCGGAGCCCGAGGAGGGCGAGGAGCTCGAAGAGGGCGAGCTGCCCGAGGGCGAGGTGCCCGAGGGCGAAGAGGCTGCCGAAGGCGCGGAGGGCGAGGAAGCCCCGGCCGAGGGCGCCTCGGACGAGCAAGAGTCCTCCGGGGACTAGGTGCGCCTCTTCCGTCGGGGCGAGAGCGCCTCGACGCTGGATCTGCTCGTCGCAGGCCTCGGCAACCCGGGCCGCGAGTACGAGCGGACCCGCCACAACGCGGGCTGGCTCGTGCTCGACGAGCTGGCGCGCAGGCACGGCGGCTCGTGGCGCTCGAAGTTCTCAGGCTCGCTGGCGGAGATCCGCCTCGGCGACCTGCGCCTCGCGCTGCTGAAGCCGGAGACGTACATGAACGACTCCGGCCGCTCGGTCGGCGCGGCCGTGCGCTTCTTCAAGGTCGAGCCCGAGCAGGTGCTCGTCGTCCACGACGACGTCGACCTCGAGGCGGGCCGGCTGCAGGCGCGGGCCGGGGGCGGCCTCGCTGGCCACAACGGCCTGCGCTCGCTCGCGCAGCACCTCGGCTCGCAGGACTTCCTCCGCCTGCGCGTCGGCATCGGCCGCCCGGGCCGAGGCGACCCGCGTCCGGTCGCCGACTGGGTGCTCTCGCCGTTCTCGCCGGAAGAAGACGCCGAGGCGCTCGTCGCCCGCGCCGCCGACGCCGTCGAGACGATCGCGCGAGACGGGCTAGAAGCGGCCCAGCAGAACTACAACTAGCGGTTCCAGTCGGGACAGCAGAAGTTCTTGCGGAGGTAGACCCGCTTGCCGTCCGAGAGGCGGATGATCGTGACCGCGTTTCCGTTGTCGGTGCTGCCGCCGACCGCGAAGCGGCCGTCGCTCGAGCCTTCGTCGACGAACTGGTTCAGGCGGCGAATCTTCTTGCTGGCGGTATCGAGCACGGCACCCTCGGTGCCCGACTCGCCGCGCAGGCCGATCAGGAGATGCGAGTCGTCCATCCAGGCCAGTGGCTGGAGGCCGTAGAAGCCGAGCAGCGTAATCGAGTCTGGCGCGCGGTCGATCACGGGCTTGGCGTTCGAGCCGTCCGCGTCGCTCGTCCAGATTCCGGCTGAGCTGCAGTCGGTCGGGTCCCCACCACTGGGAAAGTGCATGAAGGCGATCCCGGACGGGCCCCAGACGGGAAAGGCGCTCAACCCGTCGTGCGTGATCCGCTTCGCGTCGGAGCCGTCCAGCTTCGCTACGTAGAGGTCGAACTGGTCGCCGCAGATTCCCTGCTCGGTCGCCGCCGGCGCGCGCGAGTAGACGATGTGCTCGCCGTCAGGCGAGGTGTCGAGCCCGTAGAGCGAGCCGCGGGCGATCGTCTCCATGTGCCCGGAGTCGCGGTCGAGCGCCGCGAGCTCGACGACCGCCTGGCCGACCGCTGCCGTGACGTACACCTTCTTGCTGTCAGGCGACCACGCCTGCGGCCGAAGGTTGCGCGCTGCGGTCAGGCGCCGCGTCTGCTTGCCGTCGCTGGAGACCACGAAGATGCCCTTGCCCTTGCGTTGCACTGCGACGAAGCGGCCGTCCGGAGAGAGCAGCCCGACGAAGCCCTTCGTCAGCCGCCTCGCGTGAGCGCCCGCCGGGTCGGCGATCCAGACCTCCGCGTTGGCCTGCGTCTGGCTCTCTGTCGCCGCCAGCTCGCCGCCGACGAAGACGAGGTGACGCTCGGCAGGCGCCGCGGCCTTCGAGCTGCCGCCGCCGCTGCACGCGGTCGCGGCCATCAGCAACACGATGGCCCCCAGCGCCGCGATCCCGGTCCTCGACAACCCGGTCGGGATCGTACTCACGGCTACGATTGGGGCGCGGAACCGCCGGTTCCGTCGTTCGTCATGGACCTGCGCGAAACCACCCGCCCCGTGCTCCATCCGCTCGTCGAGGAGCTGCTCGCCGACGAGCGGCTGACCGCGTTCGCGGACGCGCTGCCGACGCCCGCCCGCGTCTCCGAGCCGGCGTTGCCGCTGCTGCTCGCCGCGCTGCACGAACACCTCGGGCGCGCGCTCGTCGTGCTGTTGCCCGAGGACGCCGATGCCCGTGACGCGGCCGAGGGGGCTCGCTGGTTCCTCGGTGAGGAGCGGGTCGCGCTGCTGCCGAGCCGCGGCGTGCGCTGGGGCTCGGGGCTGGAGCCGCCGCCGCATCTCGTCGGCGAGCGCGCTCGGGCGCTGGACGTCCTCGCCGCGGGTGGGCTCGTCTGCGCCTCGGCGGCAGCGATCGCGGAGCCGCTACCGCCGCCGGAGGCACGGCCAGCGCCGATCCGGCTCGCCGCCGGAGAGGCGCCCGGGCTCGAGACGCTCGCCGAGCTGCTCGCGCTGGCCGGGTACGAGCGGGTCGAACGCGTCCAGGAGCGCGGGCACTTCGCCGTTCGCGGCGGCCTGATCGACATTTTCCCGACGACCGGGCGCGAGCCGCTGCGATCAGAGTTCTTCGGCGACGAGATCGAGGCTGTGCGAGCCTTCTCGGCCTTCACGCAGCGGGCGCTGCACGAGGTCGAGGGCGCGACCGTCTACCCGGCCGCCGAGCGGCGGCTCGACCTGCAGGAGCCGACGTTGCGCGAGGACGGCGAGTCGGCCCCGGTGCCCCGCGACCTGGTCCCGCCGCTCGAGCGGACGCCGGATCTCGTCTGGGAGCCCGAGCAGGTGCGCGAGGTCTGGGCCGAGGAGGGCACGGAGCTCTCGCTCAAGGGCGCGGCCGAGCTCGAGTCGTTCCCACGCGGGCAGGCGCATGCCTTCGAGGCGCAGCGCCCGGCGATCGCGGCGCGCGGCCTGGCCGAGGCCGAGAACGAGCTCGCCGGCTTCGTCCGTGCTGGGAACCGCGTCGTGGTCACCTTCCCGCACCGCGGCGAGGCGTTGCGGACTGCCAACCTGGTGCGCCGGGTCGAGCCGAAGATCCTCGAGGAGGGCGACCGGCTCCCGGAGGAGCCGGAGCTCTACTTCGCCGTCTCGCCTGCGCGGCGCGGGTTCGTCTGGCGCGACCTCGGGCTCGTGCTGCTACCCGACACACAGGTCTTCCGCAAGCGAGCCCGCACGCGCGCCGCGCCGGCAGGCCGGGCGCTGCAGAGCTTTGCCGACCTGCGCACCGGCGACTTCGTCGTCCACGAGGACCACGGGATCGGGAAGCTGCTCGGCTTCGAGACGAAGACGGTCGCCGAGGTCACGCGGGACTACCTCTTCGTCGGCTTCCGCGGCGACGACCGGCTCTACGTCCCGCACGAGCAGATCGGCAAGGTGTCGAAGTACATCGGGGCCGACGCCTCGGCGCCCGCGCTGAGCAAGCTCGGCGGCAAGGCCTGGCAGAACCTGAAGAGCCGTGCGCGCACGAGCCTGCGCGAGCTGGCCGGCGAGCTGCTCGCCCTCTACGCCCGCCGCCAGCAGGCGCCCGGGGTCGCCTACGACCTCGAGAACGAGTGGCTCGAGCGGCTCGAGGCAGAGTTCCCCTACCGCGAGACCGAGGATCAGCGCACCGCGATCGAGGCCGTCAAGGAAGACCTCGAGACGCCGCGCCCGATGGACCGCCTCGTCTGCGGTGACGTCGGCTTCGGCAAGACCGAGGTCGCCGTGCGCGCCGCCTTCGCCGTGGCCGTCAACGGCAAGCAGACGCTGATGCTCGTCCCGACCACGGTGCTCGCCGAGCAGCACTGGAACACCTTTCGCGAGCGCTACCGCGACTTCCCCGTCCGCGTCGAGATGATCTCCCGCTTCCGCTCCCCGAAGGAGCAGAAGCAGGTGGTCGGCGACTTCGAGGCGGGCAAGGTCGACGTCCTGATCGGCACCCACCGTGTGCTCAGCCGCGACGTGATCCCGAAGGAGCTCGGGCTCGTGATCGTGGACGAGGAGCAGCGTTTCGGCGTGGCCCAGAAGGAGCTGCTGCGCGCGCTGCGGCTGGAGGTGGACGTGCTCTCGCTGAGCGCGACGCCGATCCCGCGCACGCTGCACATGTCGCTCTCGGGACTGCGCGACATCTCCGTGATCGAGACCCCACCCGAGGGCCGGCGCCCGATCCGGACCTACGTCGGCGAGTACGACGACGAGCTCGTCAAGGCCGCGCTCGAGCGCGAGCACGCACGCGGCGGCCAGTCGTTCTTCCTCCACAACCGCGTCGAGTCGATCGACGAGGCCGTGGCGAAGCTGCAGCAGCTCGCGCCGGGCTTGCGCTTCGAGGTCGCGCACGGCCAGATGCGCGAGCGAGAGCTCGAGGAGAAGATGCACGCCTTCCTGCGGGGCGACGCGGACGTGCTCGTCTCCACGACGATCATCGAGTCCGGCCTCGACATCCCGCAGGCGAACACGCTGATCGTCGAGCGGGCCGACGCGCTCGGGCTCGCCCAGCTCTACCAGATCCGTGGGCGCGTGGGCCGCTCGGACGTCCTCGCCCACGCGTACCTCTTCTATCCCGACTCGCGCGAGCTGACGCCGGAGGCGAGGGCGCGGCTGGCGACCCTCGCCGACCACACCGAGCTCGGCGCGGGCTTCGCGATCGCGATGCGCGACCTCGAGATTCGCGGCGCGGGAGACCTGCTCGGCGCGGAGCAGTCGGGCCACGTCGCCGCGCTCGGCTTCGAGCTCTACGTCGAGCTGTTGGCCGAGGCGGTCGCTGAGCTTTCGGGCGAGCGGCGGCCGGTGGCGAGGCCGGTGCGGGTCGAGGCGAGCGTCGACGCGTACGTGCCGGCGCCGTACATCGAGGCCGAGGCGCTCAAGATCGACCTCCACCGGCGGCTCGCGCTCACGGCGGACGAGGACGAGCTGCGCGAGCTGCACGCCGCGACCGAGGACCGGTACGGCCCGCTGCCCGAGCCGGTCGAGAACCTGTTCGCGATCCAGGAGGCAAAGCTGAAGCTGGCAACCGCCGGCGCCGACTACCTCGTCTTCCGGGCGGGCAAGGCGACGGTCGGCCCGCTGCTGCTCGGCTCGGCCGAGCTGCGAGCGCTCCGCTCGGAGCTCGACACCGTCGTCTACACGAGCGCCAGACGCGAGGTTTCGTTGCGCTCAGATGAATTCTCGTCAGCGGTTCGGCTGGTCGATGCTATACTCGATGCGCGCCTCGCAGCTTGAGTAAAACTCCTGCTCCTGGCGCTTTTTCCATGAGACGACTCGTACTCATCTGCCTTTGCGCGGCACTGGTGCTCGTGGTCGCCGCCTGCGGTGGCGGCGGCGCCCAGTCGGTCTCCGCCGACTCGGTCGCGGTGGTCGGAAACCAGCAGATCACGAAGGCCCAGTGGGACGCGCTGATCGCGCAGACCAAGCGCAACTTCCTCGCGACCAAACGCCCGTTTCCCAAGCCCGGCACGGTCGACCTGGCGAACCTGAAGACGAACGCGACCCAGTTCCTGATCCAGAGCAGCGAGTATCAGCAGCAGGCCGACAAGCTCGGGGTCAAGGTCAGCGATTCGGACGTCAACGCGCGCCTCGACCAGATCAAGAAGCAGTACTACGGCAACCCCGCCGGCCAGAAGACGGCGACCGCGGCCCAGATGGAGAAGCGCTACCAGGCGGCGCTCAAGCAGCAGGGCTTCACCGACGCCGAGGTTCGGCAGGGGATCAAGCTGCAGCTGATCCGCGAGAAGGTCTTCAACAAGGTCACCAAGGACGTCAAGGTCTCGGACAGCGAGATCTCGGCCTACTACGACAAGAACAAGCAGCAGTACGCGACGCCGGCGCAGCCGGAGAGCCGCGACGTCCGCCACATCCTCGTCAAGACGAAGAAGCAGGCGGACAACCTCTACGCGCAGCTGCAGGCGGACCCGACCAAGTTCGCAGCGCTCGCCAAGAAGTACTCGACCGATACCTCGTCCGCGAAGAACGGCGGCAGGCTCCCGCCGGGCACCGCGGTCAAGGGCCGGCTCGTGCCGGAGTTCGAGAAGGTGGCCTTCTCGATCAAGGAGAACGTGATCTCGAAGCCGGTGCACTCGCAGTTCGGTTGGCACATCATCGAGGCGCTCGGGCCGATCAAGGCCGGGACGCCCGCGAAGCCGACGCCGCTCTCGCAGGTGAAGGAGGCGATCCGCCAGCAGCTCCTCTCTTCTGACAAGCAGAAGGAGATGGACAAGTGGCTCACCGACACCAAGAAGCACTACTGCGGGACGATCGGCTACCAGAAGGGCTACGCGCCGCCGCCCGGCCAGGATCCCTGCAAGACGTCGTCCTCGACGACGGGCTCGAGCACCACCACAACTGGCTGAGCGCGTGGCGCTCGCCGAGGCGCTCGTCGAGCTGCAAGAGCTGACGGAGCGGCTCCGCCGCGACTGCCCCTGGGACCGCGAGCAGACGGCGCGCACGATCGTGCCGCACACCGTCGAGGAGGCCTACGAGGTCGCGGATGCGGCGCTCGGCGGCGACCCGGACAAGCTGCTCGACGAGCTGGGCGACCTGCTCTTCCAGGTCTACTTCCTCTCGCTCCTGCTCGCGGAGCAGGGAAACGGAGACCTCGAAGCCGTGGCGCGGAACGTCCACGAGAAGCTCGTGCGGCGGCATCCGCATGTCTTCGGCGAGGTCGAGGCGCCAACGCCCGGCCGCGTGCGCGAGAACTGGGAGCGGATCAAGCGCGAGCAGGAGGAGCGCGAGGGCGTCTTCCACGACGTCGCGGAGACCCTGCCCTCGCTGCTCTACGCGCGGAAGGTGCAGCGGCGCGCCCGGGCGGTCGGCTTCGAGTACCCGAACCTCGCCGGCGCCATGGCCGATCTCGATGACGAGCTGCGCGAGCTGAAGGCCGAGCTGGGGGACGAGCCCGCGCCCGAGACGGAGCCCGACCCGCGCGTCTTCGCCGAGCTGGGGGACGTGCTCTTCGCGGCGGTCAACGTCGCGCGCCGTTTGAACGTCGATCCCGAGCTGGCGCTACGGGCCGCGAGCGAACGCTTCGTCACGCGCGTCGAGCGCGCCGAGGAGCTCGCAGCCGGCGAGGGCAAGCGCTGGACGGAGCTCGAGCTGGAGGAGCAGGACCGCTACTTCGATCTCGCCAAGGAGGCAGGCACATGACGGCCATCTCGCGCACGTACGCGCGGTACATCCTCGACTCGCGCGGCAACCCGACTATCGAGGTCGAGATCGGGCTCGAGTCCGGCGCGACCGGGCGGGCGGCCGTTCCCTCCGGCGCGTCGACCGGCGTGCACGAGGCGCTCGAGCTGCGCGACGGCGGCCACGAGTGGGGCGGGAAGGGCGTCACCAAGGCGGTCGGCAACGTCAACGGCGAGATCGCCGACGCGGTGCGCGGCCTCGACGGCGGCGACCAGCGCGGCCTCGATCAGGCGCTGATCGCGCTCGATGGCACCCCGAACAAGGGGCGCCTCGGCGCGAACGCGATCCTCGGTGTCTCGCTCGCGGTCGCCAAGGCGGCCGCTGCCGAAGCAGAGCTCTCGCTCTTTCGCCATCTCGGCGGCGAGGAGGCGGTGACGCTGCCTGTGCCGATGCTGAACGTGATCAACGGCGGCGCGCATGCGCAGAACTCGATCGACCTGCAGGAGTTCATGCTCGTACCCGCGGGCGCGGACACCTTCGCCGAGGCGCTGCGTGTCGGCGTCGAGGTCTTCCACGCGCTGAAGGCGTTGCTGCACGAGCGCGGCTTCGCCACCGGCGTCGGCGACGAGGGCGGCTTCGCGCCCGACCTCGCGTCGAGCGAGGAGGCGATCGAGGCCGTGCTCGAGGCCGCGGAGCGCGCGGGTCACCGTGACCGGGTGGCGATGGCGCTCGACCCGGCCGGAACCGAGCTCTACGAGGACGGGCACTATCGCTTCGAGGGCAACGACGAGGTCGGCGACGGGATGGTCCAGTACCTCTCGAGGCTCGTCGAGCGCTACCCGATCGTCTCGATCGAGGACGGGCTCGCCGAGGACGACTGGACGACCTGGCACGCGCTGACCGAGGTCGCCGGCTCGAGCGTGCAGCTCGTCGGCGACGACATCTTCGTCACCAACCCCGAGCGCCTGCGGCGCGGGATCATGGAGAACATCGGCAACGCGATCCTGATCAAGGTCAACCAGATCGGCACGCTCACCGAGACGCTCGACACGATGACCATGGCGCGTGAAGCCGGCTACGCCTGCGTGATGTCGCACCGCTCGGGCGAGACCGAGGACACGACGATCGCCGATCTCGCCGTCGCGACCGGCTGCGGCCAGATCAAGACGGGCGCGCCTTCACGGAGCGAGCGGGTGGCGAAGTACAACCAGCTGCTGCGCATCGAGGAAGAGCTCGGCGACCGGGCCGTGTATCCGGGTTGGAACGCGTTTCCCCGATTCCAGCGCTAACGACGTTCGTATCACTAGCTACGCTGGTGCGGTGGCCGAAGCGCCTCCCCGCCGCACGAAGATCGTCGCCACGATCGGGCCCGCCTGCTCGACGCCCGAGACGCTCGCGGCGCTCGTGCGAGCCGGGGTCGACGGCGCGCGGCTGAACCTCTCGCACGGCACGCACGACCAGCACCGCGAATGGGCGCGCCTGGTGCGCGAGATCGAGGCCGAGCTGGGGCGGCCGATCGCGCTGATCGCCGACCTCCAGGGACCCAAGCTCCGCATCGGCGACCTTGAAGAGCCGATCTCGCTGAGCCGAGGCGACGAGATCGTCGTCGGTCCGGCCGAAGGGTCGACGAACGGCGAGCTGCCGATCAGCCCGGCGGTGATCAGCGAGGTGCTACAGCCGGGTCATGACGTGCTGATCGACGACGGGCTGGTGCGTTTGCGCGTCGACACCATCGAGTCCGGCCGGGCGCGCTGCGCGGTGGTCGAGGGCGGCGTCGTCACGTCGCACAAGGGGGTCAACCTGCCCGGCGTCCCCGTCCCGATCCCCTCGATCACGCGCAAGGACATGGACGACCTGGAGCTCGCGCTCGAGCTGGGAGTCGATTTCGTCGCCCTCTCGTTCGTGCGCTCGGCGGCCGACGTGCGCGACCTGCGCGAGCTGATCGAGCAGGCCGGCTCGCACGCCCACGTGATCGCGAAGATCGAGAAGGCGGAGGCCGTCGACGCGCTGGACGAGATCCTCGAAGAGACCGACGCGGTGATGGTCGCGCGCGGCGACCTCGGGGTCGAGATCGGCGTCGCGCTCGTGCCGCTGCTGCAGAAGCGGATCATCATCGCGGCGCTGGAGCGCGGGAAGCCAGTGATCACCGCCACGCAGATGCTCGAGTCGATGGTCCACCAGGCCGAGCCCACCCGGGCGGAGGCGAGCGACGTCGCCAACGCGATCCTCGACGGCACCTCGGCCCTGATGCTGTCCGGCGAGACCGCGGTCGGCGAGTTCCCGGTCGAGTCGGTCGCCTACATGGATCGGATCGCCCGAGCCGTCGAGCCCAGCCTGGGCTATCGCCACGAGCTGCCGGAGCGCGCCGACGAGCCGACGGTCGGACAGGCGATGTCGAACGCGGCCTGCGACCTCGCCGAGGCGCTGCGGGCGAAGGCGATCCTCGTGCCCACCTACACCGGCCGCACGGCCTCGGTGGTTGCGCGGCTGCGGCCGCGGCGGCCGATCGTCGCCCTCACGCACCACGACTACGCGCTGCGGCAGATGGCGATCGAATGGGGCGTGAGCGCGTTCCTGATCCCCGAGTGCGACGACTTCGACACGTTGCTCGCGACCTCACTGGCGGCCGCGCGCGAGAGCGGGCTCGTGGACGAGGGCGACCGGGTCGTGATCACGGCCGGCACCGCGGTGAATCTCCCCGGCACGACCGACCTGATCAAAGTCGACGTCGTCTGAATCTCCGGACTTGACGAAACGACGGCTGAGCCGCCGGAACGCGCTGCTCGCCCCGAGGCGGCGTCCTCGGTCGCGCCCGTAGCCTCCGGCTACGAACACTCCCTGCGTCCTTGCCTCGGAACGACCATCGCGCCCCGGCGGCGAGCGACGTCCCGTCAATCCCTCCGGGGAGGGCTGCGGAGTCTGATGGCGAATCGCGCCGCGTGGCCAAGCGTTCCCGCAAGCCTCCGCCGCGTTCGCGCTATGTGCTGCGCTGGGTCGCCCTCGGCGCGATCGTGCTCGTCGGGCTGCTCTACGCGCGGCCGCTGCGCAGCTACGTCAACGCGAAGCACGACCTCGCGCGCCGCACGGCCGACGTGCAGGCCCTGAGGGCAGAGAAGCGCGAGCTGCAGCACCGGCTGGCCGAGTCGAGCACCGGCCAGGCGCTGACCGAGCAAGCCCGGCGGCTCGGGCTCGTGCGACCGGGCGAGAAGCTCTACATCGTCAAGGGCGTCTCCGCCTGGGTCCACGGCCGCAAAGCTAGGCTCACAAACGGTGGACGATGACCGCGCGATCGTGGAGCGCCAGCTCGGCAGGCCCCCGCGCGCGTTCCGGCGGGTAGCCGTCCGCTGCCCGTTCGGGCGGCCGGCGGTGACCGAGCAGGCCGCGCTCGACGAGTCGGGCGAGCCCTTCCCGACGACCTACTGGATCACCTGCAGGCACCTGGCCTCGGCGATCGCCCGGCTCGAAGCGGCGGGCGGCGTCGAGCGCTTCGGCCGGCTTGCCCGGGAGGATCCGGCCCTGGCCGAGAGCCTCGAGCGCGGCCACGAGGAACAGCGCCGCCTGCGGCCCGAGCTTCCGGGCGGGATCGGCGGGCAGACGCGCACCGGCGGGCTCAAGTGCCTGCACGCCCACGCGGCCTTCGCCCTCGCGCAGCCCGGCTACGAGCTCGGCGAGCGGATCGTCGCCGAGGTGGAGCCGCTCTGGCCTGCTCGTTGCTGCAGCGACTAGCATCGCCGCGCATGGAGGGGACGCTCGAGACGACACGCGGCGAGTGGGCCGAGGGCTACCGCCGCCTGCAGGCGGCGGCCTCCGACCGCGCGCTGTACGAGCGCATGCTGTCCGAGGTCGGGCTCGTGCTCGAGCAGCTGCGCCGCCGCGTCGGCCAGTCGTTCACCATTGACGAGCTCGCCTCGGCCTACGGCGACGCCGACCGCTGGGTGCTGGAGACGCTCGAGATCGCCGAGGCTCCACCCGGCTGGCCGGCCCGGTCGACCATCGTCCAGGACGCCGCGTTTCATCTCTATTCCCGCGGCGCGATCGACTACAAGCCGTGAGCGCGCAGCAGCGGCGGCGCAGAAAGAGCTCGACCGGCCGCCGGGTCATCTGGGCGGTCGTCTTCGTGCTCGTCTTCGCGGTGGGAATCGCGCTCGGCCAGGCGCTCGAGGACAACCCGCAGCCGGCCTCGACGTTCACGCAGGACCAGACGATCATCGTGCCGCCGGAGTCGGCGACGGTGACTGTCACCGCGCCGTAAAACCGCATGTCTCAGAATCTGCAGCTTTGGGTAGATTCGCCGCGCGATGCGTGAGGACCACGGACGGGCGGCGTCCCCTGGCGAGAGCGATTGGCTCACGCTGGGCCGGGCCGCGCGCTACCTCGGGGTGGCCCAGAGCACGATCCGGAAGTGGTCCGACAGCGGCCGCGTGCGTGCTTTCAAGACGCCCGGCGGGCACCGCCGCTACCGCCGCGCCGACCTCGACGACTTCCTCGAGGGCTCGGCACCCGAGTCTCGCTCCGGCCCGGTCGTGCTGATCGTCGACGACGATGAGCGGCTGCGTGAGTACGTGCGCGTCAACCTCGAGATGGAGGGCTACACGATCCACGAGGCCGCCAGCGCCGACGACGGCATGAAGGTGCTCGACGAGCTGCGGCCCGACCTCGTGCTGCTCGACGTGATGATGCCGCAGGTGGACGGCTGGGAGATGCTGCGGCTGATGCACGAGCGGCACGGCGTGGGGTCGATCCCGGTCGTGATGTTCAGCGGCAAGGTCGACGAGCGGGCTGCCGACCAGGCGGCCGAGCGCGGCGCCCAGGGCTTCATCGGCAAGCCGTTCGACCCGAACGAGCTGATCGCGCAGACCAAGCAACTGCTCCCGACCTGATCAGGCTCGACCACCACCTCCAGCGCTGGGTCGTCCACCATCGCGTGGAGTGGCTGAACCCGCTCGTCGTCGACCTCACCCGCATCGCCACCTACGGGCTCGTGTTCGTGATCGTGGGCGTCGTGCTCGCCATCCTCTGGCGGCGGCCCTGGTTCCTGGCCTTGCTGGTGGCGGCAGACCTTGCCGCGGACGGGATCTCGCTCGTCATACGTCAGTGGATCGGCCGGCTGCGCCCGCCGCTCGTCTATCCCGACCCGCGTCCGCTCGTGGCCACGCCGCACAGCGGCGCGTTCCCGTCCGGCCACTCGGCGAGCGCCTTTGCCTGCGCGACCGTGATCGCCTGGGCCTCACCCCGGCTGGCCGTCCCGGCGTTCGTGCTCGCGGCGCTGGTCGCGTGGTCGCGCGTCTACGTCGGCGTCCACTGGCCGCTCGACGTGCTTGGCGGAGCCGCCCTCGGCGTGCTGGTCGCTATAGCTCTTCTGAGGCTCGTAAGAGACCGGCCGCGATTACGGCCAGGCTCGCCAGCAGGCTGATCCAGATGCCGATCCCGCGGCCGGCCGGCGGGGGGATCGAGTCCGGGATCGAGATAAGCCGGATCAGGACGAAGATCGTCGCGAGTGAGCCGAGCGCGATCACGACCAGGCTCTCGGGCACCGACGGCGGCAGCTCGAAGCCAAACTCGCGCGCCACCGCCAGCCCGAGCAGCACGAGCCCGATCACGAAGACGAGCTTGCCGAGCGTGCCGGTGTGCCAGGCGATCACCGCGAGCGTCGGGCCGGCGGTGTTCGGGCCGGCGTACCAGTCCGTGAAGGCGGAGACGGTCAGCACCAGTCCGGCGACCCAGGCCAGGCGTCCGCCGAGCGCCCAGAACCCGGTCGCGGCCGGGCGCACGAAAATCTCCTCGTCGACCTCGACGAACGGCTCCTGCTCGGCCGGGGGGAAGGGCTCGGGCGTCTGCACCGCGCGGAGTATCTCAGGAGCGGAGGCCGCTACAGGCCGAACAGCTGCTGAATCTGGTTCCAGATCACGATCGCGAGGCCGATGCTCGTCGCGAGCACGGCGGTCAGGGCAAGCCAGAACCGGAGGCGGGCGAGGTTGCGCTCGCGGGCCCGCTCCTCGCGGACGCGGCGCTTGATCCGCTGCCGCTGGTAGTTCCGGGGGATCGCCGTCGGGTCCAGCAGCTCGTCGTCGACGCGGTGTCGCTCCGGCAGGGCCACGCGCGCAGTCTAGTAGGCCCGTGCTTTGATGCGGCCAGACCATGGTTGCGACAGGCGAGACGCGTGCGCTGGCAGGGCTGGACGGAGCGCTGGGCACGATCGTGGCGCGCACGGCCGAGGTGACCGGCGCCGACGTCGTCGTGGTGCGGCTGGTTGACGAGTCGGGCGATGCGGCCGCGCGGGCGGTGCACGCCGAGTCGGCGGCGCTGCGCGCCGAGCTCGAGGGCTCGCGGCTCCCGGCCCGCTCGGTCCCGGCTGAGCCGCTCGAGGACCGTGGCCAGCTGCCGCCCCCGCTGCTGCGAGCGGCCGAGCAGCTCGGCGCGAGCGCGGTACTGCAGCTTCCGATTCGCGAGGGAAACGCGGTTGTCGGGTCGCTGGAATTGCTGCGCCGCCGCGGCGACTTCGACGCGCGTGAGCGCATGCTCGCTGACGCGGCCGCGGACGAGATCGCGCTCACCAGGCGCGCCATCGGCGACGGGAGCGGCGCGGCCGCCGCAGCGCCAGACCTGCTCGGCTTGGCCGGCGACGCACTGGCCGCCGGCTCCGACGAGACCCGCGCCGCCGACCAGGTGGCGACGCTCGCGGCCGAGGCGACCGGCGCGCAGGCGTGCGTGGTCTGGCGCTACGAGGACCAGGGTCCGGTGCTGGCCGCCCTTTCGGGCACGGCGCTCGAGACCGCGGTCGCGCTCGACGCCGTTCGCCGCGCACGGGACGTGCCCGGCTCGCTCGCGGTCGAGTCTTTGCAGGAGGGCGGCGCCGTCGTGACGCTCCAGCTCGGCGAGCCGCCCCAGGGGGCGCTGCAGCTCCTGCTCGCCGACGAGCCCCACCCGAGCGATCCGCTGCTCGACCGGCTCGGCACCTTCGCCGTCCGCGCCGCGCATGCGCTGCGGGCCGGCGAGCGGCGGCAAACACTCTCCGTCGAGCTCGAGCGCACGCGGGCGCTGCTGACGATCGTCGGCCAGGCCACCGCTGAGCTCTCGCTCACCCACACGCTGGACACGGCGATCGAGCACATCTCCGGCCTGGTCGACGCCGATCGGCTCGCCGTCTACCTCACCTCCGAGCCCGGCCGGCTCGAGCCGGCGGCCGAGCGCGGGCTGACCGGCCCGCACGCCCGGGTCGCGGAGCGCCTGCTCGAGCTGCTGCTCGGGCCTGCCCGCGGCCGCGGTCTGCTCGGCATCCCGTACGCGGCCAGCGATCCACGGCTGAGCGGCGTCCTCGACGTGCTCGAGGAGCTCGGGCTCGAGGCCGCGATCGCGGTGCCGCTGCGCGTGCGCGACGACCTGATCGGCCTGCTCGCCGTCTACCCGCCCGCCGGGCGTGAGCTGACCGAGAACGAGGAGCAGCTCCTGCGCGCGCTCGCGGCCCAGCTCGCGGTCGCCGTCCAGAACGCGCGCCTGCACGAGGAGACGAAGCTCGCCGACGAGGAGCGGAAGGTCGCGCTCGAGTCCGAGCGCGAGGCCTCGCGCCGCCTGCAGGCGCTCTACGAGATCTCGCGTGCCTTCTCGGAGAGCCTCTCGCTCGACCTCACGCTGGAGGCGATCACGCGCACGATCGTCGAAGCGCTCGACGTCGACGCGGCCTCGCTGCGGATGCCGGACGGCCGCGGCACCGCGCTCGAGCCGGTGGCGATGCACGTGCGCGACGAGCGGCTACGCGAGCCGATGGGAGCGATCCTCTCGCTCCCGCAGCCGCTCAGCCCGGTGCGGCCCAACGTCTTCCGCAGCGGCCGCGCTCTGCTGCTCGACCCTCGCAGCGCCGCCGAGCTCGGCCCGGCGCACGAGCCGCTGATCCCGTTCCTGGAGAAGGGCTCGACGGCCGCCGTGATCCCGCTCGCGACGCAGGCCGAGATCCTCGGGACGCTGACCCTCGTCTCGCTCGACCCCGACCGGCCGATCGCCGGCCCGACGCTCGAGGCCGCCGCCTCGATCGCCGGCCAGGCCGCGCTCGCGCTCGACAACGCGCGCCTCTACCAGCAGCAGAAGCAGTTCGCCGACTCGATGCAGCGCTCGCTGCTGCCGCGCGAGCAGCCGCAATCCCCCGGGCTGGACGTCGGCGCCGTCTATGCCTCGTCGGCACGGATGGACGTCGGCGGCGACGTCTACGACTTCCTTGAGCTCGCAGACGGCCGCCTGGCGGTGGTGCTCGGCGATGTCACGGGCCACGGGATCGACGCGGCCTCGGACATGGCGATGGCGAAGTTCGTCTTCCGCTCGCTCGCCCGCGAGCACTCCGAGCCGTCCGAGTTCCTCGCCGCGGCGAACGAGATCGTGCTCGAGGAGATCGGCGAAGGGAAGTTCATCACGATGCTCTACATGACCGCCGACGGCCGCACGGGAGAGCTGGACTGCGCAAGCGCGGGTCATCCGTCGCCCCGGGTCGTTCGGGCCGGCGCCGCCGAGCCGCTGGACCTGCGGGGCCTGGCGCTCGGCATCGCGGGCGAGCAGGCGTACGAGGCCGCGCGCGTGACGCTGGAGCCCGGTGACGCCGCCGTGCTGTTCACGGACGGCCTGCTCGAGGCCCGCCGCGAGGGTGAGCTGTACGGCGAGGAGCGGCTCGACGCTTCGCTCGCCAGGCACGCCTCCCTGCCGGCGGAGGAGCTGGCGGTCGCGCTCGTCGAGGACTGCCGGGCCTACGGCGGCGAGCTCGCGGACGACTGCGCCGTCGTCGTCCTCAAGCGCACGTGATCGAGCTCGCCAGGCGCGAGGGCCGGCCGCTGCGGATCGGCCACCGTGGCGCGGCCGCGCTTGCGCCCGAGAACTCGCTCGAGGCGATCGGGCTCGCCGTCGAGCTCGGCTGCGACCTCGTCGAGTTCGACGTCCATGCGGCCGCCGACGCGCTGGTGATCGCACACGACCGGCCCGCCTCGGCAGACGGGCTGCCAACGCTCGACGAGGTGCTGGAGCTGCTGGGCCCGGCAGGGGTCGGCGTCCACCTCGACCTCAAGTCGCAGGGCGCCGAGCGGCCGGTCGCCGAGGCGCTGCGGCGGCACAGGCTTGTCGAGCGGACGGTCGTCAGCTCGTTCCGCGCCCCGACGCTGCGCGCGCTGCATGCCGTCGAGCCCCGGCTGCGGCTCGGGCGGACCTACCCGCAGGATCGCCATGGCCTGACCAGGCGGCGTGTGTTCCAGCCGCCGGCGCGGGCGATCGTGCGCGTCCTCCGGCGGGCGTTGCCGCGCCGGATCGCAGGATTGCTCGCCGGCTCACGGGCGAGCGCCGCGGTGCTCTACTGGGAGGTCGTCAGCGAAGCCGCGGTCGCGCGTTGCCATGCGCTCGGCGTGCCGGTGCTCGTCTGGACGGTGGACGACCCGGCGCTGCTGCCCTGGCTCGACGAGATCGGCGTCGACGGGGTGATCACGAACGATCCGCGCATCTTCCGCGACTAGACTTTCCCGCGGGATGAAGAAAGCGGGTCTGGTGCTGCTGTTTCTGCTCGGCCTGGCCGCCGCCGGCGGCCTGTCGGCGGGCGTGGTCGCCGCCACGACGACCACCGGGACGACGACCACGGCGCCGGCCGCGATTGCCAGCGGCGTGACGATCTCGGGCGTCCAGGTCGGCGAAATGACCTCCGACCAGGCGTTTGCGGCGGTCACGACCTCGTTCGCGCGCTCGCTGACGCTCGTCGTCCCGCGCCATCGGCTCGCGGTCGACCCCGCGCGGATCGGCGCGATGGCCGCGGTGCGTGCCGCCGTCGCCCGCGCGCTGACCGCCCCGGCCGACACGGAGCTCAAGCTGCGCGTGATCCTCAGCCGCAAGGGCACGCAGCGCTACCTCGACGCCGTCGCGAAACGCTTCGACCGGGAGCCCGTCGACTCGCAGCTGCTGCTGCGCAACCTGCGGCCGGTGATCACGAAGGAGCAGGACGGCCGCTCCTTGCGCGAGGTGCGGGCGATGAACGCGATCTTCACCGCGCTGGTCACGAATACGCGGCCTGAGGTCGCGCTCCAGTTCACCGCGCTGAAGGCCCCTGTCACGCGGGACTCGTTCGGCCCCGTGATCGTGATCCGCCGCGGCTCGAACCGGCTCTATCTCTACAACGGCATGCGCTTCCAGCGCATCTTCGGCGTCGCCACCGGCCAGTCGGCTTACCCGACGCCGCTCGGGCAGTGGCGCATCGTCGTCAAGTGGCGGAACCCGTGGTGGTACCCGCCGAACTCGGCGTGGGCGAAGGGCGAGAAGCCTGTACCGCCCGGCCCAGGAAACCCGCTCGGGACGCGCTGGATGGGCCTGTCGGCCAGCGGCGTCGGGATCCACGGCACCCCCGACGACACGTCGATTGGCTACTCGGCCTCGCACGGCTGCATCCGGATGCACATCCCCGACGCGGAGTGGCTCTTCAACCACGTGACGGTCGGGACGACGGTCTTCATCGTCCCGCAGTGAGATGAGCGCACGGCTGAAGCTCGGCGCGCAGGCACTGGCGGTCGGGCTCGTTGTCCTGCTGCTCGCGCTGCTCGTCTGGAAGCTTGCGAAGGGCTCGGGCAAGGAGGCGGCGATCGGCAAGTCGGCGCCGAACTTCACGCTCAACCGGATCGACAAGACGGGGACGCTGCAGCTGGCCTCGTTGCGCGGGAAGGTCGTCGTTCTCAACTTCTGGGCCTCGTGGTGCTACCCGTGCAAGCAGGAGGCGCCGGCGCTAGCGGCAGCCTCGAAGCGTTGGCCCGGACAGGTCGTCGTCCTCGGCGTGGACGTCAACGACTTCACCGGCGACGCCCGTAAGTTCGCCCGTAAGTACGGGCTGAGCTATCCGATCGTGCACGACAACCACAACGTCACCTCGCCGAAGTACGGCATCTCGCTCTTGCCCGAGACGTTCTTCATCGACGGCGGCGGCAAGGTCGTCGCGCACGTGCCCGGGCAGGTGAAGGCGACGGACATCCGGGCCGGTGTCGAGCAGGCGCTCAAGTCGTGAGACTCGCGCTCCTGGCGGTGCTGGCGCTCGTGTTGGCCGCCCCGGCGGTGGCAAGCGAGCAGCATCCGAGCCTGCCGGAGCTCGAAGGGCAGCTGATGTGCCCGATCTGCGAGGGCGAAACGCTGGCGCAGTCCGACTCGGCGCCGGCGCAGCAGATCAAGGCGTACATCCAGCGTCGCATCGACCAGGGCGCTACCCGCAGCCAGATCAAGCACGAGCTGGTCGTGATGTGGGGACAACGGATCCTGGCCGCGCCGCCGCGGCACGGGTTCGACCTGCTTGCGTGGCTGCTGCCGATCGTGGGCGTGCTTGGCGGGGCGGCGGTGCTGGGCGTGCTTGCCTGGCGCTGGACCCGCGAGCGCGAGCCGGAGCCGGCGGCACAGCGCTGGTCGCTGAACGGGCACCCGCTCGGGCCGGACGAGGAGCGCCGGCTCGACGAGGAGCTCGCCCGCTTCGATGGCTGAGCGGATCGCGGCGGCTTTCGCCGCGGGCCTCGTCTCGATCGCGTTCCCCTGCGTGTTGCCGCTCGTCCCCGGCTACCTGTCGGCGATCACGGCGGTCGAGGTCGAGCGGCTCGGCGACCGCGGGGTGGCGCGGCGGGTAGTCGCCGCGAGTGTGCCGTTCGCGCTCGGCTTCACCGTCGTCTTCGTCCTGCTCGGCGCGGCCGCGGCAGCGCTCGGCGGCTGGGTCGACCTGGAGACGCGAACGAAGATCGCCGGCTTCGTGCTGGTCGTGCTCGGGCTCGCGTTCATGGGGCTGCTGCCCTGGCCGGAGCGAATGCTCGCGGCGGGCGCGCTGACCCGCGCTCGGGCGAGTGGTTCACGCGCCTTGCTCGGCGCGGCGTTCGCCGTCTGCGCGGCGCCGTGTGTGGGTGTCCTGCTCGGCGCGATCCTGGCCCTGGCGGCCGACTCGCGCACGGTCGTGCGCGGCTGCATCCTGCTCGCCGCCTACTCGTTCGGGATCACCGTCGCCTTCGTCCTGATCGGGATCGCCTTCACGCGGGCGATGTCCGCCTTTCGCTGGGTGCGCGACCACTACGACTGGATCCGCTACCTCAGCGGCGGCACTCTGGTCGTGCTCGGCCTGCTGCTGTTCTTCAACCGCGACTGGTGGCTGCGCGTGCTGCTGAACCGGGCGCTCGACGCGCTAGGCCTCGGCGGGCAGCTCTAGCGCCGGCAGCTCGAGCGAGCCACTCTCGACCACGTCCGCGGCCGCAGCGACCTGTGCGAGCAGCGACGTGACGTTGACGCCCCGGTGCTCGGGCGCATACGGCCCAAGCCGGCGCGCGGCCTTCTCCAGCTGTCGCTCGCAGCCCACGCGGTTGCCGCGGCCGGCCTGGTACCACGCGACCGCCACGTGGACGAGACCCTGGTAGAAGTCGCGCTCCTCCGGCTCTGCGGCGCGCCAGGCGTCCTCCAGCTCCTCGTGCGCCGCGAAGAACTCGCCGCCGCGGATCAGGTCGAGGCCGGTTTCGAGCTGGGTCACAGCGTTGGAGACTAGGCGCGAGGGTGCTACGTTTGCCGCGTGGCGACGATCCTGCTGGTGGGGGTCGACCTCTTCTTCCGCGGGAAGCTCGAGGGGCTTCTCCCCGGCCACCACCTGATCACGGTCGACAACGTCGACCCGCCCGACTGCGTGATCGCGGACATCGCCCGCATCGACCCGGACGAAGTCGCAGACGCCTGGCCCGATGTCCCGATCCTCGGTTTCACGAACCACACGGACACGGAGGGCCTGCGCCGTGCGCATGCCGCGGGCTTCGACCAGGTCGTGGCCAAATCCGCCCTTGACGAGCGTGCCAAAGAGATCGTCGAAGAGCTGACGGCTTGACCGGCCGGTCTGATTAGACTGACCGCCGCCCGTGACCTACATCATCGCCGAGCCCTGCATCGACATCAAAGACCTGTCCTGTGTGGATGTCTGCCCGGTCGACTGCATCCACGAGTTCGAGCGCATCCTCGTGATCGACCCCGAGGAGTGCATCGACTGCGGAGCGTGCGAGCCGGAGTGCCCGGTCGAAGCGATCTTCCCGGAGGACGCGCTGCCGGCGAAATGGGAGCCGTTCGTGAAGATCAACTACGCGTACCCCGAGGGCGCGGACGTGATCAACAAGCTCACGACCGAGTACGCGACCGAGCACAACGTCCAGAACGAACCGCTCGAATAAGAATCGCGCCTCCGGGTAACGCCTTTCTCGACCCGAATCGAGGAGGGATCGCATGCCGCAGAAGGCCTGGAGTAACAAGCGCGAGCGCCAGTACGAGCACATCAAGGAGAGCGAGCAGAAGCAGGGGCGCTCGACGAAGCGCTCCAAGGAGATCGCCGCGCGCACCGTCAACAAGCAGCGCGCCGAAGCCGGCGAGACCAAGGAGTCGAAGAAGAAGTAGCCGCGGTGCCGTCGACCGCCACAAGTATCCGCGTGGCTATGCTCCGGCCGTGACGCCGGAGACGCTCGATCACGTCGCGCTGTGGGTCGCCGACCGCGACCGGATCGCGGACTTCGTCACCTCCCGCGTCGGCATGCACGTGGTCGACCGGACCGACGCCTTCACGCTGGTCGGCTCCGACGCCCGGCGCGGGAAGCTGACGCTGTTCGCGGCCGAGGGGCCGCGCGAGCAGGGTGCGCTCAAGCACGTCGCCTTGCGGGTCTCGAGCCTCGAGTCGGCGCTCGGCTCGCTCGACGGCACGCAGGTCGAGCATCCGCGCGAAGGCGAGGCGTACATGGACGTGTCGGAGGGTCTGCGGCTCGGGTTGGTGGAGGCGCCGACCGAGGTCGAGTACGACCTCGACCACGTCGCGCTCTGGTCGGAGTCGCCCGAGAAGACCGCCGAGGCGTACCTGGAGCTGGGCTTCTCGCCGGCGACGCCGGGGCCGTCGGGCGCGCCGCGCGTCGAGGTCGGCGGGGCACACGTCGAGTTCCACCAGGGCGAGCCGGGCGACCCGGAGCGGCCGCTGCTGAACCATCTCGCGGTGCTCGTCGGCTCGGCCGAGGAGCACATCTCGGAGGCCCGCGAGCTCGGGATCGAGATCGACAACATCGTCGACGCTGCGAACACGTACGCCGTCTTCGTCTGGGGCCCGGAGCGGGTCAAGGTCGAGTACGTCGAGCACAAGCCGACGTTTTCGCTGACCTGAGTTGCTGATCGCCGGCGCGGGGATGGCCGGGTTGTGTGCGGCTGCCCGTGCGCGCGAGCTCGGCGCGTCGCCAACGGTGCTCGAGAAGGGCACGCGACCTGGCGGCTCGATGCTGCTCTCGAGCGGCGTGATCTGGCGCTACCGAACGTTCGACGAGTTTCGAGCCCAGTGCCCGACGGGCGACGAGCGGCTGCAGCGCCTCGTCTTCGATGGGCTGGACGAGGGTCTCGAGTGGCTCGAGTCACTCGGCGCGCCGGCCGTCGCGCGCGAGACCGGGAACCCGCTCACCACGGGCGTCCGCTTCGACCCGGAGGGGCTGACCGAGGCGCTCGTACGAGCCGCCGGAGCAGTCCGCTCCGAACAACCGGTGACAGTCACAGTGACCGTCACCGGGGTTCCGCTGGTGCTGGCCAGCGGCGGGTTTCAGGGCGATTCCAACCTGGTCGAGCGCTACGTCCGTCCGGCGGCGCCGCTGCGGGTGCGGGCCAACCCGTGGAGCGCCGGTGACGGGCTGCGGATTGCGCTCGAGCGTGGCGCCGGCCTGACCACGGGCCTGGACGAGTTCTACGGCCGCAACATGGCCGACGTCGACTTCGACGAGCCCGGGTTCGTCCCGCTCGCCCAGGTCTACGGGCGCTACGCCCGGATCTTCAACGACCGCGGAGCGGAGTTCTTCGACCACGACCAGGTCAGCTGGTCGGAGCTCGATCTCGTCCAGGCGACCGCTCACCAGCCGCACGCCCGGGCCTGGTACCTGCTCGACGAACGGGCCCTGGACGAGCGCGTCCGTTACGGCACCGTCCAGGACCTGGTCGCGGCCGCCCCGACGAGAACCGATCCGACGGAGCTGCCGTTCGAGCCGCCGTCCGGCACGGTCGCCGCCGTGCGAGTCGCGGCCACCATCACCCACACGATCGGCGGCCTCCGCATCGACGATAGGGCTCGGGTCCTCGACGAGCAGGACGAGCCACTCGACGGCCTCTTCGCTGCTGGCGTGGACGCAGGCGGGATCTCGACGGGCGGCTACGCGAGCGGGCTCGCCGCGGCGCTCGTCCTCGGCCGCACGGCCGCCGAAACCGCGCTCAGCTAACGGGCTGCAGGTAGGCGCAGCGGCGCGAGTCGCCCGGAAGCGGGGAGGGCGCGACCTTGGTCACGTACAGGCGCTCCTCGTCCTCCTCGACCTGCTCGCCGGGCTCCGGCGCGTCGCCCTCGCGCTCGCGCAGCTCGTAGCCGTTCGTCGTCCAGACGAAGCGCAGGTGCGTCGGGCGCTGGCCGTTCTCCACGAACAGGATGCTAATTGCTGCGCGCAGTAGCCAGCGGCCCGACCGGTCAGTTCAGACGGACGCGCAGGCGACCTGCGCGTCCTGAGAACGGCACCGCGAGCGGTGCCTCAGCGATGCGCCGCGTACGACGGCAGCACGACGCGAACCGCGGTGCCGCCGAGCTCGCCGGCGTCGATGTCGAGCCGGCCGTTGAGCGTGCGGGCCCGCTCCTCGATGTCCTCGAAGCTCGCCCGCCGCCGCTCGCCCGCACCGTCGTCGGCGATCACGGTCTCGACCGTCCCGTCCTCGCCCTCCGCGACGCTGATCGAGATGCGCGTCGGCGGCCCGCGCCGGATGGCCTGGTTCACCGCGTCGCGAATGATCTGGTAGATCGCCACGCGCGCGTTCTCCGTCAGGCCGTCGGCCGCCTCGACGTCGAGGTCGACCTGCATCTGGTGCGAGAGCCCGACCTGCTCCGCGAAGGCGCGCACGGCCGGGCCGAAGCCCTGGTCGCGGAGCACGACCGGCTCGATGTTGAACGAGAGGTCGCGCAGCGAGCGGATCGTGTCGCGGTGCCGCTTGAGGGCGTTGTCGAGCACGGCGGTCGCCTCCTCCAGCCGGCCGCCCTCGAGCGAGTCGATCACCGCGTCCAGCATCAGGCTGATCCCGGAGAGCGACTGCACCGGCCCGTCGTGCAGGAACAACGCTAGCCGTCGCCGCTCCTCCTGCTCGGCGATGATCAGCTGGTCGGTCAGGCGAGCCCGTTCGGCTTCGCGCTCCTTCGCCTCGGCTAGGAGCTGCGTGTTCTCGACCGCGCGGCAGGCGAAGTCGGCCAGCAGCTTCGCTCTCGCAAGCTCATCACGGTCGAGCGGCCGCGCGCGCACGAGTTGCAGCGACCCGATCTCCTCGCCGCGGATCCGCAGCGGCAGCGCCACCGCTCCCGCGAGCCCGGTGGCGCCGGGCCGCAGGAGCGTCGCCTTCGCACCGAACAGCTCCTTGGCCTCGCGCCGCGTCTGGTCGAGCACCTCGGCTGGCTCGTGCGGCGCGGCGATCGAGCTCATCGACTCGATCAGCGACTCCAGGAAGGTCGACTGCGCCGAGAGCTCCTCCTCGACGACCTCGTGGCGGCGCCGCTCGGTGACGATCAGGTGCAGCGCAAACCCCGCCGCGCCGACAATGGCAGCGCCGAGACCGGCGAACGCCAGCCAGCTCGAGTTGAGCGCCAGGCCGAGCAGCGACACGATCGCAGCGGCCGCCACGGCCGCGACGAGCAGAACTGCTCTAGTGGCGCTGGAGGAGAGCCTTCGAACGTGTCGACCGGTCATTTCAGACGGACGCACGAGCAAGCTCGCGCGTCCTGAGACGGCATCGCAAGCGACGCCTTAGTCGATGATCGCGTCACGAAGCGCGATCGCAACCGCGTGCGTGCGCGTGTCGGCCTCGAGCTTGGTGAGGATGTGGCGCACGTGGCTCTTCACGGTCTCCTGGCTGATGAAGAGCCGCCCGGCCACGTCCGCGTTCGACATCCCATCGGCCAGCAGCTGCAGGATCTCGCGCTCGCGCGCCGTCAGCATGTCCTCGCGGTCGCCCGAGAGGAAGGCTGGCATCAGGGCCGGGTCGACGAAGCCTTCGCCGGCCACGACCTTGTCGATCGCCTTCAAGAGGGTCTGGTGCGGGGCCTCCTTGAGGATGTAACCCTTGGCGCCGGACTCGAGCCCGCGGCCGAGCAGGCTGCGCTCGCTGTAGGCGGTGAAGATCAGGACGGCCGTCTCGGGGACCCTCTGGGTGAGGATCTTGGTCGCCTCGAGCCCGTCCATCCCGGGCATGCGCACGTCCATGATCACGACGTCGGGCTTGCGGCGCTCGGCGAGCGAGACCGCGCTCGCGCCGTCCGCCGCCTCGCCGACGACACGGATGTGCGGTGCCCGCGAGAGCGACAGGCGCAGGCCTTCGCGGACGACCTCGTGGTCGTCGACGATCAGGCAGGTGATCTCCCGCTGCGCGGTGGTGTGGTCTTCTGTGGTGGCCTGCTCCGTCAACGCACGCGGATTGTATGTCGCAGGTCGGCGTGCGCCCGCTGGGCGACGGGGACCCGCCCTCGTCGGGCGGGCCCCCGTGCGGTCGAACTGGCTACTGCTTTTCGTCTGCTCCTGCGCCAGGCGCGCCGCCCATCGGCCTGTCAGTTGCCATAGGCGGGCGCCGAGCTAGGGACCGACGAACTCATCCGGCCCCGCGTCGCACACCCCGGAACGCGGCTGGCCGTCGATATCCAGGTTGTTGGCCCGGAGCGAGCAGTAGGTGTTCTCGCCCGCGTTGATGGCGGGAGAGCCGGCCAGCA
>DATIOF010000019.1:0-36952 GCA_035473395.1 Gaiellaceae bacterium
GCTCGGCTCGACACCGGGAACGAGCGCGCAGAAGACCCACGCCACCTCGCCTTTCACCTCGTGCGGCACGCCGACGGCGGCGGCCTCGGCCACCGACGGATGGGCGACCACGGCCGACTCCAGCTCTGCGGGCCCGAGCCGCTTGCCCGCGATGTTGAGCGTGTCGTCGGAGCGGCCGTGCAGGAACCAGTAGCCGTCCTCGTCGACCGAAGCCCAGTCGCCGTGCACCCAGATCCCGGGCAGCCGCCGCCAGTAGGTGTCCAGGTAGCGCTCCGGATCGCGCCAGAAGCCGCGCGTCATCCCGGGGAACGGGCGCCGGCACACCAGCTCGCCGACCTCGCCGCGCACGGACCGGCCCTCGGAGTCGACGACGTCCATCGCCATCCCCAGCGCCGGGCCGCCGAGCGAGCACGACTTGATCGGCGCCACGGGGGTGGGCGAGAGGAAGCACGCCCCGACCTCGGTGCCGCCCGAGCAGTTGATGATCGGACAGCGGCCGCCGCCGACGTGCTCGTGAAGCCAGTGGTAGGGCTCCGGGTTCCACGGTTCGCCGGTGGTGACGAGCACGCGCAGCGACGAGAGGTCGTGGCGCTCGACGAGCTCGGCGCCATGGGGGATCAGCGCGCGCACGAGGGTCGGCGAGAGCCCGAGGATCGAGACGCGCTCGGATTCGACGAGCCCCCAGAGCCGGTCCGCGGCGGGCCAGTCCGGGGCGCCTTCGGCGAACACGACCGTGCAGCCGAGCGCCATCCCGCCGACCACCTCCCACGGGCCCATGATCCAGCCCATGTCGGTGACGAAGTGGATCACGTCGCCGGGCCGCGCGTCGGCCTGGTAGGCGACCTCGCGCGTGATCGAGACCAGGAAGCCGCCCTGGACGTGGAGGACGCCTTTCGGCGGGCCGGTCGTGCCCGAGGTGTACGTCAGCAGGTACGGGTGCTCCGAGTCGACCTCGAGGGGCTCGAGCTCGCCTGGTGACTCCGCGACGGCCTCGTCCCAGAAGACGTCGCGCCCCGGCTGCATCGGCACCTCGCCGCCGAGGCGCCGCCAGACGACCACGTGCTCGACCGAGGGCGACTCCTCGAGCGCCTCGTCGACGAGCGCCTTCATCGGCACCTCGCGGCCGCGCCGCAGCGAGCCGTCGGCGGTCACGATCACCTTCGCTTCGGCATGCTGAAGACGCGACGCGATCGCCGGCGCGGCGAAACCGGAGAAGACCGGCACCTGGATCGCGCCGAGGTGCGCGCACGCGTGCGAGGCGATCGCCACCTCGGGCGACATCGGCAGGAAGATCGCCACGCGATCGCCGGGCTCGACCCCGAGCCGGGCCAGCGCCTCGGCCAGGCGCGTCACCTCGTCCGACAGCTCCCGGTACGACACGGAGCGCCGCCGCCCGTCCTCGCTCTGCCACACCGCCGCCGCCTCGCCGGCGCGCTCTCCCCGCGCCCAGCGGTGCACGCAGTTCCAGGCGATGTTGACCCTGCCGCCGACGAACCAGGTCGCCCACTCGGGGCCGCGAGAGAGATCGACGACCTCGTCCCACGGCCGTGAGAACTCGAGCCCCAGGTCCTCGATCGCCGCCGGCCAGAACCGCTCGGGCTCGTCGGCCGAGAAGCGCACGAGCGACGCGTAATCCTCGAACCCGAGCTTGCGCGCGAGGCGCAGCGCGTTCGACCGCTCGCGGACATCGTCGCTCGGGGACCAGATCACCTCCACGGGGGCAAGCGTAACTTGACCCCTTCGGCTAGTGCCCGCTAAGCTAGTGGCAACTAACTTCACGACCGGGAGGCGGCGTGCGAGCGAGGATCTTCGCCGAGGAGAACAAGAAGTGGTGGACGCTGGGAGCGGTCTCGTTCGGCCTCTTCATGATCATGCTCGACAACACGATCGTGAACGTGGCGCTGCCCTCGATCCAGCGCGACCTCCACATCGGCATCTCCGAGCTCGAATGGGTCGTGAACGGCTACGCGCTCACCTTCGCGGTCCTGATGCTCACCGGCGGCAAGCTCGCCGACCTGCTCGGGCGGAGGCGCATCTTCATCGTCGGCCTCGTGATCTTCACGTCGGCTTCGCTCGCATGCGGGCTCGCGCCGAGCGCCGGCTTCCTGATCGGCGCGCGAGTCGTCCAGGGCGCCGGCTCGGCGCTGATGAACCCGGCGACGCTTTCGATCATCACCGCCACCTTCCCGCCGCGGCAGCGCGGGATGGCGATCGGGATCTGGGCCGGTGTCTCGGCGCTCGCGCTCGCGATCGGCCCGCTGATCGGCGGCGTGATCACCCAGCAGATCAACTGGAGCTGGATCTTCTTCATCAACGTCCCGGTCGGGATCCTGGCGATCGTGGTGGCGCGCCTCGTGATCCACGAGTCGCGCGACACCTCAGCCGAGCAGCGCCTCGACCTGCCGGGGCTGATCAGCTCGGCGGTCGGCCTGTTCGCGCTGACCTACGCGCTGATTGAGGCGAACAAGTACGGCTGGACGTCCGCCCTCATCCTCGGCCTCTTCGCGCTCGCCGCCGTGGCGCTCACGGTCTTTGTGCTCCTCGAGCTGCACCAGCGCGTGCCGATGCTCGACCTCTCGCTCTTCCGCAATCCGACTTTCGCCGGAGCGAACACGGTGATGCTGCTCGTCGCGCTGGCGATGTTCGGCGTTTTCTTCTACGTCTCGCTGTTCGTGCAGAACGTGCTCGGCTACTCGCCGACGCAGGCCGGCGCGACGTTCCTGCCGATGACCCTCTGCGTGGTCGTGCTCGCACCGATCGCCGGGCGGGTCAGCGACCGCTACGGGGCGCGCTGGCTGATCGCGGCCGGAATGACGCTCGTCGCCGGCTCGCTCGTGATCTTCGCGCAGCTCGACCAGCAGTCGACCTTCTGGAACATCCTGCCGGGGCTGATCATCGGCGGCGCTGGGATGGCGATGTCGATGGCGCCGACGACCGCCACGGCCATGCACGCCGTCGCCGTCGACAAGGCGGGCGTCGGCTCGGCTGTCCTGAACAGCGCGCGCCAGGTCGGAGGCTCGCTCGGGATCGCCGTGATGGGCGCGATCATCGCCTCGTACGTGCACGTGCCGCCGACCGACCCCCGGGCGCTCGGCCAGTTCGTCGACGGCTTCCAGCACGCGTTGCTCGTTGCCGCCTGCATCGCGTTCTCGGCCGCGATCGTGGCCGCAGTGCTGCTGCGCAAGCCGGAGCATGCCGACGAGTCGAGCCCGGCAGTGGAGCTCGCCGCGTGAGCTCGCGCCTCTCCGGGCCCGAGCGTCGCCAGGCGGTCGTCGAGACTGCCTGCCGCGTCTTCGCCAAGAGCAGCTATCGCGGCTCGACCACCGCGCAGATCGCCCGCGAGACCGGCGTCACCGAGCCGGTGCTCTACCGGCACTTCGCCTCCAAGCGCGCGCTCTACCTCGCCTGCCTGGCCGCGGTCTGGGACCGGGTACGCGTGCTCTGGGAGACGGCGCTCGAGCGCGAGCAGGAACCGTCGAACTGGTTGCGGGCGATCGGCAAGGCCTACCTCGAGGAGCGCGGCGCCGCCCGGATCGTGATGGTCGACCTCTGGGTTCAGGCCTTGACCGAGGCCGCCGACGACCCCGAGATACGCCGCGCGCTGCGCGCGCAGGTGCGGGAGGTGCACTCCTTCGTCGCAGGCGTGATCCGCGGGGCCCAGGCTGCCGGCGGGATCGTGGCGGAGCGCGACGCCGACGCGGAGGCCTGGATCTTCATCTCGCTCGGCCTGCTGTCGACGATCGACCGCCGCCTCGGCAACCTGGTCGGCGACGAGTTCGACGACATCGTGGCCTCCCGCCGGGCCTGGATGACCGGCACCTAGGCAAAAGAAAGCCCCCGGCTGCGGCTCCGGGGGCTTTTGGTTTTTGCGCTTTTTTGAGAGGCGACGGCCCGAAGGCCTTGGCTCTGCGGCCCAGCCACAACCTCCGGGCCTTCCGTCGCCAACTCTGGCGCGCCCCTTGCATCCCGTAAGCCTGGCGTCCGGCTGGGTGCAAGGTGGTCGGAATATAGACCTGTCCGCAGCAGGCGTCAAGTAGCTCGGTCAAGTGATTTTGAGATCCGCCAGTTCACCCCGTTTGCGGCTCTCTTATGACCTTTTTGGGGGATATTCCGAAACAGACACTTGCGGATCAGTCAAGTATCGAGTTCACTTCGCCTGCAGGCCAATGTCCTCCCGCATGTCCGCAACCCGCCAGCTTCGCCCCGCCGCCCAGCCCGGTAGCGCTCGTTTGGGCGAGCGCGTCCGCCAGCTGCGCGTGGCCGCGGGACTGACGCAGACCGATCTCGCCGGCGACCGTTTCTCCAAGGAGTACGTCAGCCAGATCGAGCGCGGGAAGACCAGGCCCACGCGCGAGACGATCGAGTGGCTCGCCAGCAAGCTCGGCGTGGACGCCGGTTTCCTCGAGCGCGGTGTCTCCGCCGACGAGCGCAGCCGGGTCGAGACGATGCTGGCCCGCGCCGAGGCGCTCACGAACGGCGAGCGCTACCCGGAGGCGCTGGAGGAGTACGAGAACATGCAGACCGCGCTGCTCGCCACGGGCGCAGTCGACCTCGAGGTTCGCGCGCTGTCGGGTTCCGCCTGGGCGATGGTCCAGAGCGGCGAGGTTCGCGGCGGGCTCTCAAGACTCGAGCAGGCACGTGAGCTCACTGAGCGCGCCGACTTCTCGGACATCGATCGCGCAGACCTGCTCTACCGCATGGGTGTCTGCCGCTACAAGCTCTCGAGCAACGCCACCGCGCTCGGGCTCTTCAACGAGGCGCTCGCGCTCGCCGAAGGCTCCAACCTGCCCTGCGACGCACTGCGCGCCGAGATCTTCCATTCACGCGCGCTCTGCTACCGCAAGCAGCGCGACTTCGAGGCCGCCCGCGAGGATGTCGAACGGGCGCTCGAGCTTGCGGAGGCGCTCGACGACCGCCGCACGATGGCGGACGTGTTCCTGAACGCCTCGCTCGTCGCCGAGCGGATGGGCCAGTGGGTGCTCGCGCGCAGCTACGCCGAGCGCGCCCGCGGCCACTACCTCGAGCTGAACGATGGCCGCAACTTCGCCGGCGTGCTGAACAACCTCGGCGGCCTGAACCTGCTGCTCGGCCGGCCCGAGCAGGCGATCGAGCACCTGAAGGCCTCCTTCAGCGCCGCGCTCGAGGTCGACAGCATCGAGACCGCTGCACAGGCGGAAGGCTCCCTGGCGACGGTGCACCTGCACCTCGGCCAGTGGGACCAGGCGGAGGAGCTCGCGCGGCACGCGCTGAGCCTCCTGACCGACCGCGAGGATTACCTGCACGAGATCGCGCCGACCCAGCTCGTGCTGGGGCGCGCGCTCCTGGAGCAGGACAAGCTCGAGGATGCTGAGCAGTGGCTCCGCGCCTCCGACTCGAGCGCCGAGCGACTGGAGTCGATCGGCCATCGGGCGGCTGCCTGGATCGCGCTCGGCGACCTCGAGACCCGAAGGAACAATCAGCCAGAGGCTGCCCGGCTCTACCGCCTGGCTGCCGAGGCGCTACAGGATGTCCGCTTCTAGGCAGATGAAGGAGGTGAAGATGAACAAGGCACGCATGATCTCGTTCGTGGTCACGCTTTCCGTTCTGGTTGCGTCGTCCTCGGGCTTCGCTCGCGGACTGTGCATGTGGCTCGGCAAGGGAAGCAGCTGGTACGAGGGCTAGACCGCCCAGGCGCGTTCGGAGCGGGGTCTGCGATGGCTCCGGACGCAGCCGGCCCAGGTCGAGCCGTGCTCCTGCTCAGCGGTTCTCGACCTCTCCTGCGGCCGGCCTCTTCGGGGGCTCCTCGCGGCTAGACTCGGCCTGTGGGCCGGGTAATCGCCGTCCTCTTCGCGGCAGCGGCTCTCAGCGCCGGTTGCGGCGCCTCTCGCACCGCCCATGGCCTGACGCTCGACTCGATTCTCAAGCGTCCCGGGCCTGACATCGGCGTCACCGCCGGCGCCTCGGAGTTCGTCCCGGGCGAGGTTCGCTTTCCGTTCCTCGTGATCGCGACCAACGCCAAGCCGGTCGAGCGGCCGACGGCGTCGGTCTGGATTGCGAAGAGCCGAACGGGCAGGCCGTTCGAGCGCGTGAGCGCGAGGCTCGAGCCCATCGGCGTGCCCGGCCGCTCTGCGCCGGCGTTCGGGGGCGTGACGCGGCTCTACGTTGCGCACCTGAAGATCCCGCGGCCCGGTCGATACTGGCTCGTCGCGCAGCCGGTCGGCGCGAAGATCCAGGCGCTCGGCGCGCTTGACGTCTCCGCACGTTCCCGCAGCGTCGCGGTCGGCGCCCGCGCGCCGCGCTCGGAGACGCCGACGCTGGCGACCGCGCCGGCGACACGGATCACGACGAGCCGCCCGCCCGACCTGCCGCTCCTGCGGTACTCGGTCGCCGAGTCGCTGGCGGCGCACAAGCCGTTCGTCGTTACGTTCGCCACGCCGAAGTTCTGCACCAGCCGCACCTGCGGGCCGGTGGTCGACGTGGTCGAGGCCGCGCGCAGGCAGTTCGCGGCGCGCGGGATCCGCTTCATCCACGTCGAGGTCTTCCAGGACAACGACCCGGCGCGGGGCTACAACCGCTGGATGCGGCAGTGGGGCCTCGTGACCGAGCCGTGGGTCTTCCTCGTCGGCCGTGACGGGCAGGTGCAGGCGAAGTTCGAAGGCTCGGTCTCGGAGGCCGAGCTCGCCGCTGCGATCCGCGCCCACCTGCTCTGAGCGTTTGACGGATCCCCGTCCTCGGGGAAGAACCAATGATGGCTCCTGGATTCGAGCGTACGCGGCGCGCAGGGGAAGTCGCCGGCGTCGCGCGCAAGCGCAAGCTCGTCCGCGTCCTGCGTGAGCTCGGCGTGGCGGGCAGCCGGCCCGCGACCCAGGAAGGCGCAGTCGAGTTCCGCCTGGCCCTCGAGCAGCTCGGCACGACCTTCCTCAAGCTCGGGCAGCTGCTCTCTTCGCGCCCGGACCTGCTGCCCGACGTCTACATCGAGGAGCTCTCGAAGCTCGTCGACGAGATACCGCCGTTTCCGTTCGCCGACGTCGAGCGAGTCGTGCGCGAAGACATCGGCGACGCGGTTGTCGAGCTCGATCCGGAGCCGCTGGCCGCCGCCTCGATCGCGCAGATCCACGCCGCGCTGCTCTCGGACGGGCGCGAGGTCGTGATCAAGGTGCGGCGGCCCGGGATCGTGGAGGAGGTCGACCTCGACCTCGCGCTCGTCAGCTCCGCGGTCGAGTTCCTCGAGAAACGGTCCGAGACGGCGCAGCTGCTGCAGTTGCGAGCGCTCGCCGACGAGCTCGAGGTGCACCTGCGCGGCGAGCTGGACTTCGTCGAGGAGGCGAACAACACCGAGCTGATCGCCGCGCAGCTGGAGGACTACGACGACCTCGTCGTCCCGCAGGTGATCAGGCCGCACGTGACCGAGCGGCTGCTCGTGCTCGAACGAATCCATGGGCGCAAGCTCGAGGAAGACCACGAGCTGCCACCCGAGCGGGCCGGGCAGCTCGCATCCGACTTCTTCCGCGCGTACATCCGCCAGGTCACGCAGGCCGGCGTCTACCACGCCGATCCGCATCGCGGGAACGTGCTGTTGACCGACGACGGCCGGCTCGCGCTGCTGGACTACGGGCTCCTCGGTCGGCTCGACGACGAGACGCGAACGGCGCTGGCGCTGCTCCTGCTCGCGCTGGCGCACAACCGCTCCGAGGACGTGGCTGCGGTGCTCCTTTCACTCTCGCTGACGACGCTCGACTCCGACGAGGCCGGCTTCGTCCATGAGTTGCGCCGCAAGCTGCCGCGCTACCACTGGCGGCCGCTGGGCGGGATCCGCTCCGGCGAGGCTCTGGCCGACCTGCAGCGCATCTGCCTCGAGTACGGGATCCGCCTGCCGCCGAGCTTCGCGCTCGTCGGGAAGACGCTCTCCCAGGCCGACTCGATCGCGCGGACGCTCGACCCGTCGCTCGACCCGATCGCGCTGATCGAGAAGGAGTCGCTCGAGCTGATGCTGGCCGAGGTCGAGTCGCGCCTCGAGCCCGAGCAGCTCTTCAGCATGCTCTTCACGCAGCTCGGCTCACTCGCGCGGGTGCCGCGGCGTGTGGCGCAGATCGCCGACCGGCTGGAGACCGGCACGCTCAAGGTCGGGATCGTCCCGGCGGGGCTCGATGACCTGGAGCAGATGCTGCGCTCGCTCGTGAACCGGCTCGGCGCGGCGCTGATCGTGGTCGGCCTGCTGATCGCCTCGGCGCTGATGGCCAGCGTCAACCACACGGTCGCGCTCGTCGGCTTCCTGCTCGCCAGCGCGCTCGGGCTCTACATGCTCTGGCGGATCCTGAGGACGCCGGGCGATCTCTAGAGGAATCGAGCCAATCGGCACGAACGGGCGACGCAGAAACACCAAGCTCCTCCTCTCCCCTAGGTGACGGCGGCTTCGGCCGTCGTCGCCTTTCCGGACGGGAATACCAGGGCACCCGCGGTCGTACATGGACGAAAGCGCGGACGACGCCTACAGTTCCGCGAACGCCGATTTCAGGAGTACGCCGCCGTGAACCTGAACACCGGAACCGTCAAGCTCACCGACCTCGCATCCTGTGGGGGCTGCGCCGCCAAGTACTCGGCGGCGCGCCTCGAGCAGCTGCTCGCCGGCTTCGTTCCGGCCGAGGCTGAGGACCTGCTCGTCGGGCTCGCTCCGGCCGACGACGCGGCCGTCTACCGGCTCGACGACGAGCGCGCGCTGATCTTCACGCTCGACTTCTTCCCGCCGGTCGTGGACGACCCCGGCGACTACGGCGCGATCGCGGCCACCAACGCCCTGAACGACGTCTTCGCCATGGGCGGCACGCCGCTGCTCGCCCTGTCGATCGCGGCATTCCCGGAAGAGCTGCCGCTGGAGATGCTCGCCGAGATCTTCGCCGCGGCCGACCAGCAGGTGCGGGCGGCGGGTGGCCTGCTCGCGGGCGGCCACACGATCCGCGACGCCGAGCCGAAGTACGGCCTCGCGGTGGTCGGGACAGTGCACCCGAAGGCCATCTGGCCGAAGAACGGCGCCCGGCCCGGCGACGTGGTCTTCCTGACGAAGCCGCTCGGGACAGGTCTGATCATGAGCGGCTACAAGCGCGGAAACGCCGGCTCGCAGCAGCTCGAGCGCGCGATCCGCTGGATGCGGACGCTGAACAAGGACGCCGCTGACGTGCTGCGCGGGCTCGAGCCGAACGCGGTCACGGACGTCACCGGCTTCGGGCTCTTCGGCCACGCCCACGAGGTCGCCGACCGCAGCGGCGTGCTCATCCGGCTGGAGTCGGAGCGCTTTCCCGCGATCGACGGCGCGCTGGACGCCGCCCGCCACGGCGTGCGCACGAGCGGCGACCCGCGCAACCGCGACTTCGTTGCGCGGCACATCACGCTCGAGGCCGACGTGCCCGAGGCGTTCGTGGCGCTGGGCTACGACCCGCAGACCGCCGGCGGCCTGCTCGTCTCGATCCCCGCCGAGCGCGGAGCGGCGCTCGAGGCTGAGTTCGAGTCGCGCAAGCTCTTCATCCGGCGAGTCGGCCGGGTCGAAGAGGGCTCGGGCGTCGTCGTGGCCTAGGTCCGAGATGCGCGGCATGATCCATGGACGGTTTCAGCCGTTTCATAACGGCCACCTCGAGTACCTGCGCGGCGCCGCCGAGCGCTCCGACGAGGTGTTCGTCGGGATCACCAATCCCGACCCGGCACGGATCAAGCCTGAGGCCTCCGACCCGCTGAGGCATCTGCCCGAGTCGAACCCGTTCAGCTACGTGGAGCGGCTGCTGATGGTGAAGGCCGCCGCCGCCGACGCCGAGATCGCGCCCGACCGGCTGCACGTGATCCCGTTTCCCGTCAACGAGCCGGAGCTCTGGGACGCCTACGTCCCGCCGGACGTGGTGCAGTTCATCCGGCTCTTCTCCGACTGGGGCGGGACGAAGCTCGAGCGGCTTCGGGCCGCCGGCTACGAGGTGGTCGTGCTCGACGAGGGCGCCGAGAAACAGCTTTCGGGGGCCGACGTGCGCGCGGCCCTGCGCGACTGCGGCGACTGGGAGCGGCTGGTCCCGCCGGGCGTCGCCCGCTTGCTCAAGCGGCTCGAGCGCGTTTCCGTGTAAGAGTCGTGTAAGGCCCCAGAACTTTTCGGCGATCCCCGCGTTTGAACGGGTAGCAATCGCCGCAACCAGGGGGTTCATATGCGCACCGCCGTTCTCGCCGCCGTCGCCGTGCTCGCGCTCGCCGTCACTGGCGCGTCGCAGCCGGCTTCGATGGCGACCAAGACCGTTTCGATCACGGCCACGGGCTTCAGCCCGACAAGCCGGACGATCGCGACCACGGACTCGATCAAGTGGACGAACAACGACACCAAGAGCCACCAGGTCGTCGCCAACAGTGGCAGCTTCGTCTCGCCCACGATCGCGCCCGGCAAGAGCTACACGCACACGTTCAACACGGCCGGCACCTTCCACTATCACGACGCTCTGTTCCCCAGTCGCACCGGGAAGATCGTCGTGACCGGCCCGCCGCCCGCGATCACGATCGCGACGGCAGTGCCGATCATCGACTACGGCCAGTCGACGCACATCTCCGGCGTCGTCTCGAGCAAGAAGGCCGGGGAGACCGTGACCGTCTTCGCCCAGCCGTACGGCCAGGCCTCGCCAGTGCTGCTCGCGACGCTGCTGACGACTGCGAACGGCGTCTGGGACGTCCTCGTCAAGCCGACGCTGCTGACCACGTACGAGGCGCACTGGAAGACCACGGTCAGCCAGCAGATCGGCGTCCAGCTTCGGCCGGCGATCACGTTCTCGACGTCCAAGCGCTGGGGCGCGGTGAAGATCAAGGCCGACCGCTCGCTGGCTGGCAGGAAGGCGTACCTGCAGAAGTTCAGTCGCTTCCACCAGTGGGTGAAGGTGCGGCCGATCATCCTCGGCAAGAGCTCGTCGAAGCGCTTCCTGCTCGGGCTTCCCGGCGGGCACCGCTACGCGGTTCGGATCTTCATGTCGCTGAACCAGATCGGCGCCGGGTACCTCGACGGCTTCAGCGGCACGGTCGTCGCCAAGGTTCCTCGGTAGCAACTCCTTCGGACACGCGGCGCGGGATAGCCTCCGCGCCGCGTGTACCCGATCGTTGTCATCCTGCTCGACGGGCTCGCCGACCGCGCGCACGAGTCGCTTGGCGGCCGTACCGGGAACGAGGCCGCGGCGACGCCGAACCTCGACGCGCTCGCCGCCGGCGGCTCGACCGGCCTCCTTTACGCGGTTGGCCCCGGCCGGGCGCCATCGAGCGAGGTCGCGCACTGGTCGATGCTCGGTTACCAGCCCGACGAGTTTCCCGGCCGTGCGGTCTTCGAGGCGCTCGGCCGCGGGCAGGAGGTGAGCGACGAGCTCGTCTTCGCCTACGCGGCGCTGCGGCCGGCCGAGCGGCGCGAGGACGGCTGGTGGCTGACGGGCCGGCCCGATCCCGAGCGCGAGTCCGCCCTGGCCGAAGAGCTCGTGGCGAGCTGCGACGGGATCGAGGTCGACGGCCTGACCTTCTCGCTGGCGCACGTCTGGCGCGGCGAGGCGGTGCTGCGGATCTCGGGCGGCGCCGACGAACGCGTCACCGACACGGACGCATTTTTTCGTGATCGGCACGCGTTGCTGCGGCCGCTGCCGCTCGTGCCCGAGGCGCAACGCACCGCGAGCGCCTGCGAGGCGTGGACGCGCGAGGTGATGCGCCGGCTCGAGGGCGAGCGGCTCAACGTGATCACGCTCAAGTGGTTCGGCCGGCCGCGCGCGGTGCCGAGTTTCCTCGAGCGACACGGCGTGACGGGTGCCTTCGCGGCCGACTCGGCCTTCCTGCGCGGACTCGGAACGGCGCTCCGCCTGGAGCCGGTGGACGCGCCGGAGACGGACGACTCGGTCGGCGACCTACGCGGTCGCGTGGCGCTCGCGCGCGAGCGGCTGGACGCCGGCGACACCTTCGTCTTCTGCCACCAGAAGACGACGGACGCGGCCGGGCACACGAAGGATCCGGCCGTCAAGCGCGACACCATCGCCGTCCTCGACCAGGCGCTCGACGAGCTGCCCACCGACAGGGCGATCGTCTGCATCACCGGCGACCACGCTACGCCGGCCTCGCCGGCGGTGATCCATTCGGGCGACCCGGTGCCGCTGCTCGTCGCGGGGCCGGGCGTCCGCGCCGACGCCGTCCAGCGTTTCGGCGAGCTCGACTTCGCGGCCGGGATCCTCGGCCAGCTACGCGGGCCGGACCTGCTGCCGGTGCTCCTGAACGCCGCCGACCGGCCACTCTTTCTGGGCTCGCGCCCGACGCCCTTCGAGGGCGCGGACGGCTACCCGGCTTTGCTCGAGCCCCTTCTCTAGCATTCGAGGCGTGGAGGCCACCACCGCCCGACTCAGGCGGATCGAGCTCTCGCCGGCGCGGTTCTTCCAGCTGACGCTCGTCTCGCTCGGCGCGCTCTGGCTGATCGTCGTCACGGGCGCGGCGGTGCGGGTGACCGACTCCGGGCTCGGCTGTCGCCACTGGCCGGGCTGCGAGAGCGGGCACCCGCTGCCGGCCAAGGACTACCACGCCTTCATCGAGTTCGGGAACCGCGCGCTCGGCGGCGTCGTGATCGTGCTCGTGCTGCTGACCGCGGTCTCGTCGTTCTTCGTGCCCGGCCTGCCCCGGCGCGGGCGGCGGCTGGCGCTCGCGATCTTGGTCGGGACGTTCGCCCAGGCCCCGCTCGGCTATCTCGCCGTGCACAGCCACTTGCACTGGCCGGTCGTGGCCGCGCACCTGCTGCTCTCGATGGCCCTACTCGCCGGGGCTGTCGTGCTCGCGCTCGAGGCGCTGTCGCTGCGCTCGGGCCGGGCGGAGCCGGTCACGCCAGTCGAGCTGCGCCACGGCGCCCTCGCGCTGACGGCCGCCGCCGGCGTGCTGCTCGTGACCGGGGCGCTCGCGACCGCCGGCGGCCCGCACTCGGGCGGCGGCGCAGAGCGCGTCGATCGGCTCTGGAGGCTGCAGCCGCTGATCTTCGTCCACGCCGCGGCGGTCGCGGTCTTCGCGGTCGGCCTGGTGTTCGTGCTCGGCTATCTCGCTTCGCAGCGCCAGCGCTGGCCTCGGCTGTTCAGGTTCGCCCTGGTCGTCTTCGGCGTGTTGCTGGCGCAGATGGTGCTGGGCGAGGTGCAGTATCGGACGCACCTGCCCTGGCAGCTGGTGCTCGTTCACGTGGGGCTCGCAGCCGCGGTGTGGGCGTTGCTCGTGGCCTTCGTGACGGTTCTGTGGCGTCCGCCGGCGGCTCTCGCGGCAGGCCGCACGTAGACTGACCGGGTGGCGGACGAGCTTCGCATCGACCACCGGCCCGAGCTCGAGCACCCGGTTCTCGTCGCCGCTTTTCGCGGCTGGAATGACGGCGCGCAGGCGGCCTCGCTGGCGGCCGGCTACCTGGCCAAGACCTGGGGCGCCGAGCGCTTCGCGGAGGTCGACCCGGAGAACTTCTTCGACTTCCAGGCGACCCGCCCGCACGTGTCGCTCGAGGAGGGCCTGACCCGCCGGATCGACTGGCCCGAGACGGTCTTCTACCACGCTCGCCCCGACGGCCTCGACCGCGATGTGGTGCTGCTGCTGGGAATCGAGCCGAACCTGCGCTGGCGCACCTTCACGGAGCTCGTGGTGGGACTCGCGCGCGACCTCGGCACCGAGCTGCTGATCACGCTCGGCGCACTGCTCGCCGACGTCCCCCACACGCGCTCGGCGCCCGTCACCGGCAGCGCGACGGACGAGGAGCTCGTCGAGCGGCTCGGGCTCTCGGCCTCGCGCTACGAGGGGCCGACCGGAATCGTCGGCGTGATCCACGACGCGTGCGGCAAGAGCGGGATCCCGTCGGCCAGCCTCTGGGCCGCGGTGCCGCACTACGTCTCGCTGACGCCCAGCCCGCGTGGCGCGCTCGCGCTGTGCGAGCGGCTCGGCGCCGTGCTCGGGATCGAGATCGAGGCCGACGAGCTGGAGGAAGCGGCACGGAACTACGAGGAGCAGGTCAGCGAGGCCGTCGCCTCGGACGAGGAGACGGCCGCGTACGTGGACGAGCTCGAGCGGCGCTCCGACCAGCTCGACGACGCGACCGAGCTGCCCTCGGGCGACGCGCTGGCCGCCGAGCTGACCCGCTTCCTGCGAGAGCGCGACGAAGAGGACGGCGAGGATCCCGCCGCCCGCGAGCAGTAAGCGCTAGCCGAACGTGAAGGCGTAAGCCGAGATCCCGGGCGTGAAGCGCAGCTCGAGCGCGCCTTCCGCGAGGCCCTTGTAGTGCAGGAGCGTGTATAGCCGGCTCAGCCCGTCCACAGGGAGCGTCTTCACCGGCCGGCCGCCCACGATCACCTGCAACCGGCCGTGGCCGCTCAGGACGAGATAGACGTTCTGCGCAAGGAAGTGGAGCCGCAGGCGCGCGTTGTGAAGCGCGACGATCCGCTGGCGCTCGACCGTCCAGACGCCGGAGTAGGCGAGGTCGTTCAGCGGGATCTCGCGCGGAAAGTGGTAGGGCACCGGCACGTTCGCCGACAGCGGTGAGCCGACGTAGCGGTCGAGCCGTTCCCAGCCGAGATACGACTCGGGCGTCGTCAGGTGCCGTGGGGTGCGGTCCTTGACCGACGCGAGCTGCGCGCCCGACGATTCCCCGAGCAGCGTCCGGATCGTCTGCTCGGTCTCGTCGTACTGCCCTTCGCCCTTCTTGATCTCGCGCACGTGGCCGCGCTTGTCGATCAGGTACTCGGCCGGCCAGGAATCGTTCTGGTACGCCGACCACGTGTGGTACCCGTTGTCGATCGCCACCGGGTAGCGGACGCCGAGCTTGCGCGAGGCCTCGCTGACGTTCGAGGGCACGTGCTCGAACGCGAACTCCGGCGTGTGCACGCCGACGATCGTGAGGCCGGCCGTGCGGTAGCGCTTGTCCCAAGCCTCGAGGTGCGGGAGCGTGCGCAGGCAGTTGATGCAGGAGTACGTCCAGAAGTCGACTAGCACGACCTTCCCGCGCAGCTGCTGCAAGGTGAGCGGCTTCGAGTTGATCCACTCCGAGATCCCTGCGAAGTCGGGCGCCGGTCCGTAGTCGCTCAGCTTGTTCGCGGCCGTCTGCGCCTTGAAGCGGGAAGGCCCGCGGCGCTGGAGCTTCGCGAGCTCGTCACGGGCGACCGAGCTGCGCTCGGGGCCTTGTAGCGCGTGCGTGTAGTCGGGGAACCAGGTCTGGAGCTTCGTGTCGGCGTTGAAGACGAGCGCGAGCGCGGCCAGGGCCAGCAGGATGCCGAGGCCGGTCCGCAGCGCCTGCGCATTCATCCGGATCCGGCGCGTCGCCCGCTGGCCAAGCGCTGCGATCGCGAGCATCGGCAGGGCGGCGCCGAGCGCGTAGGCGATCGTGATCGCGACCGTCTGCCAGCCCAGGTGCACTCGGGCGGCGTTTGCCGAGATCGCGCCGATGATCGGCCCGCCGCAGGGCACGAAGACCAGACCGAGGCTCGCGCCGAGCAGGAAGCCCCCGCCGAGGTCGCTGTCCGGGCTGCGGCGGCTGAGGCGCGCGAGCGGACGTTCGATCCAGACGCCGACCTGCGGGAAGATCAGGCTCGCCGCGACGAGGAACAGCAGCCCGATCGAAAGGTTGCGCAGGAAGTCCTGCGGCAGGTGCAGCTGGCGCAGCAGCCAGGTGGCGATCAGCGTGAAGACGGCGAAGCTCGTGACGAGCCCGGCGATGATCGCGTAGGGCCGCCGCCGGCCGCCGCTCGCGCCGCCCGCAAACAGGATCGGCAGCACGGGAAAGACACACGGCGAGACCGCGGTCACGATCCCCGCCGCGAAGGCGATCGGAAGCAGGATCAGGAAACGCCCGTCCATGCGCTATCGGTGCAGTCTCGGGTTGACGCCCGGCGTTACGCCTCGGCAGCCGGGGCGGTTTTCCGCTCCGGCTTGTCGGCCGCCGGCTTCGGCCCGTTCTGCGACTGCTTCTGCTGGGACTGGCCTTGCGCCTGGCCCTTCTTCTTGCGCTTGCGCCGCCTGCGGCGCGAGCGGCTGCCTGCGGCCTTCGGCGCCGGCAGGTTGTCGGCCAGCGCGTTGGCGACCTCCTGGATCGTGCCGAGCCGCTCGCGGGCCGCGTCGATCAGCTGGTTCGCGCGCGGAGTGTAGCCCTCGGCCGAGGCCAGCAGCGCGGCCCCGACCTCGCGTGACTGATCCAGCGCCGTGTTGACGAGCTTGGCCGCGTTCTCCTCGTGCCGGTGGCCCCGCGAGTTCGCGAGCGCGCCGAGCAGCCGCTTGGCCTCCGGGAACTCCGCGCTCGCGCGCCGGTCCTGAACCTTGCGCGTCGAGCGCGCGAGCCGCCAGGTCCAGCGGGAGAGGATCTGCTCGGGCGCGTCGACCTTCTCGTCGCCGAGCGCCCGGAGTAGCGTCCGGACTCCCTGGACGCGGTCCTTCTCCCAGGTCGGCGCCTGGGTGACCAGCGTGACCAGGTCGTCGAAGCTTGCCCGGTCGACCTTCATCGAGACGCGATCGGCGAGTGCAGTCAGGCGCAGGCGGCGGTTCGGGTTCTCGGCGGCGCAGGCGTTCAGGAACTGCTCCAGCGCGCCGCGATTGGCCTTGCCCTCGGTGAACTTCTTCACGAACTCGACGCGCTCGTCGAAGCGAACGGCGCGGCCGGCGATGGTGGCCCAGTAGAGCTGCTCGTCGTCGTCGAGGAAGCGCGGGTCGATGCGCTGCCATTCGCGGTCGATCACGGCCAGGCGGCGCTTGACGTCGGGCGTGACCGGCACGAGCCACGGTGCCGGCGAGAGCTTCCGTCGTGCGCGGCGCTGGACACGTCGCCGCGGGGCAGGGGTGACGCGCGCGCCTTCGCGGTAGAAGTCCGCGTCGAGCAGGCTGTGCAGCGAGACGACACGCTCGTTGTGCGTCGCGCCCTTCGGGACGAAGTCGACGACGACGCCTGCCTCCTTGCGTGGATGCATGCGCATGATCCGGCCGATGCGCTGCTGGTAGACGCGGCGCGAGGCGGTCGGCGCGAGGTGCATGCAGACCGTCGCGCGCGGCGAGTTCCAGCCCTCGGCGAGCAGCATCGCGTTGATCAGAACGTTGATCTCGCCGCGCTCGTAGGCCGCGAGCGTCTCGGCGAGCTGCACCGGCGGCGTCTTGCCGCTGACCGCTTCGGCCTTGAGGCCGACGGCGCGGAACTCCTTGGCCAGGTTGTACGCGTGCTCGACGCCGGCGGCGTAGACGATGCCCGGCGTGTTCTCGAATCGCTCGCGGTAAAGGCTCGCGGCGGCCTGGTTCAGCGCCTGGTGGTCGAGCACCGCGGCCAGGGCGCGCTCCTCGAAGTCGCCGCCGACGATCGGCACCGACGAGATCGCGGCGGCGGGCGGTACGCGCAGGCAGCGCAGCGGCGCGATCAGCCCGCGGCGCGCGGCGTCGCCGAGCGGCAGCTCGTCGATCGAGGCGGGGAAGACGTCCGAGACCTGCTTGGCGATCAGCTGCTCGGTGGCGGTCATGCCGATGTAGATCGGGTCGGAGAAGCTGCGGATCGCCTGGCTCGTCTTCTCGCCGAGCGCCGTGTGGGCTTCGTCGGCGATCACGAGCTGGTACGTCTCAGGGTTCAGGTCGCCGTGGTGGCGCGCGAACCAGGCGTAGGTCTGGACGGTGACGGGATTCTTGTGCTTCGGCGTCTTCCCCTTGAGGATCGCGTCCTCGAAGCGGTCGCCGTACCCCTCCGCGGTGAGCTCGCGGTTGAACTGCGAGACGAGCAGCCGCCGGTGGGTGAGGATGAGGACGCCGAGCGTGCGCGCGGCCTCCACGAAGCCGGCCGCCGCGATCGTCTTGCCGGAGGCGGTCGGGTGCCGGAAGCGGAAGCGCCTACTGGAGCCCGGGTCCTTGCCGTGGTGCTCCTCGGGCAGCTCGAGCTCGTCGGCGGGCTCCTCGAGATGGACGCCGAGATCCTCCTCGTCCTCCTCGGCCTCGGCCTCCACGACGGCTGCGTCGCCGTTGCCGTTGCCGTTCAGCTCCGGCTCGACCTGCGTCGCCGCGATCAGTTCGGTCAGCATTCCGGCCAGCGCGTCGATCTGGTGGCGGCGCAGCTCCGTGCCCGAGGCGAGCCGGGGCGGGCTCTGGCTGAGCACGCGCTCCAGCCCGAGCATCAGGGCGTAGCGGATCTTCCACTCGTACGACGGCTCTCGCGCACCGGCCTCGATCTCCGCGAGCGCGTCGTCGAGCGCCCGCCGCCGGGCCGTCTCGGGCGCAAGCGAAACCGCCGGATCTTCATCCGGATGAAGGAAGGGCTCCCCGGCCCATGCTTCGGCCTGGAGGGCGGAAGCGGCTAGGCCTTCCGGAGCCTCCGGCGCCAGCGTCGGTTGCTCGGTCGTTTCCTGCATACGTGCAGCACGTTTTCCGTGCCGCGAATCTCAGTGAGAGAGCGCGCTCGCGTGCAGTCCGGTCGGCGAGCGACGCACCCGAATGATAGCCGATCCGGAGACCGGCGGCCTAGCCGCCGAGGCCGCCGAAGACCGCGAACGGATTCTGCGGCGTGGCTTCCCAGACGACCTGGCCGCCAGGCTCAGCCTCGCCGTGCACGCGCTTTGCCAGCGCGTTGGCGTCCTCCTCGGAGGCGGTGCCGACGATCAGGTAGCGCCAGCGGCGAACGACGTCGTAGCCCTCGCTCTCGAGCTGGTCGGCGAGCTTGTCCGCCTCGTCGTGCGAGGGCAGCTCGACTCGCACCTCCCACGGCGCATGGTCGCGTGCGAGCTCGTCCTGCTCCCACGTTTCCTGGGGCGGCTCGCCCGACCAGCGCTCCTCCTCGGCCAGCCAGCGCTCGACGTCGACGTCCGCCTCGAGCGCCTCCTCGGCGAGCTCGGCCTGGACGATCGCGCGGGCCTGCTCCGCCTGGGGCTGCGTCTCGGCGTAGACGAAGATCGTGTCGTCGTCGCGGGAGACCGCGAGCCGGTGACCCTGCAGCTCCTCGGCGAGGCGCTTGGCCTCGTCGGAGCCGAGGTCGAGCCCGAGACGCTCGAGCAGCGTCTCGCCATGCTCGGCCTCGTGCGGCTGGATCCGGATGCGCCAGTTGTCGCTCATGGTGTAGGTGCCCCCGCGCCGGTCTCGGCGAGCGGGTGCCTGAACATCTTTCCCGAAATCCCGACCTGGTCGAGGTACTTCGTGATCCCGCCGAGCCAGAACGGCCAACCGGCGCCGAGCAGCAGTGCCGTATCGACGTCCTTCGCCTCGGCGACGACGCCCTCTTGCAGCAGGTGGTGGATCTCGTCGGCGAGCGCCTCGAGCGCGGTCTCGAGCAGCTCCTCCTGTGAGAGCGGCGCCTGCTCGCGGACGACGATCTCGTCCTTGCTGTCGGCGTAATTCGCGAGCGTCGGCGAGAGCGGGAAGCGGTCGGGGTAGGCGTCGTGGAGAGTCCCGAGCACGTGGTTGGCGACCCGCGGGCCGACCATCTGCAGCAACACCGACGGGGCCATCGGCAGGCCGAGCCTGAGGATCGCCTCGTCGGCCTCGTCCGGGTCGGTGCCGCGCTCGAGCGCGTCGAGCACGACGCTCATCAGGCGTGTGAGGACGCGGTTGACTACGAACGCGGGCGCGTCGGCGACGAGCACCGGCCTCTTGCGCAGCCCCTCGGCGAACGCCCAGGCGGTGGCAAGCGTCTCGTCGTCGGTGCCGGGCGTGCGGACGAGCTCGACCAGCGGAAGCACGGCGACCGGGTTGAAGAAGTGGATGCCGACGTCGGCGCCCATCGCTTCGACCGAGAGACTCGAGGTGTTGGTCGCGAGCACGCAGTCGGGCCGTGTGTGCTCGCGCAGCTCCGCGAAGACCTGCTGCTTCACCTCGAGCTCCTCGAAGACCGCTTCGAGCACGAGGTCGCAGTCGGCGAAGTCGTCGTAGGTCGTCGAGGTCGAAACGAGCGAGGCGAGAAAGCGCGCTTTGCCCTCGTCGTAGCGGCCCTTGGCGACCTGTTCGGCGAGGCTTTCCTCGATCGTCGTGCGGGCGGCGGCGAGCGTTTCTTCGCTCAGGTCGCGCATCGCAACAGGCACCTCGAGGCGGCGAACGAAGAGCGTGGCCAGTTGGGCCGCCATCAGGCCGGCCCCGACGAGGCCGACCTTGCGGATCGGGCGAGGCTCCGCAGCCGGCCGGCCGGGCGCGCTCTTGGCCCGGCGATCGACCAGGTCGAAGGCGTAGAGCGAAGCCTGCGCTTGCCGGCCCGGCAGCAGCTCGCCGACGGCTTCCTCCTCGGCCGCGTAGCCCTCTTCGAGCGACCAGCCCAACAGGGCCCCTTCGATCAGCTCGAGCGCCTTGTACGGAGCGGGCGCGGCCCCGTGAACCTGTCCGTCGAGCCTTCCGCGCGCCTTTCGGATCACTTCCGTCGCACTGTGACTGTCACTGTGACTGTCACTGCTCGGCTCGAGCTGGAGGGCAAACGCGATCGACTCGTCGACGAACTCGGCCGGCTCGAACAGGCGGTCGGCGAAGCCGAGCTCGAACGCCTCGGGGCCGGTCAGCATCCGGTTCTGGCGCATCGGGTTGGCGACGATGAACCTGACGGCCGTCTCCGCGCCCACCAGCCGCGGGACGAGCTGTGTGCCGCCCCAGGCCGGGACGATCCCGAGGAAGCACTCCGGGCACGCGAAGTGCCGCACCGCGGTCGAGATCGTCCGCGCGTCGCAGTGCAGCGCGATCTCGACGCCGCCACCGAGGCAGGCGCCATTGACCGCGGCCACCGTCGGATACGGCAGCGCCCGGATCCGGCCGAAGAGCTCGTGGCCGGCCCGGCTTCCCTCGATTGCCACCTCGCGCGTGGCCCCCGGGAACTGCGTCACGTCCGCTCCGGCGGCGAACACGAACGGCTTCCCCGTCAGGACGAGCGCGTCCCAGTCGCCCTCCTCCAGCTCGGGTAGCAGCCGCTCGAGCGACTCGAGCGCAGCTCGCCCGAAGAAGGTCGGCCTGGTGTAGTCCTCGCCGTTGTCGATCGTGACCAGCGCGACCGCCCCGGCATCGGGAACCTCGACGCGGGACAGCTTGAACTCAGTGTCCGGCAGCGACGTTCTCCCAGACGAGCGCTGCGCCCATGCCCATCCCGACGCAGAGCGCGGTCAGCCCGTAGCGGGCCTCCGGCCGCTCCCGGAACCCGTAGGCGAGCTGGGCGAGCAGCCGCACGCCGGTCGCGGCCAGCGGGTGGCCGCAGGCGATCGCACCGCCGTACGGGTTGAGCCGCTCGTCCTCGGGATCGACGCCGACCCCGTCGCACCAGCTCAGCACCTGCACCGCGAACGGCTCGTTCAGCTCGAACAGGCCGAGCTCGTCGAGCGTCAGCCCGGCACGCTCGAGCGCCTTCTCGGTCGCCGGCACGGGCCCGAGGCCCATCAGTTCCGGCTCGACCCCCACGAACGCATACGAGACCAGCCGCATGCGCGGCTCGAGCGAGTGCTCGGCGAGCGCCTGCCCGGAGGCAAGCAGCGAGACGGTCGCGCCGTCGGTCAGCCCGGCCGAGTTGCCGGCCGTCACGCGACCGCCGGGGCGGAAGGGCGTCGGCAGCGTCGCGAGCGCCTCCAGCGTCGTCTCCGGCCGCAGGAACTCGTCGCGGTCGGCCGCGCGCCAGCCCTCGTCGGTGAAGACCGTCATCGGGACGACCGTCTCGCGCATGACGCCGTTCTCCCACGCGGCCCCCGCGCGTTGCTGCGAGCGCACGGCGTAGGCGTCCGCGTCCTCCTTCGTCAACTGCGGGAAACGGTCGTGCAGGTTCTCGGCCGTCGCGCCCATCGTCACGGCCGAGGTGTTAACGAGCCGCTCGGCGACGAAGCGCGGGTTGAAGTCGACGTCTTCGCCCATCGGATGGTGGCCCATGTGCTCGATGCCGCCCGCGAGGACGAGATCTGCCGCACCCATCGCGATCTCGCCGGCACCGGCCGTGACCGCGGTGAGCGCGCCGGCGCACATCCGGTCGACCGCGAAGCCGGGAACGCTCTGCGGCAGGCCGGCCAGCAGCGCAACGTCGCGCCCGAGTGTCAGGCCCTGGTCGCCGACCTGCGCGGTCGCCGCGAGCACCACGTCGTCGATGCGCTCGGGCGGAAGCGTCGGGTTCCGGCGGAGCAGCTCGCGGACGACCTTGACGCCCAGATCGTCGGCCCGCGTGCGCCAGAAGACACCTTTCGGGCCCGCCCGGCCGAACGCGGTTCGGACACCGTCGACGTAGAAAACTTCCCGCAACTCGCGCACGTGAAAGACCCTAGTCAATCGTCACACTCTCGCCACACTCGCGTGACAGACACGTGCGCCGGCCCTCGATACGATCAAGTCGGGGAGGAGGTTGGGTGTGCCTGAACCACAGAGCCTCACTGAAGGGCAGGACTGGTCGGCGCACCTCGAGCGCGAACGGTCTCGCTACGAGGACGGCGAGTCTCGGCTGCCCGAGGCAAAGGATGCGGACGCGCGGCAACGGCAGCTGACGCGGCTCGGCAACGCGGCCGGCGGCGCCGGGCTCGCGCTGCTGATGCAGGGCCGAACCGACGAGGCCGGCGAGTGGTTCCACCGCGCCGCCGCCCGTTACCGGGAGAGCTTCGCCGACGCGCCGCCGGGCAGCTGGGGCCGGCCGATCGGGGCGGTCAAGTCCCTCGTCCTCGCCGGCGACTGGGCCGGCGCCGAGGAGGCGGCGCGCTGGGCGCTCGACGCCGGTGCCGCGACCAGCGAGAGCCCGATCGGCCGTTACGCGGCCACGCTTGCGCTGCTCGTGCTCGCCGACGACCAGCATGCGCGCGTGCACGCCGACGCGATCCGCACGCGCGACGACTTTCCCGGCGACGTCGGCGACGCGCTTGCCAATCTCGCCGCGCAGGACGTGGTCGGCTACACGGAGGCGGTCGAGGCCGTGCTGGAATCGTTCGAGGCGCGCGAGGAGTACCTGGAGGACATGCCGGTCGCGGACACCGTGCTCGTCCTGCAGGCGCTCGCGCGACAGCGCGGGATCGAGGTCGAGCTCAGCTCGCCGCTGTTGCCCTAGTCCTGCAGGTCGACCGTCGTCGGCGGGTGGAGCACCGTCGTGATCACGATCGGCGCCTGCGACGGGTCCTCCGCCTCGCGGGCCCGCTCCGCCAGTTCCTGGATCAGCTCGACCGCCTGCTCGGGCGAGATCCTCGCCGTCACCTGCGCCGAGCGGAACGTGCCACTCGTTCCGTGCTCGGCCCACCCGCGCTGGACCTCGTCGAGCATCGCGGCGCGCAGGTCGCTGGTCGCGTCCGCCTTCAGGAGAGCAGGAGCGACCCGGACGGTTCGGGCGACCGCGCGGTAGGGCTTCTCACGTCCCTGACCCGCGTCCGCCAGCTCGATCAGACCGGCCCGCAGGAGCATGCGCACGTGGAAGTGCAGGTGACCCGGATCGACGCCGAGGCGGCTCGCCAGCTCGCGGTTCGTCAGGTGTTCCGAATCGCCGGCGCCGAGGGTTTCCAGCACGCGGAGGCGCAGCGGATGTCCCAGCGCCTTCAGCTGCTCCGGTTTGTCGAGCGTCAGAACGTCCAAGAGCGGCTTGGACTCTGGGGCGGCCATGCCCGCTGTATACACCGGTCGGCCCGGTGCTGTCTAGCCAGGCAATCGGGATGCCGCCGCCTCGTCCGCAACCACGCGGGTGCGGCCTGCCGCCGAGCGGATCAGGCTGGCCGGCGTCTCCGGGCTCGGCGGCCGGGCAAACGCCCGCTCGACGGCGTCCGCCTTTGCCTCGCCCGTGACGATGAAGACCACCTCAGGCGCGGAGCAGAGCACCGGGACGGTCAGCGTCACGCGCTCGACGAACGGCTCGAGCTTCGACTCCGCGGGAATGGCGCGACGCTCGCGCTCGTCAAGAGTCGGTTGCCCGGGAAAGAGCGACGCGGTGTGCCCGTCCGCGCCGAGCCCGAGTAGGACGTAGTCGAGCCGGGCCCCGCCCAGGAGCTCGTCGTACTCGCGTGCTGCCTCCGCGCCGCCGAGCTCGCCGCGAATCCGCTGCACCTCCCGCGGCCGCGCTTCGATCCGGTCGAGCAGGTTCTCGCGCGCGAGGCGGTAGTTCGAGCGCTCGTCCTCGGGCGGCACGCAGCGCTCGTCGCCCCACCAGAGCGAGGCGGCGCTCCAGTCTGGCTCGCGCTCGGCCGCGAGCTGATAGGCGCGGCCGGGCGTCGTGCCGCCGGTGAGGACGACCGTCAGGCCGGCCCGCGCTGCGGCGGCCAGCTCGTCCGCGACGACAGAGGCCACCTCCTCGGCCTCGGAGCAGCGCACCAGCTCGACGCCGATGAGCGTCACTCGTCGCCCGCCGCTAGCTCGCGCGAGCGCTCCATGGCGGCCTGAATCGCGTTGAGGAAGGCCGCGCGCACGCCTGCACGCTCGAGCTCGCGGATCGCGCGGATCGTGGTGCCACCGGGCGAGGTGACCTGTTCGCGGAGCTCGACCGGGTGGATGCCTTCGTCGCGCAGCAGGTGCGCCGTGCCGAGCATCGTCTGGACGACGAGCTGGGTCGTCACCTCGCGCGAGAGCCCGAGCAGGATCCCGGCCTCGATCATCGCCTCGGCGAGCAGCGCGAAGTACGCCGGGCCCGAGCCCGAGACGGCGGTGACCGCGTCCATGTAGCGCTCCGGCACTTCGACCACCGCGCCCAGGTGGCTGAGCGCTTCCTCGGCCAGGCGCAGGTGGTCGTCGCTCGCGTGGGCGCCCGCACAGATGCCAGCGATGCCCTCGTGGACGGTCGCCGGCCGGTTCGGCATGGCGCGCACGACGGGGACGCCGTCGGCGATCTGGCGCTCGATCGCGGCGGTCGGGATCGCGGCCGCGACGGAGAGCACCGTCTGCTCGGGCGTCAGCACGCCGCCGATCTCGCCGAGCAGCGCGTCGAAGTCCTGCGGCTTGACGGCGATCACGACGAGCGCAGCGTTCGCAACGGCTTCGGCGTTTGAGAGCGTGACCCGAATGCCGTGGCGCTCCTCGAGCTCGCGCGCCCGCTCCTCGTCTCGCACGGTCGCGACGATCTCGCCCGGCTCGCGCCAGCCGCCGCTCAGCAGCCCGCGCAGGAGCGATTCGCCGATCGTGCCGGCGCCGAGGATGGCGACCCGTCGCGCGTCCACGCGCTCGAGTCTAGGCAGCTTTCGGCAGCCGCACGAGGCCCTTGGCGAACGCGTTCAACAGATAGACGCTCGCGAGCCCGGCCCACTCGCCGTAGGGCTCGAGCAGCTCGGCGGTCTCCCAGCCCTCGACCCAGCGGCCGCGCAGCGCGGAGAGGAGCTTCACGAGGCCGAGGTCGGCGACGAGACCGCGGTCGTAGCGCCCGAGGCCCTCGAGGAAGACGACCCCGACCGACCAGGGCCCGAGCCCGCGCTCGCGCAGGAGCCGTTCGGCCGACGCCTCGCTCGGGAGCGAGCGCAGCCGCTCGAGGTCGAGCGAGCGGCAGATCCGCACCAGGGAGGCGCCGCGGCGCATCCCCAGGCCGAGCCGCCGCAGCTCGGCGGGGGAGACTCGCGCAAACGTCTCGCAGCCCGGCGGAGCGTGCAGTTTCGTGCCGGTCAGCTGGGACGTCAGCGAGCGGATCACGGTGCGCTCGATCTGGCGCGCCCGGCTTGCCTGGATCAGCTGCCCGCAGGCCGCGCGCAGCAGCGAGTGGGCGACCGTCGCGGTGCGCAGCGGCCGCAGCCCGCGCTCACGCCGGATCGCCTCGCCGATCATCGGGTCCCGCGCGAAGCGTTTGATGAACTCGGAGTGGTCGTCGTCGACCGCGAGGACGAAGCGGAGCTCGTCGATCCCGGCCTCGCTCGGTGCCCGCAGCTGGACGGTGCCGTTCGGCTGCTGCCAGGCTCGGCCGGCCCCGCCGCACGCGAGCCCGGCGACCAGCACGCCGTCGATCACGCTGCGAGTCGCGTCGCTCCCGTGCCGGAGGGTCGCGCGGAGGGAATACGGACCCCGCGGCCGGACCGCGGCCGCGATCAACGCGTTCCGCGGTGGTCTGCGGCGACGGGCTCGGCGGCCAGGTCGGCAGCCCGCTCGAGCACCTCGAGTGCTTCGTCCTCCCGGCCCGAGCGTCGGAGGAACTTGCCCCAGGCCCGGTAGGCCTCGACGTAGTCGCGGCGGTGACCCTGCTCCTCGAGCAAGGTGGTCGCCTTGCGGAACGACTCGTGAGCGCCATCGTTGTCGCCCGTGAGCGCGAGGCCCTCGGCGAGCGCCCAGAGGGCGTTTCCTCGCTCGTGGGGGTACTCGTCGCCGACGGCATCGAGTGCCGCTCGCGCCCGGCGACTGGCCTCCTCCCCGTCGCCCAGGTGCACGGCTCGCCGTGCCTGGTCGGTGTAGAGGCTCGCAATGTCGACGGGCTCGGGGTGCACCCCGAAAAGCTCTTCGGCCAGGTCGAAGTGACGGCCGGCATCCTCCGCGCGCCCCTGGGAGAGCAAGATGCTTCCGCAGAGCAAGTGGGCTCGCGCGAGGTGGAGGGTGTCGTCGGTGACGTCGAGGAGTGCGATCGCCCGACGGACGTAGTCGAGCGCGGCCGCGGGGCGGCCCTGGAGATCGGCGATCCGAGCCAGCGACCAGTAGAGACGCACGCGCGAGTAGGCATCGGTCATCGCGCCGGCCTGGTCGAGCGCCGTGTCGAGGACGCCCTGGGCGCGCTCGAGGTCGCCGAGGTCCGTGAGCGCGTAGCTGAGGTACGTCGTGAAACGCACCTGTGCGGTCAGGTCTTCCGGCGCGTCCTCGCTTACCTCGGCCAGACAGCGCTCGAAAACCTCGACGGCACGGTCAGGGCGGCTGGTCGCGGCGTACGCCCTGCCGAGCGTCGCGAAGACATCGGGTCGGCTACTCGGTGAGACCGGCGACAGCTCGAGGCCGGCCTCGAGTCGCTCGATCGCGTCGGCGTTGCGTCCTGCGGCCGCGGCGGCCAGCCCGAGCGCGATGTTCGCCCGCGAAGCCGCGACCACGTCGCCGGCGGCAACCGAAGCGTCGCGCAGCGCCTCGAGCTTCTGCTCGGCTTCACCAGGTTGGTCGGCAAGCCGCAGCTCGAGCTCGGCGTCGGCGATGCGAAGCTCGCGCTCGTCGGTGTCACGGATCTCCGAGCCGGTCTCGAGGTAATCGGCAGAGACGCCGAGCTTCTTGGCGAGCATCCTCAGGGCCTTGACCGAGGGTCGGCGCGCGCCGGCCTCGATTCGCGAGATGTAGGCGTACGAAACGCCAGGGCTCGACAGCTCGCGCTGGGACAGCCCGCGCTCGTGGCGCAGGCGTCGCAAGCGCTGGCCGATCGTCTCGGCCTGTCCCTCGAGTTCGCGCGACACCGAATTCAATTCTTACCTCCACACCAGACATCGTCAATCGGCATCGGTTGCTTGACAACAATTGACTACCCCGCTTGGGTATCGCGGCTTCTCCGTTAGCACTGCGAGACCCGAGAGGAGGTGCCCGGATGTCCGCAAGGATTAAGGCGTTGCTGATCGTGCTCGGCACGATCGCAATCGCCGCGCTGAACGCCTCATCGCCCTGGGGACCGTAGCGGCATCGGCGCGGGGCGGGGGAACGCTCACTTGGGTGCCCCGCCCCGTAGCCTCTGGACAACAACCGGTATCGGATCGGGTACGCAGCGAGACGCTATCGTCGGCCGCATGAGCCTCGACCCGCGAGTCGACATCGGGCACGTCCACTTGAAGGTCGCCGACATCGACCGCTCGCTCGCGTTCTACCGCGACATCCTCGGCTTCGACGTGATGCAGCGGATCGGCGACGAGGCCGCGTTCCTCTCGGCTGGCGGCTACCACCACCACCTCGGTCTGAACACGTGGGACTCGCGCGGCGGCTCGCCGCCTCCGGCCAACACGACCGGTCTCTACCACGTGGCGATCCGCTACCCCGACCGCGCGCAGCTCGGCAACGCGCTCAAGCGGCTGGTCGACGCAGGCTGGCCGGTCAGCGGCGCGACCGACCACGGCGTCTCGGAGGCGATCTATCTTCGCGACCCGGACGGGAACGGCGTCGAGCTCTACCGCGACCGGCCCGAGCCCGAGTGGCCGCGCGCCTCGGACGGCGGCCTGTCGATGATCAGCGAGCCGCTCGACCTGCAGGCGCTGCTGAGCGAGGCGGCCTGATGCCCAAGGGCTACGCCGACGGGCCGGCGGCCGAGGAGGCCGAGCGCAGGCTGGAGGAGCTCGAGCGGGGCGGCGGCCAGGACGGCGAGCTGGAGCTGCGCGTCGCCATCTACGGCTCGACCGAAGACGAGCCCGAGCGGCACTTCATCGGCTGGCGGGACGAGGTCGATCCGGACGAGCTCTTCGCCTCCGGACAGGCCTGGGGCCTGACGCTGGTCCGCGCTACGGTGTAGCGAAGTGACCAAGCAGGTCGAGCAGCTCGAGCAAGTGACCATTCGCTTCGCCGGCGACTCCGGCGACGGCATGCAGCTGACCGGCGGCCGTTTCACCAGCGAGACGGCGCTCGTCGGCAACGACATCTCGACCCTGCCCGACTTCCCGGCCGAGATCCGCGCGCCGGCCGGCTCGCTGCCCGGCGTCTCCGGCTTCCAGCTCCATTTCGCCGACCACGACATCCTCACGCCCGGCGACGCGCCCGACGTGCTGGTGGCGATGAACCCGGCGGCGCTGAAGACGAACCTGCGCGACCTGCCCAAGGGCGGCACGCTGATCGTCAACCGCGACGCCTTCACCGAGCGCAACCTCGAGAAGGCCGGCTACGAGGCGAGCCCGCTCGACGACGGCTCGCTCGACGAGTACCACGTTCACGACGTCCCGCTGACGAGCCTCACGCTCGAGGCGCTGAAGGAGATCGACGTCACGAAGCGCGAGGCGGAGCGGTCGAAGAACATGTTCGCGCTCGGCCTGATGTCGTGGCTCTACCACCGCCCGACCGACGGGACGATCGCCTACCTGGAGAAGAAGTTCGCGTCGAAGCCGGAGATCGCCGAGGCAAACGTCAAGGCGTTCAAGGCCGGCTGGGCCTACGGCGAGACCTCGGAGGACTTCGTCGTCTCGTACGAGGTTGCGCCCGCGCCGATGGCGCCGGGCACCTACCGCAACATCACGGGCAACCAGGCGCTCGGGATCGGGTTGATCGCGGCCAGCGTGAAGAGCGGGCTGCCGCTCTTCCTCGGCGCCTACCCGATCACGCCCGCGTCGGAGATCCTCGAGCACCTCTCGCGGCACAAGCGCTTCGGCGTCCGCACCTTCCAGGCCGAGGACGAGATCGCGGCCGTAGGAGCGGCGGTGGGCGCGAGCTTCGGCGGCGCGCTCGGCGTCTGCACCTCGAGCGGCCCCGGCGTGGTGCTCAAGGCAGAGACCGTCGGTCTGGCCGTCGCCCTCGAGCTGCCGCTGCTGATCCTCGACATCCAACGCGCCGGCCCTTCGACCGGCATGCCGACCAAGCCCGAGCAGGCCGACCTGCTGATGGTGCTCTACGGCCGCAACGCCGAGTCGCCGGTCCCGGTCGTGGCCGCATCCACCCCGGGCGGCTGCTTCGACGCGGCGCTCGAGGCGGCGCGGATCGCGCTCAAGTACCGCACGCCCGTCTACCTGCTCTCGGACGCGTACCTGGCCAACGGCTCGGAGCCGTGGCTCTTGCCCGACGTGGCCGCGCTCGCGGAGATCCCGGTCGAGTTCGCGAGCGGGCCGAATCGCGACGGCGAGTTCCTCCCCTACGTGCGCGACCCCGAGACCCTCGCGCGCGTGTGGGCTATTCCCGGCACGCCCGGGCTCGAGCATCGCATCGGCGGCCTGGAGAAGCAGGACGAGACCGGCAACGTCTCGTATGACCCCGACAACCATGACCGGATGGTGCGCCTGCGCGCGCAGAAGGTCGCGAACATCGCCGCCGACATCCCGGAGCTCGAGGTCGACGATCCCGACGGCGCGTCGCTGCTCGTCCTCGGCTGGGGTGGCACCTACGGCCCGATCACGGCGGGCGTGCGCCGGCTGCGCAAGGAGGGCAAGCAGGTCGCGCAGGCGCACCTGACGCACCTGAACCCGTTCCCGCGCAACACCGGCGACGTCCTTCGCTCGTACGACCGTGTGCTCGTGCCCGAGATGAACCTCGGCCAGCTGCTGAAGCTCGTGCGCGCCGAATTCCTGGTCGACGCGGTCGGCTTCAACCAGGTGCGCGGCCAGCCGCTGCGGGCCGGCGACCTCGCGGATGCGATGGAGGCGCTGCTTTGAGCGCCAACGGCGATCTGACCGCGAAGGACTTCAAGACCGACCAGGAGGTCCGCTGGTGCCCCGGCTGCGGCGACTACGCGATCCTCGCCGCGGTGCAGAGCTTCCTGCCGGAGCTCGGGATCCCACGCGAGAACATCGTCTTCATCTCGGGCATCGGGTGCGCCGCGCGCTTCCCGTACTACGTCGAGACCTACGGCATCCACTCGATCCACGGCCGCGCGCCGGCGATCGCGACCGGGCTCGCGCTCTCGCGGCCCGACCTGTCGGTCTGGGTCGTCTCCGGCGACGGCGACGCGCTCTCGATCGGGGGCAACCACCTCATCCACGCGCTGCGCCGGAACGTGAACGTGAAGATCCTGATGTTCAACAACCAGATCTACGGCCTGACGAAGGGGCAGTACTCGCCGACCTCGCCGCTCGGGACGGTGAACAAGACGACGCCGATGGGGTCGGTCGACTACCCGTTCAACCCGGTCGCGCTGGCGCTCGGCGCCGAGGCGACCTTCGTCGCGCGCTCGATCGACACCGACCGCGCGCACCTGACCGAGACGCTGCGCCGCGCGCACGCCCATCCGGGCGCCGCGTTCGTCGAGATCTACCAGAACTGCAACGTCTACAACGATGGCGCCTTCGACGCCGTGCGCGACCAGAAGGAGAACCGGATCCTGCTCTCCCACGGCGAGCCGGTGCGCTTCGGCGAGGACGGCGAGCGTGGGGTGCGCATGCGGCCGGATGGCTCGGCGGAGATCGTCGACGGCGCCGCCGAGGGCGAGCTGCTCGTCCACGACGAGCACGCGGAGACGACGTCTCTGGCGAACGCGCTGGCGCGGCTCTCGCACACCCCGCACGGCCCGACGCCGATCGGCGTCTTCCGTGACGTCGAGCGCCCGGTCTACGACCGCCTGCTGGACGAACAGCTCACGCGTGCGCGAGACGAGCAGGGCGAGGGCGACCTCGGCGAGCTGCTGCACGCGGGCGACACCTGGACGATCGGCTGAGCGCCACCATCCCGTTTCGCGATTGGCGGACGGCCTACTTCGTCGTCGGCGACCGCGAGGAGCCCGGGCGGCTGCCGCTCCTCTGCCTCCATGGCGGGCCCGGTGGGTCGCACCTGCCGCTGACGGCGCTTGCGCCGCTCGCCGACCAGGGGCGTCGTGTCGTCTTCTTCGACCAGCTCGGCAGCGGCGAGTCGTCGCGACCCGACGAGCCGTCGCTCTGGACCGTCGAGACGTTCGTCGAGCAGGTGCAGAGCGTCCGCGACGGGCTCGGGCTCGATGAGATCCACCTGTTCGGCTCGTCGTGGGGCGGGATGCTCGCGCTGGAGTACCTGTTCACGCGGTCGGCCGGCGTTGCGAGCGTCACCCTCAACTCGACGCCGACGAGCGCGCCGCGCTGGGCGGTCGAGACGCTGCGGCTCGCAGCCGAGCTGCCGCCCGGGCTCGACGAGAAAGCCGCCGAGTCGGAGTTCAAGCGTCGCCACATCTGCCGGCTCGACCCGGAGCCCGAGGTGCTCACCCTGGCGCGGGCGCAGTTCGGCGCGCAGGTCTACGAGACCATGTGGGGCCCGAACGAGTTCACCGTCACGGGCACGCTCAGGGACTGGGACGTGATCGACCGGCTCGGCGAGCTCGACCTGCCGGCGCTGATCACGTCCGGGCTCCACGACGAGTGCACGCCGACGCTCGTCCAGCCGCTCGCCGACGGGATCGCGGACGCCGAGTGGGTGCTGTTCGAGGAGAGCGCGCACATGCCGTACCTCGAGGAGCCGGAGCGCTATCTCGAAGTCGTCGGCGGCTTCCTCGAGCGGGTCGAGGCTCAGACGAACGCCTGAATCGCCGCGCCCGTGCCGGCGACCAGCAGGACGAAGCCGATCGCGCGGATCAACTGCGGCTCCGAGAGACGGCCGGTGAGCCGCGCCCCGATCAGCGCCGCAGGGATCGAGGCTGCGCCGCCCACCGCGATCAGCCTCCAGTCGGGCGCCGCCGAGGGCAGGTGGCCGAGCAGCCCTGCGACGCCGACGCAGACGCCGACCGCGAGGTTCGTCCCGACCGCGCGCGAGGCGGGCTCGCCGACGAGCCGCAGCAGCGCCGGCATGCGCAGCGAGCCCAGGATCAGGCCGACGAAGCCGCCGAGCAGGCCGATCACGAGGCCGGAGACGACCGCCGCAACCCGCGAGAACTCGGCCCGCACCTTCGCCTGCCGGGGTTTCCGGAGCAAGAGGTCGAGCCCGCTGTAGAACAGCACGGCCGCGATCACGAGCAGCAGTGCCGTCTTGGGCACGCGCCCCGCGAGGTAGCCGCCAACAAGCGCGCCGGCGACCGACGGCGGCGCCATCCAGCCGAACAGCTTCCAGTTGATCCGCCCGGCGCGGATGTGCGCGGTTCCCGCCGTCGCCGCGGCGATCCCGGAGACGGCGATGTTCGCGCCGCCGCCCGCGGCCGGCGAGGAGGCCACGGCGGCGAACAGCGGCAGGCGCAGGTTCCCGAGCACGAGGCCGACCGCGCCGCCGGCGACCGCGACCACGAACGACCAGGCGGCGACCGCGATCAGCTCGAGCCCGCTCACGGGGCGAGCGTACAAAGGGCGAGGCCCGCCGGTCGGCGGGCCTCGAGGAGGACGACTGGGCTGAGGGGAGAGGTGCTAGCCGTCCGAACCGACGGAGACCGTCTTCACGACCTCGCAGTTCACGGTGGTGTCGTTCTCGCCCGCGCGGAGCCACGCGACGTCGTGGTCGCCCGGGCCGCAGTCGAGCGTGTCGACCTGGTTGTCGCGCGCGAGCGCGTGCAGGACGTCGTTGCCGTCGCCGCCGAACTCGTGGTCGACGCCGCGGCCGCCCCAGAGGAAGTCGCGCTGGGAGCCGCCGTTGAGGGTGTCGTCACCCGGGCCGCCGTGCAGCCGGCTGAGGCCGTTGTCGCCGGCGGTGAGCGTGTCGTTCCCGTAGCCGCCCCAGACGACCGCGCGGCCGTTACCCGCGGTGATCGTGTCGTTGTCGGGGCCGCCGAAGAGCCGGTCGAGCCCGGGGCCGCCGTCGATCGTGTCGTTGCCGCGGCCGCCGAAGACGACGTCGCGGCCCTCTGCGGCCGAGATCTGGTCGTTGCCGGCGAGGCCCTGGATGTAGTCGCGATTCGGGGTGCCAGCGATCACGTCGTCGCCGCGCGTGCCGCGGATCACGTTGAACCAGCGTGCCCCCGCGACGCCCGTCACGGCGAGGCCGACGCCGAGGGCGAGTGCGAGGACGATCAGCTTGCGAACCATGGAAAACCTCCGTTGAGGGAGCCTGCTGGGCCTCAGTAAACGGCGCGCGCATTAGGCCTCTTTGGGCGAATTGCAAAGATTTTTTCAGCGACAGGTTCGGGGTTGAGGCCAAATGGAGAGAAGGCGGCGGTGAGAATTCGCCGCGCGCCGCAAGCGCCGCCCCCGGAGCAGACCACCGTCGTCGACGAAGGTCTGCCGCCGGGCACGGTCGTCGAGGAAGAGGAGCTCCTGCCGCCTCCGCCCCCGGGGCCGCCGCCTCGGCCCTTGCTCTGGCCCTGGTTACTGCTGCTCTTGGCGCTCGTGATCGGCGGACTCGTCGCCCTGTGGCTACTCACGCGCGACAACGGCCACAAGTCGACCGTCAACGTGCCGAACGTCGTCCGGCTGGCAGCGCCCGAGGCGGTCTCGCGGGTGCACAGCCGGGGCCTGATCTCCCGGATCCTCAGGCAGAAGAGCTCCGCTGCGCCGGGAACTGTCGTCGCGCAGCACCCGAGCGCGGGCGCGGACGTGCTTCGCCACTCGGTGGTGACGCTGACCGTCTCGACTGCGCAGAGCGCGGCCGTCCCCGACGTGCTCGGCCAGCGGTCGGCCGCGGCCGTTACTGCGCTGCGCGCCAAGGGCTTCGATGTGAGAAGGACCACGGTCACCTCGAACCAGGCGACGGACACCGTTGTCGCGCAAAGCCCGCAGGCCGGCTCGCAGGCCGCGCGTGGCTCGACCGTCACGATCAACGTCTCGCGCGGCCTCGTCGCCGTCCCGCAGACGGTGGGACAGCAGCGCGATGCCGCCGTCACGGCCGTTCGCGGCGCCGGCCTCGTGCCGAAGGCCTACACCGTGCCGTCTTCGCGGCCGAAGGGCGTCGTCGTCGCCCAGCGCCCGGTGGCCGGGCAGCGCGTTCCCGGCGGTTCCGCGGTTCGGCTGAACGTCTCCAGCGGGAGTACCTCGGCCGCACCGCCTCCGCCGCCACCGCCACCACCTCCGCCGCAGGTCCCGCCGCCGCCACCGCCGCCCTCGAAGCCTCCGACCGTGACCGTGCCCGATGTGACCGGCCAGTTGCAGGACGCGGCTCAGAAGCAGCTCAACGCCTCGGGCCTGAAGGCGGGCGTCGTCTACGTGGCCTCAGCCGAGGTGCAGGGAACCGTCATCTCCCAGGCCCCGGTGGGCGGGACGACGCAGAAACGCGGCACCCGGATCCAGCTGAACGTCTCGCTCGGGCCGAGGGCCGTCGTCAAGGGCGTCCCCGACGTCCGCAACCTCACTCCAGGAGCTGCGAGCGCCAAGCTGACCGCGGCCGGGTTCCGGGTGCAGACGCTTCCGCAGGGCGTCAGTGACCTGAGCCAGGTCGGGAAGATCGTCGACGAACAGCCGGCCGGCGCAAAGAACGCGCCGACAGGCTCCGTCGTGACGATCTACGTGGGCCGCGCCGCCTAGTCTTCGTCGCCGCCCTCGACCACGTCCACGGAGACGATCAGGTCGGGGCGGATGAAGCGTCCGGCGTAGAAGGGCCACTGGCCCTCGGTCGCGGACGAGAACTGCTCGATCACTTCCTGGGCACCTTCCATCGCGGTGCCGAAGTCGCGGAACGAGCCGACCTCGACGCCGTCGCCCTCCTTCAGGCGGACGACCACGCGGAAGTCGATCGCGCGCTTGGACGCGGGCGCGAACAGCTCTTCGAGCGCAGGCACGCTGACCGGCTCGGCCGCGGCGAGCGGCTCGGAGACGGGCGGCGTGAGGTCGACCGGCTCGGGGGCGGGCTCAGAAGTGAGCTCGACCGGAGCGGGCGCGACGATTGGCTCGGGCTCGACCGCCGCGACCGGTTCGGGCTGCGGCGCGATCGCCGGCAGCTCGACCACGGGCTCGACAGCAGCGGGCTCGGGGGCCGGCTCGGGATCGGCCGGGGCCATGAGCGGGATCGCTTGGAGCTCGACCGCAGGGGCGGCCGCGGGCTCGGCCGGAGCGACCGGCGCGGGCGCAGGCAGCTCCTCGACCGGAGCGGGCTCCTCGGCCGGAGCGGCGTCGGTGGCGAAGTAGTCGATCACGGGCGCGGCCGGCTCGACCGGAGCCTCGGGCGCCATCGGCGGCGGTGCCGGCTCGGCCTGGATCGGCTCGAGAGCCGGAGCAGGAGCGGGCGCCGGCGCCGGAGCCGGAGCCGGAGCCGGAGCAGGCGTCGCCGCCGGCTCGGGTTGGGGCACCTCGGCCACGAGGGGCTGGGGGGCCGGGGCCTCCAGAGCGGCCTCGGGAGGCCGGATCGCCGGAGGAGGAGTCGGCAGCTCGGAAAGACCGCCGTCGCCGGCCGGCATTGCCGAGGCCATGGGGCCCCGAACCACCGGCGGGCTGAGCGGAGGCTCGAGCCCGAGGCTCGCCCCCGCGGTGAATTCGTGCGTCCCTAGTGCCGACATGTGTGTTCCCTTTCCGTTGGTCTCTTGCGGCTCCCGCAGGAGCGCGCGCGCTCGTTCGGCCAGCTCGGCATCCACGAGCATGAGCTCGGGCGAGAGCAACCGTTCGAGAGTGTGCTGGTGAATGAGACCAATCGCCGCAGTTTCCGCAAGTTCCTGAATACGCCAATGCGAGGGTTGTGCCCCGCAGACGCAGTATCGGTGAGGGCCTCGGGCCCGAGCATGCCCCGTTGGAGTGATTGGCGGGCGGCACGCAACACGCGCCGCCCGCCGGTCGTTCTAGTGGTTCGCGGCTCCCGGAGAGGGTGTCGCGCTGACCGAGAAGTCGGCCGCGTTGTCGTTCGTGTCGTGGCCGTCGGGGATCCGCCCGGAGCTACTGCCCGGAGCAGCGGTCGCCGGCGGCGCCGTGGCCGGATGGGCCTCCACGAAGGCGTTGGTCGTGTCGCCATAGCCGACGGAGTCGAGAATCGCGCCGCCCGTGTCGCGGACAGCGAGGCCGCCCCCGGTCGCTGCGAGCGAGGTCGAGAACGACTGGTCGGCCGCGTGCGAGCCGAGGTAGCCCGCGCCGGCGAGCAGGTAGAAGCCGCCCGCGGGGATGCTGGTGCCGGCCGGGATCGTGGCGAGCGTGATGTCGCTCGTTCCGGCCGAGGAGCGGTAGGCGACCTTGAATCCGCCGACGTCCGCCGCGCTGGAGCCGGCGTTGAAGAGCTCGACGAACTCGTTCGACGCCGCGCCCGTGGAGCCGGTCATGAACTCGTTCACGCGGATCTCCGCGCTTGAGCCGCCGCCCGTCGGGACGCACTTGAGCGTGGCGACGCCGCCGGCGTCGTAGGTGAGCGTGGCGGTGCCCGGCGCTCCGGCCAGGTGACAGCCGACGCCGTTCAGGCTCTCCAGCGAGGGCAGCGAAGGTCCGGCAGGTCCCGCCGGGCCCTGTGGGCCGGCAGCTCCGGCCGCCCCGGCATCGCCCCTGGCGCCGGCCGCTCCCGCGGGACCGGCAGGGCCCTGCGGGCCGGCTGCGCCCGCCGCGCCGGCCGCCCCGCGGGCGCCCTGGGCGTTCCACGCGACGGACGATTCGCCACGCCGGCACGTGGCCGAGGCGCCGATGATCCGGACGAGGCCGGTGTTCTTCTTCACGCACGCATGGATGACGGCGTTCGAGACCTTGGGGCCGCCCGGCTGGGCGGCGAGCGCGACCCCCGTCACGAGAAC